>NZ_JBALUY010000059.1:12764-22540 GCF_036963605.1 Phenylobacterium sp. | reverse complement strand
CGCCGCCCTGGACGGCGGTCCCTGCGCCGTGGGCCTGGAGTCCACCGTGGTCGCCCTGCTGGACGAACCCCGCCTGCTGCGGCCCGGCGCCGTGACCCGCGAACAGATCGAGGCGGTGATCGGCCCCCTGGCCGAGGCCGAGGATGACGCCCGGCGCTCGCCCGGCCGCCTGGCGCGCCACTACGCCCCCCAGGCGCCGGTCCGTCTCAACGCTGCTGCCCCAGAGGCCGACGAGGCCTATCTGGCCTTCGGCCCCGGCGCGCCGGAAGGGCCGCGGGTGTTCAATCTGAGCCCCAGCGGCGACCTGGCCGAGGCCGCCGCCCGCCTGTTCGCCTATCTGCGGGCGGCGGATCGCACCGCGCCCCGGGCCATCGCCGTGGCGCCGATCCCGGCCCATGGCCTGGGGGAGGCGATCGCCGACCGCCTGAACCGGGCGGCGGGCTTTGTCGGCTAGGCCGTGAGGGGCTAGATTTATCCCATGACCCTTTCCGTGCCCGCCGACGTCATCTCCCGCCTCAAGGCCGTGCTCGGCGAAGGCGGTTGGAGCCAGGACCCTGAGCGCCTGGCGCCCAAGCTGCTGGAATGGCGCGACCGCTGGAGCGGCCAGACCCCCTTCCTCGCCCTGCCGGGCTCGACGGACGCGGTGTCAGCCGTGGTCGGCATCTGTTTCGAGGCCGGCGTGCCGATCACGCCGCAGGGGGGGAACACCGGCCTGGTGGGCGGCCAGATCCCCATGGGCGAGATCCTGTTGTCCACCGAGCGCCTGCGGGCCATCCGCGACGTGGACGCCCTGGATGATGTGATGGTGGTGGAGGCCGGCGTCACCCTGGCCGGCGCGCACGAGGCGGCGCTGGCGAAGAACCGCCGCTTCCCGCTGGACCTGGCCTCTCAAGGGACCGCCACCATCGGCGGGGTGATCTCCACCAATGCCGGCGGCACCGCGGTGCTGCGCTATGGGACCACCCGGGACCTGGTGCTGGGCCTGGAGGCGGTGCTGCCCAATGGCGAAATCTGGAATGGCCTGAAGCGCCTGCGCAAGGACAATACCGGCTATGACCTCAAGCAGCTGCTGATCGGCGCCGAGGGCACGCTGGGCGTTGTCACCGCCGCCAGCCTGAAGCTCTTTCCCATCCTGCCGTCGCGGGCCACCGCCATGGTCGGCCTGGCCAGTCCCCGGGCGGCGCTGGACCTGCTGGCCCGGGCCAAGGAGGCGGCCGGCGGCGGGGTCGAGGCCTTTGAACTGATCAGCCGGGTCGGCGTGGACTTCGCGCTCAAGAACATCGCCGGCCAGCGCGACCCACTGAGCGAACCCCATCCCTGGTACGTGCTGGTGGAGCTGGCGTCTGGCGAGCCGGGTTCGGCCGAGGCTGCGCTGGAGCGGCTGCTGGCCCAGGCCCTGGAGACCGGCCTCATCGCCGACGCCGTGGTGGCTCAGACCAAGACCCAGGCCGAGGCGCTCTGGTCGCTGCGGGAAAACCAGTCGCCGGCCCAGAAGCCCGAGGGCGCCACCTGGAAGCACGACGTCTCGGTGCCGGTCAGCAAGGTGGCCGATTTCCTGGAGGAGGCCGGTGCGGCCATGCGCGCCTTCGCCCCCGGCTGCCGGATCTGCGCCTTCGGTCATGTGGGGGACGGCAACATCCACTATGACGTGCTGCGTCCCGATGGGGGCGACGACGCCGCCCATTCGGCCAAGCGCGACGCTGGGTCGCGGATTGTCCACGACATTGTCGCCCGCCTCGAGGGCTCCATCTCGGCCGAGCACGGCCTGGGCGCGATGAAGACCGAAGAAGCCTTGCGCTACAAGGCGCCGGTGGAGGTGAACGCCCTGCGGGCGATCCGTTCAGCCCTTGATCCAAAGCGCATCATGAACCCGCGGGTCCACTTCTAAAGCCGCGCAACCGCCTTGGCTTTGTCATCAAGAGCGGTCAAAGGACCGCGCCATGCTGTTCGTTCTCTCCCCGGCCAAGGCGCTGGACTTCTCCGCGCCGCAAAAGCTGCTGCCCATGACGGCGCCGCAGTTCGATGCGGACGTGATCGAGCTCGCCAAGACCACCCGCAAGCTCACCGTCGCCGACCTCAAGCGGCTGATGTCCCTGTCGGACAATCTGGCCGAGCTGAACCGCGCCCGCTTCCAGGCCTTCGATCCCGAGAGCGAGGACGGCTTGCAGGCCGCCCTGGCCTTCAATGGCGACGTCTATTCGGGCCTTCAGGCCCGCACGATGGACAAGGCCGATCTGGACTGGGCGCAGGACCACCTGCGCATCCTCTCGGGGCTCTATGGCCTGCTGCGGCCGCTGGACGTGATCCAGCCCTATCGCCTGGAGATGGGGACGCGGCTGAAGACCAAGCGCGGCGCCACCCTCTATGACTTCTGGTCCGACCGGATCGCCAAGGCGCTGAACGTGGCCGGCCAGGATCATGCCGACCCGACGCTCGTAAACCTGGCCAGCCAGGAATATTTCGGCGCCGTCGACGCCCAGGCCCTGAAACTGCCGATCCTCAACATCCGCTTCCTGGAGGAAAAGGACGGCCATGCGCGGATCGTCAGCTTCTACGCCAAGAAGGCCCGGGGCCTGATGGCCCGCTACGCCATCGACAACCGCATCAGCCGCGCCGATGATCTGCGGGGCTTCGACCTGGAGGGCTACGGCTTCGTGGCCGCCCAGTCGCAGCCCGGCGAATGGACCTTCAGCCGCCAGCAACCGGCCGCCGCCGCGGCCTGACCTCAAGGAGCGCGCGACATGGCCGTGGATTATGGGATCGCCGGCCACGTGGCCATCGTCACCGGCTCCACCAGCGGCATCGGCCAGGCCATGGCCACGGCGCTCGCCGAGCAAGGGGTGAATGTCATCCTCAACGGCCTGGGCGATCCGGCCCAGATCGAGACCGACCGCAAGGCGCTGCAGGCGCGCACCAATGCGACCATCGCCTATCACGGCGCGGACATGACCAAGCCCGACGAGATCGCCGACCTGGTGGACTTCGCCGTGCGCGAGTTCGGCCGGCTCGACATCCTGGTCAACAATGCGGGCATCCAGCACGTCTCGCCCATCGAGGACTTCCCGCCGGAGAAGTGGGACGCCCTGATCGCCATCATCCTGTCCTCGGCCTTCCACGCCACCCGGGCGGCTGTGCCGGTGATGAAGGCGCAAGGCCGCGGCCGGATCGTCAACATCGCCTCGGCCCATGGCCTGGTGGCCTCGCCGTTCAAGTCGGCCTATGTGGCGGCCAAGTTCGGGGTGGTGGGCCTGACCAAGGCGGTCGGCGTGGAGCTGGCCAAGAGCGGGGTGACCTGCAACGCCATCTGCCCCGGCTATGTGAAGACCCCCCTGGTGGAGGCCCAGATCGGCGACCAGGCCCGTTCGCGGGGCATTTCCGAAGACCGTGTGGTGGACGAGGTCATCCTCGCCGCCCAGCCCAACCGGGCCTTCGTGGAGTACGACCACCTGGCCGGGATGCTGCTCTATCTGGTCTCGGACATGGGCGCCTCGGCCACCGGGGCTGCGCTGTCGGTGGACGGCGGCTGGACGGCGACCTGAGGCCGCGACCCTAACCCGCCCTCGTCACCCTCGGGCTTGACCCGAGGGTCCATGCACACTGCGTCCGGCCCGGTGTTCATGGATGGTCGGGTCAAGCCCGACCATGACGGGGAGAGACTGCGCCACCGCCCTCGTCCTTCGAGGCCCCCCGCCCCCCAATGTCGTCACCCTCGGGCTCGTCCCGAGGGTCCCTGTCGAGGGCAGGCGCAAGCTGCGCGAGGGATCCTGGGCACAAGGCCCAGGATGACAATGGTGGGGTGGAGGACGCAGACCCCCCAGTTGCCGACCCTAGGGGAAACCGCGCCATCCTCTGCCACACAGCCGAGGGACATCGGCGTGGGAGGATCAGACATGGGCGCGCCACTCACCGCCTGCATCATCGGGGCCGGCTGTTCGGGTTTCACCACCGCCAAGCGGCTGAAGGACGAGGGGATCGATTTCGACGTCTTCGAGATGTCCGACGACATCGGCGGCACCTGGTACTTCAATAATCCCAACGGCAAGTCGGCCTGCTACGAGAGCCTGCACATCGACACCTCGAAATGGCGCCTGGCCTTCGAGGACTATCCCGTGCCGGCCGACTGGCCAGACTTCCCCCATCACGGCCAGCTGCTGGACTACTTCAAGGCCTATGTCGACCACTTCGGCCTTCGCCCGCACATCACCTTCAACACCGCCGTCACCAAGGCCGCCCGCACCGAGGACGGCCGCTGGGCGGTCACGCTCTCGACCGGTGAGACGAAGACCTATGACGTGCTGTTCGTCTGCAACGGCCACCACTGGGACCCGCGCTATCCGGACTATCCCGGCGCCTTCGATGGCCCGGCTTTCCATGCGCACGACTATCGCAGCCCGTTCGCGCCGGTGGACCTGCGGGGCAAGCGGGTGGTGGTGGTCGGCATGGGCAATTCGGCCATGGATATCGCCTCGGAGCTGTCGCAGAAGCCGATCGCCAAGACCCTGTGGGTCGCCGCCCGCCGGGGCGTCTGGGTGCTGCCCAAATACATGAACGGCCGCGTGGCCGACAAAGCCTCCATGCCCCACTGGATGCCGCGCAAGCTCGGTTTGCGCCTGGCGGCCAAGCGCATCCGCAAGATCGTCGGCAATATGGAAGACTATGGCCTGCCCAAGCCCGACCACGAGCCCCTGACCGCCCACCCCTCGGTCTCCGGCGAGTTCCTGACGCGGGCCGGCTGCGGCGACATCAGGTTCAAGCCGAATATCGCCGAGCTGATGGGCGACAAGGTGCGCTTCGAGGACGGCAGCGTGGAGGCGGTGGACGCCATCATCTACGCCACCGGCTACAAGATCAGCTTCCCCTTCTTCGACGACCCGGACCTTAAGCCCGACGCCGAGAACCGCTTCCCCCTGTTCAAGCGGATGATGAAGCCCGGCATCGACAACCTGTTTTTCATGGGCCTGGCCCAGCCCCTGCCGACCCTGGTCAACTTCGCCGAACAGCAGGCCAAGCTGGCGGCCGCCTGCCTCGCCGGCCGCTACCGCCCGCCGAGCCCGCCCGAGATGGAGGCCATCATCGCCAAGGACGAAGCCCTGCACCTGGGCCACTTCTACAAAAGCCAGCGCCACACCATCCAGGTGGACTTCGGCCTCTATGTGCATGACCTTATGCGGGAGATTGAGCGGGGGGAGAAGAGGCGCGGCACGCGCAACCGGCGCTCGCCGAAGCCGCCAGCTAGGCTAGGGGGCGCCTGAGCTGCGGCTGTCCACGTCCTCACGTATGCGGTCAGGAATGGGGACGCCGTGTGTCCGTTGCCGTTCCATGTAGAGCCACGCGATGTAGCGACGATACTGGGCATGCTTCCAGCCGCGAGACATGGTCGCCTCCCATTCCGAATTTTCGATGGCGTCATCGAACTGGTGCCGCGGCCACGCGCGCACCTCCGCCTCTTGCGACCGGCCAAACTGCCGCCGCGTCCAGCGCCAGAAGATTGCGGCGACGACCACAAGGCAACTGGAGATGCCTAATGCGCCGAAGAAGCTGCCAAGGACGACACGCATCGCCAACTCAGGCGTGCGCATCGGGTCAGCGATCAACAATGGAAAGAGGGCGATCGAAAAGCTGAGGATGCAGATGACGACGGAGCCCCAGAAAATCGGCCGGATGAACGCCCAGAAACCCGACAACTCCGGCCGCGCCGGAACCGTCGCCCCGTCCTTCCCCACACCTTCGGAGAAGTAGCGCGCCACGCGCCGCCCTATGGTCTCGTCCGTCATCCGCACAGCCCTGCCGCGCCTCCCGCCTGCCCGAAAACAAAACGTGAAAATCGCGCGGGAACAAGGCTCAGAATCATCCGGCGATTTAACCCCAGACTTCCGCAGAACCTGCGTCGAAGAACGTGACCTCCATAGGCGATTTATAGTGGCGCATACCTGTCATTTCGTATGCACGCTTCCGGATTCTCTTATTTTCATCAGAGTCGGGATCGCCATATATTCCGACAAATAGATGCGCAAATCGTCCACGAGCAAGACGATTCAATATGTGGTCGTCATTCTCAGCTAGAGAATGGCCAAATATGAAAAAGCAATGCTTTGACTGCACGGCGTTGGCCGTTAGCTGCTTATATCCCTGATATAGATATGCATTGTGTCGGATTTTTTTCTTTTTCTGATCACTAGATCCTTCCGACACGAAAACTGGGAATGTATCGACGTTTATGGCCTCTCTTATCTGCTCAATTAGCGGTCTGTTAGTTCGCACCCACGTGTACTTTTTGAGCTCGGATCCGGAGTCAAAAAGGTGAAGCGCTCCATGCAAGAAGTGAACGCAAGCATTATGAGCACCAACTTCGCCTTGCCAAACAACATAATCGGCGTCGGGATCATCCTCGTCGTTACCGAATCCGTCGTTCGTGTTAATTTCTACTTGCCCAAAATCAGTGTCATCGTCATGCATTAGCGTCCAGTACAAAAGAAGATCATAGTTCAGAGTAAATATCTGGCCACCTTGACCGAGAAAGTTTGCCAAGAATATTCTGCATTTGTTGAATTGAAGGTCGGACACTTCGGATGGGGTTGCCGGGTGGTTTGACGCAATCGTCTTCACCAAAATTTCTTTCAAGGCCGAAGCATGTGCCCGCATCTTCTCACCAGCCCCGTCGCCGTCTTTGACGTATGCGGGGAGGATTTTTGCCGCGCCTTCTAGCGCACGGATAGCCGCCTCGAAGTCCTGCGTTCCAAGTTCAGAGAAAACTGCTTTGACCTCTGGGCACGAGGAAAAATCGGCTTCGTCAAATAACGACCCGTAGTGAAAAATGTCTGCTCGGCAAGCGATGCTGAACCCGTTTCCGAGGATCGCATGTCGCTTGGAATAAGCAGCAGATTGCTCGATAGCCTCGTTGAACGTGATGATCACAGAGCTCCCCTCCATATATCAACATCTTGAGTGCCATTACTTAGCTTGGCAAGGCCGCCGACCCATCGACCCCCTCTATCGCCACGCCAGATAAAATCGATTTCTGCGATGCAGCATGGGGTGGTAGATAGGCGGCGTTTCCTCCCCCTACCTGCAAACCCCAACGCCAGGAGAGCGCCGCATGGCTTCCGTCAACACGACCATCCTTCCCTTCACCGCCCAGGCCTATAAGGGCGGCAAGTTCGTCGAGGTCAGCGACGCCGACCTGAAGGGCAAGTGGTCGGTGGTCTTCTTCTACCCGGCCGACTTCACCTTCGTCTGCCCGACCGAGCTGGAGGACCTGGCCGACAACTACGCGCAGTTCCAGAAGCTCGGCGTGGAGATCTATTCGGTCTCGACCGACACCCACTTCTCGCACAAGGCCTGGCACGACTCCTCGCCGGCCATCGGCAAGATCGAATACACCATGATCGGCGACCCCTCGGGCCTGGTCACCAACAACTTCGGCATGATGCGCGCGGGCCAAGGCCTGGCCGACCGCGGCACCTTCCTGGTGGACCCCGAAGGCGTGATCCAGTTCATGGAAGTCACCGCCGAGGGCATCGGCCGTAACGCCATGGAGCTGCTGCGCAAGATCCGCGCGGCCCAGTACGTGGCCGCCCATCCGGGCGAAGTCTGCCCGGCCAAGTGGGAAGAGGGCGAAAAGACGCTCTCGCCGTCCCTGGACCTCGTCGGCAAGATCTAAGGCCGACCCCTTCCAGACGACCTGATCCTGCCGGGTCAGGCTGACGGATTAAGGGGCGTTTCCGCACCCGCCTGGCGCTTGCGCGAGGCAGGCCTGTGGGAACGCCCCGCCCCCTCTATCGATCATGGAACGCCATGGGCTGGACGGGCTTATGCCTTGTCTGCGCCTGGGGTCTGCCGGCCCTTTCGCCTCCTGATCGCCGCTGTCTGAGTTTCCTCCCCCCTTTCGCGCCGCCTCGCCGGCGCAAGCTCCGGAGCCGAGCCATGTTGGACGCCAATCTGAAAGCCCAGCTGCAGGGCTATCTGCAGAACGTCTCCCAGCCGGTCGAGCTGATCGCCTCCCTCGGCGACGGCCCCAAGAGCGCGGAGATGGCGCAGCTGCTGGACGACATCGCCTCGGCGTCGGACGGCAAGGTGACCGTGCGCCGGGATGGCGACGATGCGCGCCGCCCCTCCTTCGAGATTCGCCGCACCGGGACCGATGTGGCCGTCACCTTCGCCGGCCTGCCCATGGGCCACGAATTCACCTCGCTCGTTTTGGCCCTGCTGCATGTGGGCGGCCATCCGCCCAAGGTGGACGCCGAAGTGGCCGAACAGGTGAAGGCGCTGGACGGCGACTTCGTCTTCGAAACCTATTTCTCGCTGTCGTGCCAGAACTGCCCCGACGTGGTGCAGGCGCTGAACACCATGAGCGTGCTCAACCCCCGCATCCGCCACGTGGCCATCGACGGCGCGCTGTTCCAGGAAGAGGTGGAGGCACGCCAGATCATGGCCGTGCCCACCGTCATGCTGAACGGCGCCGAGTTCGCCCAAGGCCGCATGACCCTGGAACAGGTGCTGGCCAAGCTGGACACCGGCGCGGTCGCCCGCGAGGCGGCGAAGATCAAGACCAAGGAACCCTTCGAGGTGCTGGTGATCGGCGGCGGTCCGGCCGGCGCGGCCGCCGCCATCTATGCCGCGCGCAAGGGCATCCGCACCGGAATCGCGGCCGAGCGCTTCGGAGGCCAGGTGCTCGACACCATGGCCATCGAGAACCTGACCGGCACGCCGCACACCGAGGGCCCGAAGCTCGCCGCCGACCTGGAGCGCCATGTGCGCGACTATGAAGTCGACATCATGAACCTGCAGAAGGCCGCCAAGCTGATCCCGGCGTCCGAGCCCGGCGGCCTGGTGGAGATCGTGCTGGAGAACGGCGCCTCGCTGAAATCGCGCACCGTGATCCTGGCCGTGGGCGCCCGCTGGCGGCAGATGAACGTGCCGGGCGAGGACAAGTACAAGAACAAGGGCGTGGCCTACTGCCCCCACTGCGACGGGCCGCTCTATAAGGGCAAGCGCGTGGCGGTGATCGGCGGCGGCAACTCCGGCGTGGAGGCGGCCATCGACCTGGCCGGGATCACCGCGCACGTGACGCTGATCGAATATGACGGCCAGCTGCGCGCCGACGAGGTTCTGCAGCGCAAGCTGCGGAGCCTGCCCAATGTGACGGTCATCACCTCGGCGCTGACCACCGAGGTGCAGGGCGACGGGTCCAAGGTGACGGCGCTGACCTATAATGACCGCGGGACCGGGACCTCGCACACGGTCGAGCTGGAAGGCGTGTTCGTACAGATCGGCCTGGTGCCCAACACCGAATGGCTGGCCGAGGACGGGGTGGCCCTGTCGCCCCGCGGCGAGATCGAGGTGGACGCCAAGGGCCAGACCTCGGTGGCCGGCGTCTTCGCCGCCGGCGACGCCACGACGACGCCCTACAAGCAGATCGTCATCGCCATGGGCGAAGGCTCCAAGGCCGCGCTCTCGGCCTTCGACTACCTGATCCGCCTGGCGCCGGTTGAGGCCCGCGAGGCGGCTTAGGGCGCTCCCGCTTCTCAGCCGTCACCCTCGGGCTTGACCCGAGGGTCCATGCACACCGCGGCCAGCCCGGTGTTCGTGGATGGTCGGGTCAAGCCCGACCATGACGGTGGAAGGGGTGAGCGCAGCACCCTCCGCCCCCACGTCGTCATGCTCGGCCCTGTGCCGAGCATCCCTGTCGAGGGCGGGCCGGGCGTCACGAGGGATCCTGGGCACAAGGCCCAGGATGACGTCTGAAGGATATGGTCTCTCTCCGTCACCCTCGGGCT
>NZ_JBALUY010000059.1:0-12665 GCF_036963605.1 Phenylobacterium sp. | reverse complement strand
AGGCGTCACGAGGGATCCTGGGCACAAGGCCCAGGATGACGTCTGAAGGATATGGTCTCTCTCCGTCACCCTCGGGCTTGACCCGAGGGTCCATGCACACCGCGGCCAGCGCCTGCGTTCATGGATGATCGGGTCAAGCCCGACCATGACGGTGGAAGGGGTGAGCGCAAGGCCCCGCCCCCTACCCCACCGCGGCCTTGATCGCGTTGATGTCCAGCTTGACCTGGCTCAGCATCACGGCGTTGGCCTTCTCCGCCGTCTTCGGGTCGGCCAGCAGGGCGTGGAGCTCGACCGGCGTCACCTGCCAGGAGACGCCGAAGCGGTCCTTCAGCCAGCCGCACTGCACCGGCTGGCCGCCGTCGGTGAGCCTTTCCCAATAGTGGTCGACCTCGTCCTGGTCGGCGCAGGGGATGACGAAGGAGACCGCCTCAGTGTGGGGAAACTGCGGCCCGCCGTTCAGGCCGGAGAAGGTCTGGCCGTCCAGCTCGGCCTCCACCAGCATGACCGTTCCGGGCTCGCCCATCGGGCCTTCGGGATAGCGGACCACGTTCAGGATCTTCGAATTGGGGAAGATTCCCGCATAGAAGGTCATGGCCTCTTCGGCCTGGGTGTCGAACCACAGGCAGGGATTGATCTTCGGCATGGGCGCGTCCTCCATCGGTTGAGCCTGACCCAAGGACGGCGCGACCGGGGACGTCCCGACAGGGCGTGCTAATTGTCTTCCGGAGCCTGGGCCTGGAGGGCGGCGTTCAGCTCCTGCAGCCTTTCGCGCAGCTCGGCGATATCGGCCTCGGGCATGGGCAGGCGGCGGACCACCTCGCAGCGCACCTCGGCCACCTGTTCGCGCAGGTCCCAGCCGGCCTGGGTCAGCGAAACCCAGACCAGGCGCTCATCGACGGTGTCGCGGGCGCGGTTGACCAGGCTCGCAGCCTCCATCCGCTTGATCAACGGGGTGAGCGAGCCGGTGTCCATGGACAGGGTACGGCGCAGATCGCGCATGGTCAGGGGCGTCTCGGCCTCCCACAGGGCGATCAGCACCAGATACTGCGGATAGGTCAGGCCCAGCGGGTCCAGCAGGCCGCGATAGATCCGCGTCACCTGACTCGCGGCCACCTGCAGCGCCAGGCACAGCTGGCGATCCACATAGAGGTCGCGCAGGCGGGACGGGATCTCCTCCGCCTCAGATTTGAACGACGTGTCCGTAATGAAAACTGACATGGATGAACGCCAACAGCAGCAACATGCGCTTTCGGACACGCTAGGGTAGAATGGAAAACCAAATCTTACCAAGATGCGATTTGATTCAGTCGAGCTTGATACAATCAGTTGTTAGGAATTGCGGACGATAAGGGCGAACAACGTTCCTTCAAAGCCGTAGGACCTCCCCATGTTCCGCTTCGACTCCCAACGCCAGAAGGCCCAGGAACTCGAACTCTCCGAACTCCGCGCCAAGTCGGCCGCCATGCTCCGGTCGCAGGCCGTGATCGAGTTCGAACTCGACGGCACGATCATCACCGCTAATCAGAACTTCCTCGGCGCCATGGGCTACACGGCCGACGAGGTGATCGGTCGCAAGCACAGCATGTTCGTGCCCGCCGACTTCGCCAAAAGCGCCGAATACGCCGCCTTCTGGGACGGACTTCGCCGGGGCGAGTTCATGGCCGAGAAGTACCTGCGCATCGGCAAGGGCGGCCGCGAGGTCTGGATTCAGGCCTCCTACAACCCGATGTTCGACGCCGAGGGCAAGGCCTACAAGGTGGTGAAGTTCGCCACCGACGTCACCGCCATCGAGGACGAGCGGACCCGTAACGAGGCCGAGCGCAGCCAGCGCCAGGCCGACCAGCAACAGGCCATGTCGGTCATCGGGGCCGGCCTCTCGGCCCTGGCCGAGGGCGACCTGCGCGCCCGCATAGACGGCGACTTCCCCGCCGAGTACGTCGCGCTGCAGCGGGACTTCAACGCCGCCGCCGGCCGCCTGGGCGAGGCCATGGCCGGCCTGGTGGCGGTTGGCGACCAGATCGGCATGAGCACCGGCGAGATCAGCCAGGCCTCCGACGACCTGTCGCGCCGCACGGAGCAACAGGCCGCCAGTCTGGAAGAAACCGCCGCGGCCCTCGACGAGATCACCGCCACGGTACGGAAATCGGCCGACAGCGCCCGGCTGGCCCGGGATTCCGTGGCCGTCACCCGCAGCAACGCCGAGGCTTCCGGCAAGGTCGTGGGCGAGGCCGTGGCCGCCATGGGCCAGATCGAGCAGTCCTCGTCCCAGATCAGCCAGATCATCGGGGTGATCGACGAGATCGCCTTCCAGACCAACCTGCTGGCCCTGAACGCCGGGGTCGAGGCCGCGCGGGCCGGCGACGCCGGCCGCGGCTTCGCGGTCGTCGCCTCCGAGGTCCGGGCGCTCGCCCAGCGCTCAGCCGACGCGGCCAAGGAGATCAAGACCCTGATCAGCGCCTCGGCCGCCCATGTGGCCGGCGGCGTACGACTGGTGGCCGAGACGGGCCAGTCGCTTGAGACCATCGTCACCCAGGTGGCCGAGATCAACGGACTGGTGAGCGAGATCGCCGCCTCGTCCGAGGAGCAGGCCATCGGCCTTGGCCAGGTTAACTCCGCCGTTAACCAGATGGATCAGATTACGCAGCAGAATGCGGCCATGGTCGAGGAATCTACCGCCGCCAGCCATGCGCTCGCCCAGGAGACCGCCGAGCTGAACCGCCTCATGGGTCGGTTCCAGTTCGCCACGGAAGTCCGCCCGCGCGCGCAAGCCAAGGCTCCGGCTCGGGCGCCTCGCCCTGTCGCCCCCACCCGTGCGCCGCGTCCCATGACGCACGGTTCGGCGGCCTTGAAACTGGCGCCCGTGGCCCAAGAGGCCGGCTGGGAGGAATTCTGAACATGAACGACCAGAGCACCATGTCGGCCAGCGGCGAGCTGATCACCGTGATCATCGGCGCGCAGCGGTTCGCCATCGACATCCAGCTGGTCCGCGAGATCCGTGGCTGGACCACCTCCACACCCCTGCCCAACGCACCGGACTATGTGCTGGGCGTGATCAACCTGCGCGGCGCGGTGCTGCCGGTGCTGAACCTGGCCGCCCGCCTGGGCCTGCCGGCCAGCGCCGCAGGCCCGTCCTCGGTGGTCATCGTCGTCGACCTGGTAGGCCGCACGGTCGGCCTGCTGGTGGACGCCGTCAGCGACATCATCAATGTCGGCGAGGGCGAGATTCAGCCGGCGCCGGTGATCGGCGCGGCCGCCAGCAAGGGCCTGGCCCGAGGCATGATCACCACCGACGAAGGCATCATCACCCTGATCGACATGAGCGGCATCCTGCCGACCGTCGCGCAGGAAGCCGCCTGAGCCTCTAGAACCTGGGGCTCAGCACTCCACCACGTTGACGGCCAGGCCGCCGAGCGAGGTCTCCTTGTAGATCTCGTTCATGTCCTCGCCTGTCCGCTTCATGGTGGCGATGACCTTGTCCAGGCTGACCGTGTGCTGGCCGTCCCCCAGCAGGGCCAGGCGCGAGGCGTCGATGGCCTTCACCGCCCCCATGGCGTTGCGCTCGATGCAGGGCACCTGCACCAGGCCGCCGATCGGGTCGCAGGTCAGACCCAGATTGTGCTCCATGGCGATCTCGGCGGCGTTCTCGATCTGCGCATTGTTGCCGCCCAGCGCCGCGGTCAGGCCCGCCGCGGCCATGGAGCAGGCCACCCCCACTTCCCCCTGACAGCCCACCTCTGCGCCGGAGATCGAGGCGTTGCGCTTGTAGAGGGCGCCAATGGCCGCCGCGGTCAGCAGGAAGGTCCGGCGTCCCTCGGCCCCGCCCCGGTGGAAGCGGTCATAGAAGCGAAGCACAGCCGGTAGCAGGCCCGCCGCCCCATTGGTGGGCGCGGTCACCACCTTGCCTCCCGAGGCGTTCTCCTCGTTCACCGACAGGGCCCAGAGATTGACCCAGTCCAGGGCGGCCAGGGGATCGCTGATATTGCGCTCCATCCGCCGCGTCAGTTCGTTGAAGTGCTGCTGGGCGCGGCGGCGCACCTTCAGGCCGCCGGGCAGGCAGCCATCCTGGCGCAGCCCCCGCTCGATACAGGCCTCCATGGCCTCGAAGATGGCGTCGAGGCCGGCGTTCACCTCCTCGGGCGTGCGCCGGGCAATCTCATTGCGCCACATCAGTTCGGCGATGGTGACGCCGGCGCCCTCGGCCATGGCCAGCAGTTCGTCGGCGCTGGCGAAGTCGTAGGGGACGACCGGTCCATCGGCCGTGGGCGGCTTGCCGAACTCCGCCTCGTCCACCACGAAGCCGCCGCCGATCGAGAAATAGACCTGTTCGGCCAGCACCTCGCCTTCAGCGTCCAGGGCGCGGAAGCGAAGGGCGTTGGGATGCTGCGGCAGGCGGATTCGGCCTTCCCACAGGATGTCGCGGGCGGGGTCGAATTCGATCTCCGGGCCCCCGCCGCCCAGGATCATGCGCCCTCCGGATGCAATCTGGCCCAGGACCGCCTCGGCGGCGTCGGGATCGAGTGTGGCGGGCTCGAAGCCGGCCAGGCCCAGGATCACCGCCCGGTCGGTGGCGTGTCCCCGCCCGGTCATGGCCAGGGAGGCATAGAGGGTCGTCTCTACCCGCGTCACAGGTCCCAGCCCCGGGGTCTGCGCAAAGCTCCGCAGGAACCGCGCCCCGGCCGTCATCGGCCCCATGGTGTGGGAACTGGAAGGCCCGACCCCCAGCTTGAAAAGATCGAAGACGCCGGCCGGCATGGAAGACTCTCGGGCTCGAACACGAAGGAAGCGCGAACATAGCCACCGCCTGCGCCGTGGCCAGCCTCGCATCCACCTATGGGGGGAAGCGCCGCCTTCTGGACGCTTCTGAACACAATGCGATCACCGGCCTGACCTTGGGTGAGCTTTGACAAGGGCGGATGGCCCGCCCAACCTCGCCCCCATGACCGAGATCGCGCCCCTGCCCGCCCTGCCCTCGCAACCTGCCGCCTCGCCCTGGCCAACCACGCAATGGCCGGAGGGCGAGCTGCCGAGCCAGGTGGACCGATCCGCCCTCGACGCGCTCGTGGCCACCGCCTTCGCCGCGCCGGACACCGAGCTGCTGGGCGAGACCCATGCGCTGCTGGTGGTTCAGGGCGGCCGCATCGTTCTGGAACGCTATGGCGAGGGCTTCGGCCCGGACGCCACCTATCCCTCCTGGTCCAAGGCCAAGAGCATCACCCAGGCCCTGGTGGGCCTGCTGGTCGCCGAGGGGAAGCTCGACATCCACGCCCCGGCCGACGTGCCCGAATGGCGTGAGACGGCAGATGATCCCCGGGCCACGATCACCCTGGACCAGCTGCTGCGCATGTCGAGCGGCCTGTCCTTCGTGGAGGACTATGTGCCGGGCCACGTCTCCGATGTGATCGAGATGCTGTTCGGATCCGGCAAGGCCGATGTGGCCCACTATGCGGCCAGCCGGCCGCTGGCCCATCCGCCGGGGACCTTCTGGTCCTATGCCAGCGGCACCACCAACATTGTCGCCCGTTGCGCGGCCCGGGCGCTCGGCGTCGATGGGGCGGGCTTCGAGGCCTTCATGCGCCAGCGGTTGTTCGAGCCGCTTGGCATGACGAGCCCGGTCCCCAAGTTCGACGCGGCCGGGACCTTCATCGGCTCGTCCTTCTGCTTTGCGACGGCGCGGGACTTTGCGCGCTTTGGCCTGCTCTATCTGCGCGGCGGACGCTGGGAGGACCGCCAGCTGCTGCCGGCCGACTGGATCGACTATGCCCGCACGCCGACCCCGCAGCCGGCGGTGCGCGAGGGCGACTACGGCGCCCACTGGTGGCTGAATATCGCCGGTCCCGGCTCGTTCAGCGCCAACGGCTATGAGGGCCAGTACACGGTTCTCGTCCCCGACCTCGACCTGATCGTCGTCCGCCACGGCAAGACGCCGCTGGAGAAGAAGGACCACGTCAAGACCTGGATCGCCCAGTTGGTCGACGCCTTCCGCTAGGCGTCAGTCCTCCACGGTCCGGCGCAGCGGCGCCAGCGCCACCAGGCTGACCAGGGCTGCGGCGCCGAGATAGAAGCCCACCGGGACCAGGCCGCCGCGGTCGGCCAGGAGCTGGGCGACCAGGGGGGCGAGGCCGCCGCCCAGGATGCCGCCCACATTGAAGGCCACCGAGGCGCCGGTGTAGCGGACCCGGGCCGGGAACAGGCCGGGCAGGAAGGCGCCCAGCGGCCCATAGACGAAGCCCATGCAGAACAGGCTGAGCGACAGGAAGCCGAACACCAGCACCAGCGAGCCTGAGCCCAGCATCGGCGCCAGCAGGAGGCCGGCCACGATCACCATGCCGCAGCCCCACATGAGCACGGCCCGCGGCGTGGTGGCGTCCGACCAGTAGCCGGCGATGACGATGCCGAGCGCCATGAACAGGATGGCGCCCAGCTGGATGGCCAGGAAGGCCTCCCGCGAATAGCCGAGCGTGGTGACCCCATAGCCAAGCGCAAACGAGGTGGAGAGGTAGTAGGTGGCGAAGCAGGCCACCACCGCGAAGGTGCCGCCCAGGGTCTCCAGGGGATGGCGAGCGAGCAGCTCGAACAGGGGCGTCTTGGGCGGCGGAGCGTGCTCCAGCGCCTTGGCGAAGGCTGGGGTCTCGGTGAGCTTCAGGCGCACCCAGAGGCCCACGCCCACCAGCACGGCGCTCAGCAGGAAGGGGATCCGCCAGCCCCAGGCGATAAACTGTTCCGGCGTCAGGAAGAGGCCGAGGATCAGGAAGAGGCCATTGGCGGCGATGAAGCCCACCGGCGCGCCCAACTGCGGGAACATGCCAAAGCGCGCCTTCCAGCCCGGCGGCGCATTCTCTACCGCCAGCAGGGCCGCCCCGCCCCACTCGCCGCCAAGGCCCAGGCCCTGGCCAAAGCGCAGCAGGCAGAGCAGGGCCGGGGCGATCCAGCCGGCCGTCGCATAGGTGGGCAGGAAGGCGATGGCGAAGGTCGAGGCGCCCATGAGCATCAGGGACGCCACCAGGGTCGATTTGCGGCCGATGCGGTCGCCATAGTGCCCGAACAGCGCCGCGCCCAGGGGCCGGGCGAAGAAGGCGATGGCGAAGGTGGCGTAGGAGGACAGAAGCTGGGCCGACGGCGAGGCCGAGGGGAAGAACAGCGGCCCGAACACCAGGGCCGCGGCCGTGGCGTAGATATAGAAATCGTAGAATTCCACCGCCGTGCCCACCAGGCTTGCGCCCAGCACGCGGCGGGTGGACGGCGCCTTCAGCACCTCTGCGCCTTGCGACATCTGTTGTCCCCTCCCCGTCGAGGTGGAACGGCTTGGCCCCGGTGAAGATCGCCGTCAAGTCTTCGGCTTTTCCAGGCCAGCCCGGTTGTGCCACCTTGGCCGACCACAAGGATCAGAGCCGCAAAGCGGCCGACGCCGCCCGGGGAGGGCGAAATGGCCAGGATCGAACTGCCGGAACAAGGAACGCCCTGGGCCGAGGTGTCCGCCCGCATGGACGCCCTGGGCGCCGGCGACGTCAAATGGCGCGATGGCAAGGCGGCGGTCTATGTCTTCAATGCCGGGCCTGAGATCGAGCAGGTGCAGAAAGAGGCCTATGCCAGGTTCGCCTCGGAGAACGGCCTGGGGCCGGCGGCCTTTCCCAGTTTGAAGCAGATGGAGGCCGAGGTGGTCGGCTTTGGCCTCGGCCTGCTGCATGGCGACGAGGCTTGCGTCGGCAACATGACCAGCGGCGGCACCGACTCCATCCTGATGGCGGTCAAGGCCGCCCGCGACCACGCCCGCAAGGTTCGCGGCCTGACCGGCCCGCTGAACCTCGTCCTGCCCCGCTCGGCCCATCCCGCCTTCGACAAGGCCTGCGCGGTGATGGAGATCGAGGTGCGGCGCACGCCGCTGAAGGACCTGCTGGCTGATCCTGCCGCCATGGAAGCGGTGATCGATGGCCAGACGATCATGATCGTCGGCTCGGCGCCCTGCTTCCCCTACGGCCTGATCGACCCCATCGAGGCCCTGGCCGAGCTCGCCCTGCGGCGCGGCGTGTGGCTGCATGTGGACGCCTGTGTCGGCGGCTATATCGCCCCCTTCGTGCGGATGAACGGCGCGGCCATCCCGCCCTTCGATTTCGAGGTCGAGGGCGTCTCATCCATCTCTGCGGACCTGCACAAATACGGCTATTGCGCCAAGGGAGCGTCCACCGTCTTCTTCCGCAGCGAGGATCTGCGCGCCCACATGATCTTCGAGGTCGGTGACTGGCCGGCGGGCAAGATGGTCACCCCCACCCTGGCCGGCACCCGCCCGGGCGGCGCCATCGCCGCGGCCTGGGCGGTGATGAATGTGCTCGGCGCCCTTGGCTACCGCGCCAAGCATGGTGAGGTGACGGAGGCTCGCCAGGTCATCCAGGCCGGCGTGCAAGCCCAGGGGTGGCATCTGCTGGGCGATCCGATGCTCGGCATCCTCGCCTTCACCCGCGACGACGTGAATCCCTTCGCCGTGCTGAAGAAGCTTTATGAGCGCGGTTGGGTGACCAGCGCGGTGACCGAGCCCGCCGGCCTGCACCTGATGCTGTCGCCGGTTCACAAGGCCGTCGCGGGTCACTATCTGGCCGACCTGGACTGGGCCACGAACGCCGCTCGAGGTGATGGCGGCAAACCGGCGGAGGCGCGCTATGGCGGCTGAACGGAAAATCCCCTGGGGCGCCATCGCCGCGGTCGGCCTGCCCACCGCCCTGCTCGGCGGATTCCTGCTCGCCCGCGGACAGTTGAACGACGAGTCCGTGCCCAGGACCCACATCCTGCCGGGCGTCGGCGCCGAGGTGACGGTCTTGGCCATCTGGGCCCATCCGGACGATGAGATCACCTGCGCCGGGACGCTCGCCCGTATGGCCAAGGCGGGCGCGCGGGTCATCCTGCTCTATCTCACCCACGGCGAGGCGGCGCAGAACACCGGCTACGGGCCCGACGAACTGGCGCGGGTCAGACTGGCCGAGGCCAAAGCCGCCGGCCGCCTGCTGGGCGCCGAGGCCGTGGAGGTGCTGGACTTCCCCGACGGGGGCCTCATCCGGCTCGACCCGGCCAAGCCCAAGGCCGCCATCGCCGAGGCCATCGGCCGCTATCGCCCTCAGGTGCTGATCAGCTTCGACGAGAAGGTGGGCTTCTACGGCCATCCCGATCACGTCCGCACCGGCGTCTGGGTGCGGGAGGTTTTCGAGGCCGCGCCCAAGGACGGACCGTGGCCGCGGCTGCTCTATCAGGTGACCCTGCCGGGCGCCCTGGTGCGTCTGGCCCGTCGGCTGGTGGCGGCCTTCCGCGAGCACTATCCCCGCGACCCGGCCAAGGGCCTGCCGCCGCCGGAGCTGGCGGTGAGCATCGCCAGCGTCGCCCAGACCAAGCGCGACCTGCTGGATGTCCACGCCTCCCAGGCGAAGATCATCGCCGACGTGCAGCCCTATTACGACCGCGTGCCGGCCTGGCTCTATTACCGCCTGTTCGACCGGGAGTACTTCGCCGCAATCCGCCGGCGCTGAGGCCTCAGGCCTCGGCCCAGAGCGGCGAAGAGGCCTTCATGAACCGCAGGCAGAAGGTCACCCGCGCCTGATCGCGCCCGGTCTTGGGGTCGGCGATCAGCACGTCGTACCAGACGTTCTCGGTCCTGGGGCTTTCGGTCAGGGCGTAAATCCGCGTGCGGCCCACATAGTCGGCGCCGGCCCGCAGCGGCCCCTGCAGGAACTGGATCTCCAGGGCGCCGAACAGACCCACCGCCGCGCCGGCCGAGCCCACCACGGCCGACCGGGCGCCGTGGGCCAGATGCACCACCATCGACGGCGGCAGGACGGCCCGCTCATCCTGGTAGCACTCCAGGGTCTCGGTGATGGTCTCCAGCCGCCGCTTCAGGGCCTCAGACGAGACGCTGAGCGCGATGTCCTGGGCCTCGTCCCCCACATGCAGGTCGGACAGGATGCGGATGGCGCTGCGGGGCGCGGCCTCCCTTGTCAGCAGCCGCCGCGACAGCTCGGAGCCGGCGTCGGCATGGTCGGACGCCGTGCCCTGGCAGATCAGGGCGCGGGCCTCGTCGTACATCTCCAGGCGGGCGCGCTCGACGCCCGGCGTCGCCTCGGCGATGACCGCCTCGCCGTCCACGGTCGGCCGCTTGAACAGCAGGGAGAGATTGCCGCCCGCAAACCAGCGCTCCCCATAGAGATCGACCAGCATCGGGACGAACTGGTCCATATGGATCGAGCCGGCCACCGTACCGCCTCGGAAGCCGAGTCTCTTTGCGGTGGCGTCCTCGTGGATGGAGCCCTGGACCTCGCCAGCCATGTTTCGGGGCGTGCGGCGCGGACCGACCAGAGTCGCCCCGTCGCTGGCCGCCTGTTGTGCGACGCGCATCATCGTTTCCTTCCCTGGCCCGGTCATTGGCGCCGAGCTCATTTGTTTTCTCGCAGGGTCCGCAGCCGCTGATAGGCCGGCGCCCTGGCCCAGGCGCGCCGCGACACTCTGGCCGCGACGGCATGACAGCGTTATCCTGGCACGGTCCCGCCAGAGGGTCACGGCGCCAATTGTCGCCGACCAGACACGGAGGATTTCACGCCTGCCGCAGCCCGGCGGCCGTCGACCTGCCAATCAGAACAGAGCCGCCCCAGGCGGCCGGGAGCGCCCCAATGACCGAACAGCCCACTGAACACGACGCCTTTCGCCAGACCGCCCGCGCCTGGCTCGCGGAGAACTTCCCGCCATCCCTGGCCCACCGACCCGCGCCGGGCCCCGGCGCCGAGGAGGGCCCCGAGACCGATGACGCCAGGCTCTGGAAGTCCCGCATGGGCGAAAAGGGCTGGGGCGTGCCCACCTGGCCGACCCAGTACGGCGGCGGCGGCCTGTCGCCGGCGCAGGCCCGGGTTCTGGCCGAAGAGATGAAGGCCATCGGGGCGCAGAACCCCATCGGCGGCATGGGGGTGATGATGTTCGGCCCCACCCTGCTGGAATACGGGACCGAAGAGCAGAAGACCCGCCATCTACCACCCATCGCGCGGGGCGACCTGCGCTGGTGCCAGGGTTTCTCCGAGCCGGGCGCGGGCTCCGACCTCGCCTCGCTGTCGACCCGGGCCGAGGACAAGGGCGACCACTGGCTGGTCAACGGCCAGAAGATCTGGACCTCGGGCGCGCACCTGGCCGACTGGTGCTTCTGCCTGGTGCGGACCGACACGACCAAGAAGCATGAGGGCATCTCCTTCCTGCTGATCGACATGCGCTCGCCCGGCGTCGAGGCCCGCCCCATCCTGTTGATCGCCGGCAATTCTCCCTTCTGCGAAACCTTCTTCACCGATGTGGTGGTCCCCAAGGAGAACCTGGTCGGCCCGCTGAACGGCGGCTGGACTATCGCCAAGCGCCTCTTGCAGCACGAACGCAGCGGTCTGGCCGGCGCCGCCGGCGCCCAGCGCGCGGCGGTGAAGGTCCCCCTGCCGCAGATGGCCAAGGCCTATCTGGGCGCCGACGAGGCGGGCCGCATCGCCGACCCCGACCTGCGCCACAGGATCACCTGCTACGAGATGGACCTGAAGGCCTTCCAGCAGACGGCCGCCCGCGCCGCCCTGGAGGCCAGGTCCAACAGCGGGCCTTCGGCGGCCACCTCGATCATGAAGAACGCCGGCTCCTTCCTGCGTCGGGACGGGGCGGAGCTGGCCGTGGAGATCATGGGCTGGCGGGGCCTGGGCTGGAGCGGCGAGCCCTTCGACGAGGACGAACTGGCCGCCACCCGCCTGCTCGGCAGCTCCAAGGCCGGCACCATCGCCGGCGGCTCCCAGGAGGTGCAGAACAACATCATCGCCAAGCGCATCCTGGGCCTGCCGGACCCGATCTCGGCGGCGGCGCGGTAGGGGGCCTGTGGGCGCGGCATGCCCTGACGCCGACGCCGACGCCGACGCCGAACGTCACAACCCCATGGAGATAGAGGTTCTCAAGGTCCTCGGCCGCCTTGCGGCTGAACCTGTAGACCGCGCTAGCCGACGCCGGCGCGCTGACGCGCCTTGGCGATGATATCGGCGGCCGACAGGTCGCTCGCGCCGCTCTCTTCGCCTTCTTGGATCAGCTGCTGGAGCGCGGCGAGTTTATCGACCCGCTCCTGGTCCCGGCGGATCAGGTCGCGCACATAGTCGCTGGCGTTGCTGTAGCGGCCGGTCCCGGCCCGCCCCTCGACCCAGTCCTTCATCGCATCGGGCAGGGAGACATTCATCGTCGCCATGGATCACCTCCGGCAATAAGCCTCGGTAAATTGGCAAACTTTGTCAATGACTGGCGCGCGGGGGCGGAGGACAAGACCAAGCTTGGTTCAGACAGCGCTACTGGCGTATGGCCACGGCCCGCGCAAACGGGGTTCGTACCCCGCGCCGAAAGGACTAGATTCCCTTTGGTGAAGTGATGGAAGCGGTCGCCCCCGGCCACAGGTGATCATGACGACAGAGATCCTCCACCAGCCGGAGCGCTATCCGCTCACCTCGAAATATGACCCGGCGTGGCTGCTCGGTCTGGACATGGGACCCAATCCGCTGTGGCTCCTGGAGGACCTGGCGCAGGACCTCGCACTCAAGCCGGGTATGCGGGTCCTGGACCTGGGATCGGGTCGCGGCGCGACATCTGTGTTCCTCGCCAAGGAGTTTGGGGTCAGCGTCGTGGCCGCCGACCTGTGG
>NZ_JBALUY010000058.1:0-23429 GCF_036963605.1 Phenylobacterium sp. | reverse complement strand
TACTTCGTCTTAAGGCGCGGGAGAGTAGGTCGCCGCCAGGTCTACCAAACGGATGCAACTCATCAGATCACCCCTTGCCATCACACACCGGCGCACCCCTACGCGCCAATCCCATCTGCCGCGGGGTGGAGCAGCCCGGTAGCTCGTCAGGCTCATAACCTGAAGGTCACAGGTTCAAATCCTGTCCCCGCACCCAAACATCCATAACGCCCGCCAGGATTAATCCCCCGGCGGGCGTTTCTGCGCCTGCTCGTGCACAAGTTGGCGCAGTAGGGCGGCCCGATCTCGCGCGCTGGCCAGCCGCCGCACCACGGCGTCGGGCGACCGCCGCAACACCGCCGCGATGGCGGGTCGCTCGGCGGCGCTAAGAACCACCCAGAGAAACCGGAAATCCAGTCTCTCAAGGGCTTCGGCGGGGAGTTCGGCTCACCCATGCCGAATGAGACTCCAGATACTCGTGCTCTGGAACCGGCCGCCACCGTCCCGTCCAGAAGAGTTGGTCGACGTGGTGCAGCGGCAAGCCGGTCGCGCGCGCGAGGGCCAGCGCGAAGGTGGTCGTCCCAGAGCCGCTTATGCCGATGACGGCGATCCGCTGCATGACGCAGACTAGCCGCGGAGCGCCGGTCCGCGCCAGGACCTAGCCTAGGCCAGACCCAGTCCGTTATGGCTCTTGTGGCTGTCACGAGGGCCAGGAGTACTCTTCATGCGAGACCCGCTACGCCGCCTCCTTCACCGGGGACTTGAAGTCAGCGGCCTGATCGGCCCGCTTCACCGCCGCCAGGAGCGGCGCCACGCGGAACTGTCCAGCGACCCCTATCAGGACGGCTTGCCGATGCCGCCCGCCGCCCTGATCGGGGCTGTGGCCGGCACAGGTTCGCAACGATGGTATTCCGAGAAGGGACAGCAGGATGCGGCCTGGTTCATCTCAGTGGCCTCAAGTCATGGCGTCACATTAGGCGGTGCGCGCGTCTGGGACCTTGGTTGCGGTTGTGGCCGCATCGCCCGGTGGATCGCTCCGGACGTCCTC
Organism: Phenylobacterium sp.; assembly: GCF_036963605.1. GTDB lineage: Bacteria > Pseudomonadota > Alphaproteobacteria > Caulobacterales > Caulobacteraceae > Phenylobacterium. The sequence continues at coordinate 22,402 of NZ_JBALUY010000058.1, read as the reverse complement.
AAAGCAGGCGGCGACTTCCTCGGCACGGACATCAATCGGCAGCTCGTGCGCTGGTGCGCCGCCAACCTGCCCGGCCGCTACCTGCGCAACGGCCTTCAACCCCCGACCACATGCCCGTCTGGGGACAGAAATCTCGTCTACGCCTATTCCGTTTTCACGCATCTCCGGGAGCCCGCCATCCGATCCTGGCTCGCGGAAATCGCGAGAGTGCTGCAGCCGGGGGGACTTGCGATGCTGACGTTCCACGACGAGGACTATGCCGCCGCATGGGGTCCGGAATCGGTCCGGCTCTCGCTTCAGTCGGAGCCGCTCGTCATCTTCAACGACGCCTTGGAAGGCTCAAACTATCTGTCCGCCTGGATACGCCGCTCGACCTTCGTCGCCCTCGCCGAAGAGCACTTTACGGTCCTGGAGGTCGTGCCCGGCCGCCGCGACCAACCGGTGCAGGCTCTGGCGGTCCTGCAGAAGCGTTCTTAGGGGCTGATGCGATCAGACCGCATTGTCTGATCGCATCAGATCACTCGATCGGCCGCCGGTCGTCGAGGAGGTCGCCGCTCTTCTTGTCAGAACGCTCCTCCTGCACCAGGCGCTCGACCGCCGGGGCCGGCGCTGTGTCGAGGGCCTCAGGGGTGGCGTGATCGTCACGCGCCCTTGGCTGCGGCTGGACGGAAGCAGGTTTCGGGATGGCGGGGGCTGCCGGAGCGCCGGGCGCTGGTGTGTCGTAGCGCAGCCGGTATATCGGCTCAGGCAGGCTGAAGCCGCCGGCCTCGAAGGCGGCCTTGACCGCGTGAATGCTCCGGCTGCGCCCCTTGAGGAAATCGGTCTGGCGCTGGTCGACCCAGCCGTAGAAGCGCAGGACGATGTTGGAGTCGCCCACATCGACGATCACGGCGCTGGCCTCGGGCTCGGCCAGGACGAAGGGGAGGGCGTTCAGGGCGCCGAGCCCGAGCCCGATCGCCTCCAATCCGTCCTCCTCGGCGCCAATCCCCAGGTCGAATTCGAACCGCCGCTCGGGATTTCGCGTGTAGTTCAGAATGACGGCCTTGAAGACCATCGCATTGGGGATGCGCAGGTGGTTGCCGTCCAGGGTCATCAGCACCGTGGCCCGGGATGTCAGGCGGATGACGCGGCCCTCCTCGCCATTGATCACTACATGGTCGTTGGCCCGGAAGGGCTGGCGCAGGCTGAGCATCAGGCTGGAGACATAGTTGTCCACCGTGTCGCGGACGGCGAAGCCCAGGGCGATGCCGATCACGCCGGCGCCGCCGAGAACCGCGCCGAGCAGGGCGGTCGCGCCGAGGATTTCCAGGCCGATCACTACGCCCAGGACGACGAAAACCACCCGCGCGCTGCTGGCGACCAGTTCGGCCATGAAGGCGTTGGGGGTCAGCCAGGCCCAGAGCCGACCGATCCCGGCCAGCCCGTGGCCGATCAGCCCGATCAAGGCGGCGACGCCGAGCGCCACCCCCAGCAGGGGCAGGCCCTGGATGAGGCCGCGGGTCTCCTGCTGAAACCGCGCAAAGGCCGGCGCCACATTGGAGCGCACATCCAGGTCGCGCTCGAGGGCGTTCTGCACGGTGACGACGCCGGCCACCCGGCTGGCGATGGCTTCGGCCTGCTCGGCCTCGCTGGGCGTGGCGACAGACCCCCGCAGGGTGACCACCCCGGCGCTGGCGCGGACCTCAACGGCCTGTAGCCCGGGGATCTCGGCGAAGATGGCGCTGATCCTGGCGACGATGTCGCTGTCTTCGGAGCCTGATGTGCGGCTTGCTATGGCCGGCGCAGGCTCGGCGGCCGGCGCGCCCGCCGTCTGGGCCACGGCCGGGAAGGCCATGAGGCTGAACAGGAGCGCGGCGAGGAGGTGTCGAAGCATGGCCAGACCCTGGCGCCGATTGGGGGGAGAAGTCACGAGCGGCTAGGCCAGCATCGCCCAGGCCACCAGGCCTATGGCCGTCAGGCCCACGCTCAGGGCCGCCAGAACGACGACCCCGTCCCGCGCCGTCAGGCCCAGCCCGAAGACCGTGATGGTCGCCGCCGGGATGGCAGTGGAAAACGGGATAAGCTCGAGGGGCGGGGTTAGAACCCCGACCAGGATACAGACCAGGGCGACGCCCTTGCGGCCCACGCCCTCGGTCATGCCTGCAATGCGCGGTCGGATCAGGCGATCGAGGAACTGGGCTGGCCGCCGCGCGCTACGGGCGCCCTTTTCGAGGCTGGCGCCCTTGACCTTGAGCCGGAGCAGCCAGCGCGGCAGCCAAACGGTCTCGCAGCCCACCAGCATCTGGCCGGCGATCAGCACGACGGTGAACGCCAACAAGGTGGGCACGCCGGGCACGGCGCTGACCGGGGTCATGGTGATCAGGCCGGCCATGAACAGCAAGGGGCCATAGGCGCGCCCGCCGATGGCGTCGCGCACCTCCTGCAGGCTGACCTTCCCCTCCGAAGCCGCGGCGGTGTCGCAGACACAGAGAATGACATCATCGAGGGTGCGAGGACTGTCGGACATGGCGGCTCCCGGGGCGTGGCCAATGAACGCCCCGGGCCGCCATTGGCGCCGCGCAAGCGCCTAGAAAGCGTTCTCGCCGGTGATGGCGCGGCCCAGGATCAGGGCGTGGACATCGTGGGCGCCCTCATAGGTGTTGACGGTCTCGAGGTTCGCCGCGTGCCGCATCACGTGGTACTCGCCGCTGATGCCGTTGCCGCCGTGGATGTCGCGGGCCTCGCGCGCAATGGCCAGCGCCTTGCCGCAGTTGTTGCGCTTCATCAGGCTGATGGCTTCGGGGACCCAGGCCCCCTGGTCGATCAGGCGGCCCAGCGCCAGGGCGCCTTCATAGCCCAGCGCGATCTCGGTCTGCATGTCCGCCAGCTTCTTCTGGACCAGCTGACGGGCGGCCAGCGGCTTTCCGAACACCTGACGGCTCGACACATAGTCCCGGCTGGCGTGCAGGCAGAATTCCGCCGCCCCCATGGCGCCCCAGGCGATGCCGTAGCGCGCCTTGTTCAGGCAGGAGAAGGGGCCGCGCAGGCCGGTGACGCCGGGCAGCATGTGGTCCTCGGGCACGAAGACGTCGGAGAGCGCGATCTCGCCGGTGACCGATGCGCGCAGGGACAGCTTGTTGTTGATCTTGGGCGTGGTCAGGCCCTCGGAGCCGCGGTCCACGAGGAAACCGCGGATCACGCCGTCGAGCTTGGCCCAGACCAGGGCCACGTCGCTGATCGGGCTGTTGGTGATCCACATCTTGGCGCCGTTCAGGACGAAGCCGCCGTCCACCTTCTTGGCCACCGTGCGCATGGAGGCCGGATCGGAGCCGCCGTCGGCCTCGGTCAGGCCAAAGCAGCCGATGATCTCGCCCCGGGCCATGCCGGGCAGGTACTTCTGCTTCTGGGCTTCGGAGCCAAAGGCGTAGATCGGATACATGACCAGTGAGGACTGCACGCTCATGGCCGATCGATAGCCGGAATCCACCGCCTCGATTTCGCGGGCGATCAGGCCATAGGCCACATGGTTCACGCCGGCGCCGCCATATTCCTCGGAGATGGTGGGACCCAGGAAGCCCAGGGCGCCCATCTCGCTCATGATCTCGCGGTCGAACCGCTCCTCGGCATAGGCCGAGACCACCCGCGGCAGCAGCTTGTCCCGCGCATAGGCCCGGGCCGCCTCCCAGACCATGCGTTCGTCTTCCGAAAGCCGCGATACGAGATCCAGCGGGTCATCCCAGCGGAAGGTCTTCGGGGTCTCACCGGAATCCAGAGCCATGGCGGCCTCCTTGATCTGCTACGCCTCAATTCTCAAGCCGGGTTATGAACCCAATTTCGTCGGTTTTACAGCCGCCTTTGCGCCCCGCCGGGCGCGCCATCGGGGGCTGGGCTTAAAAGAGCCCCGCCCAGGCGGGGAGCCGGGCGGGGCGAGGCCTGGCGGGGAGGAAACGCCAAGGGGACGATACGACGCCCAGGGGGCGTGCGGGCTCTAGATTTGCGAATAATTCTTAATAGATGCGGCGCTGAAGCGCAATGAGAATAATTCGCAAAAAGTGTGAGGCGAAAAATGGGCGCTCGCCGCAACCCTGGGCCTTTGTCCGGGTTAGAGACTGCATGGAACGCGCCCACGCCCTCCCCGTCAGAATGCCGCAAGCCTCGCTGCGGATCGTCCTTTGGGTGGCGGTCTTCGCCTTCTTTGCTGGATTCACGGGCTATCTCGCGGTCCAGCTTGGCCCGCGGGGCCGCGCCGAACAGGCCAGTTTCGATCTGGACGTCCAGGGCGCCGCCTATGCGACGCCAGCCCGACTTGCGCCCCCCTCTGAGCCCTGGGCGTTCGAAAAGGCTATTTGAGCCGCCGCTTTTCCTGTTCAGCGGGCGCCAAATCACGCCAGTCTGATCAGGCGATGACAGACGTCTCACTTCCTACCGCTTCTGAACCTGGCGCCAGCGGGGCTTCGCCGGGCGCGGCCCAGATCGCCGCCTATCTGGCGGCCCGGATGTGCCACGACTTCATCAGCCCCGTCAGCGCCATCGTGTCCGGCCTCGATCTGCTGGAAGATCCCGACGCCCAGGACATGCGTGAAGACGCCATGGGCCTGATCGCGGCGTCGGGCCGGAAGCTGGCCGAGATGCTGGCCTTCACCCGTGTGGCGTTCGGCGCCTCGGCTTCAGCCGAGACCTTCGATCCTCGTGACCTGGAAGCCCTGGCCCAAGGGATTTTTCGACATCAGCGCGCCGATCTTGAATGGGCCGTCGAGGCTCCGTCCCTCGACAAGGCCGCCGCCCGCACGGCCTTGAACCTGGCCCAACTGGCTGGGGCGGCGCTGCCGCTGGGCGGCAAGGCCCGCCTGCAGGCGGTTCACGACGGCGGAGCCACAGTGATCGCCGTGGAGGCGGTCGGCCCCAAGGCGCGGCTGCGCCCGGACATCGCCGCCGGCCTGGCCGGAGAGAAGCTGCCCGACGGCCTGATGCATGGACACTGGGTGCAGGCCTACTATGTCCACCTCTTCGTGACGGAGGCCTCCGGCCGGGTGTTCGCCGAGGCCGACGAGGAAAAGGTCACCTTTGCAGCGACCCTGCCGGCCGGTTGACCGGCGGCCCCCAAATCGGGCGCTCGGGCGGCGCGAACTTGCAAAACCAAACGGCTCCTTAACCAGCAGGGCGCAACAACTTGGCCCTCAAGTTGGGAGTGTTCCGTTGAGGACTTGCCTCATCGTCGATGACAGTCGGGTGATCCGGAAGGTCGCGCGCAGGATCCTGGAGGACCTCGGCTTCGACATCGCCGAGGCCGCCGATGGCGCCGAGGCTTTGGCCTGGTGCCGCTCCGCCATGCCCGACGTGGTGCTGCTCGACTGGAACATGCCGGTCATGAATGGACTGGAATTCCTGCGCGGCCTGCGGATGGAGCCCGGCGGCGCGGCGCCCAAGGTCGTGTTCTGCACGGTTGAAAACGAACTGGCCGCCATTCGCGAAGCCCTGGAGAGCGGCGCTGACGAATACATCATGAAGCCCTTTGACAGCGAGATCGTGGCGGCCAAGTTCGCCCAGGCCGGTCTGGTATGAAACCGGAGGACCGCGACCTCGTCGCCCAGCTCTGCGCCGCCCGTTCGGGGCAACTGGCGGACCCGGCGAAAGACTATCTGTTCGAGACCCGCCTGGGGCCGGTGGCGCGCCGCGAAGGCTTCGAAAGCATCGCCGACCTGATGTCTGGCCTGCGGACGCGCCGGGAAGACCGGCTGATCTGGGCCATTGTGGAAGCCATGGCGGCTGGGGACTCCAGCTTCTTCCGGGACCAGACGCCCTTCGACCTGTTCCGCGATGAGCTGGCTCCGGACTTGGCCCGCCAGCGCGCGGACCAGCCGATCCGCATCTGGAGCGCAGCCTGCGCCACGGGCCAGGAGGTGCACTCCCTCGCCATGCTTGTAGACGAGATGTCGGGCGAACATCCTGGAGCCCAATTTGAGATCTTCGGCTCCGACCTGTCAGAGCGCGCCCTGGAGAAGGCCCAGAGTGGTCTCTACACGCAGTTCGAGGTGCAGCGAGGCCTGCCGATCCGAAGCCTGGTGCGGCACTTCGACAAGATCGATGACGCCTGGGCCATCTCGCCGCGCATCCGCCAGACCATCCGATGGCGCCGGCTGAACCTGATCGGCGATCTGTCGCGGGTTCGGGGCTTTGACGTGATCTTCTGTCGCCACGTGCTGGAGGCGATGACGGAGCCGGCCCAGCAGCGGGTGATCGAGAACCTGGCGGCGGCGCTGAATCCGGGCGGCTATCTGATCGTCGGCGCCAACGAGGCCCAGGCTCTCGACGCCCAGGGTCTGACGGCCGGCGCGCACGCGGGCGTGTTTCAGGCCTCTGCAAACGCTCGGGCCGCAGCCTGATCCCCGCCAAAAGAAACCCCGCCGCGGCGATCGCCGGGCGGGGCTCTTGGTCTGGACCTCGCGCAGAGGCGGAGCCTCGCGCGCAGTGGCCTTCTTAGTTCTTCGCGTCTTCGGCGGTCCGGGTCACGGCGTCGCCAGCAGCGCCCACGTCCTGGCCCGCGCCGGAAATGGTGTTGCAGGCGGTCATGCCAAGGCTGGCGGTCAGGGCGGCGAGAAGGAGAATCTTGCGCATTTGGGGAGGCTCCATTGTGAGGCTTGTCTGCGTCCGTGATCCAACGTTCAAGCCACCGCTTGGTTCCGCTCCGGCGCTTCGAAGGCCTCGGTTGGCGGGGTCGGGAAGACGAGCCGCACGGTGACGCCCCCGGCGGCGTTCCTCAGCACCTCCGCATGGCCCCGCAACTGGCGGGCGAAGGCGGTCATCAGGGTGCGACCGACCCCCGTCCCGGCCAGGGCCTGGTCTGTCGCCACTCCATCGTCGGCGATTTCCAGCACGGCCTGGCCGTTGGCCGCCCGGAAATCGACGCTGAGCAGCCCGCCACGCTCGGCGAAGGCGTGCTTCTGGGCGTTGGTGATCGCCTCGACGGCGAACAGGGCCAGGGGCGCCAGGCGATCGGGATCGATCATCAGGGCGTCGGCATGAAGTTCGGTGCGGACGGGGGGGCCGCGCATCGACTCTCCGGCCACCAGCTGGGCGGTGAGTTCTTCCAGGAAGGGGCGAAGATCGACCCGTTTGAGGTCGGGACCCTGGTAGAGGGCGCGATAGACCAGGGCCAGGGCGGAAATCCGCTGGCGCGTATCGGACATGGCCGCCCGGGCGCCGGGGTCCGACAGGGCCCGCTGCTGCATGCTGAGCAGGCTGGAAATGACCTGCAGGTTGTTCTTCACCCGGTGGTGGATCTCGCGGAGCAAGGCGTCCTTCTGGGCCAGGGACTCCCGCAGGGAAGCGTCGCGGCCGACAATGGCGTCGGCCATGTCCTCCAGGGTCTCGGCAAGGTCACGAATTTCGGCGGGCATGTCCTCGGCCCGTGCAGGCCGCACCGTCAGCCGGCCCCGGGCATAGAGGGCGGCGATCCGCTGCAGATAGATCAGCCACCTCACCACTACCCGATCGACGGCGATATAGGCCGTGACCAGCACCACGGCGAAGGTCATGAGCGGCAGGACCAGCCCGGTCAGCGGATTCAGTCGCGCCCATGAGAACAGGCCCGGCGACTTGGCCGACAGCATGACATAGAGGCTCTCGCCCACCAGGGGCGCGGCGATGTGGACCCGTCGCTCGCCGCCAGCCTGGGCGTACCAGACATAGGACCCGCCCGCCTGGGTGCGCCTCAGCCAGTCGTCCGGCGGCGGAGCGAAGGCGGCGGCGTCGGTCATGCTGAGATAACGCCCGGCATTGTCCACCAGTGCGACCTCGGCGCCCTCGGGCAGGGCCGAGGCGGCGCCGTCCGGCTGGAGGCTGGAAAGCGCGATGACGGCCGCCAGAGCCCCGTCGAACGTCCCGCTTGCCGTGCGGGCCGGCACCGCGGCCACCAGCGCCGGCTGGTCGGAATAGCTCACCCCCGGGTCTCGCGTGATGATCATGTCGTCGGCGGTGCGCAACTGTTCGAACCACGGCCGCGCGCTGCGGCCTGGATCGTTGGGCACTGTCCCGGCCGCACAGGCCACCCGGCCATTGCGGTCGAAGCGGATTAGGTTGTCATAGCCCGGGATACGGGCGGTCACCTCGGCCAGCCGCCCGGCGCAGGCGAATCCGACCGAGCCCGGCGCCAGGGTCTCAAGCAGGATGTCGGCCGATTCCATGCGCGCCCGGGCGTCGGCCGCGCTGCGCTGGGCCGCGGAGCCCAGGCTCTCGCGCAGGATCTCAGCCTCACGATTGAAGGCGACGGCGGTCTGGACGGCGCCCAGCATCAGCACGGGAAGCAGGGCCGCGGCCATGGCTGCGATCAGGCGAACCCGAATGGTGCTGAGCGAAGCCCATGGATCAGTGTTCACGGCGCCGCCCCCTGGGCGCTCAGCGGACGGTGCTGAGTCGCTCGGCGTCGGCCAGGATAGACCGCATGGCGTCGCCCGCTGCGCCGCCGTCGCGGTCATAGGCGCCGTCTTCGAGAATCGACTGCAGGGCCTTGCGCGCCCGGCTCACCCGGCTCTTCACCGTGCCGACGGCCACGCCGCAGATCTCGGCCGCCTCTTCATAGGCGAAGCCGCCCGCGCCCACGAGGATCAGGGCTTCCCTCTGCTCCGGCGGCAGCATGCCCAGGCTGAGGCGAAGTTCGTCCAGGGCGACGGGCGCCTCGGGGTCATCCACCGCGACCAGGGTCCGCTCGGCGGCTTCCTGATCCAGCTGGCTCTGGCGCCAGGACCGGCGCTTCTCGGAATAGAACTGGTTGCGCAGGATCATGAAGGTCCAGGCCTTCATGTTTGTGCCCATCTGGAAGCTGGACCTGGCGTCCCAGGCCTTCATCATCGCGTCCTGGGCCAGATCATCGGCAGCCGTGGCGTCGCCACAGAGGGTGCGGGCGAAGGCGCGCAGGTGCGGGATGAGGGTGACCAGCTCCGCCTTGAAGGCTTCATCAAGGGCTGGGTCTCGCGGACTGCGGTCGATCATCAGTCCTGCTCCGCCGACTTGTCGGCGCGACGCAGGATATCGAGGAAATCATCCGGCACCGGCTCATTGACCACTTCGTCGAACATTTGACGAAGGCGCACGCCAATCGCCTGCTGGCGCAAACGGGCCTCATCAAGGGCGGCGGCGTTGGCTTCGGACCCCGAGCCCGGGTGTTGCGATTGCTGTTCGATCATATCCCCGGCGTCCTGCTCTTGCGGCGGACGCCCTTTCATACTGTCATTCTGATCGCTCAACGATCGACCCCCCCGTCGAGTTCCCAACCGGTTCCATGTGCGGGAACTGGTTGCGTGGATATAGAAAACGCCCGATGGGCGGAACCGGTTCCCTCCGGCCGCGTTTTGTGCGGATGATGGATGAAACGCGGTCGCACAGGACGCAGCCGCGTGTCTGTTCTTGTCTCTACGGGAGGGGTCATTGAGTCTTGTAGCCCGATTGGCGCCGCATCTGCCCTATGTTCGGCGTTATGCGCGCGCCCTCACCGGCGATCAAACCACCGGCGACCACTATGTCCGCGTCGCACTCGAGGCGCTGGCGGCCGGCGAAAAGGTCCTTGAGGCCAACCTCACGCCGCGGGTGGCCCTGTATCACGTGTTCCACGCCATCTGGTGCTCCACCGGCGCGCAGCTTGAGGCGCGCAGCAGTGAGGACGCCGCGGGTGAAGACGCCAATTCCCGCCTCATGCGGATTGCGCCGCGGTCTCGGCAGGCCTTCCTGCTGACCGCTCTTGAGGGGTTCACGCCGAGTGAGACGGCGCAGATCCTGGGCGCGCGTTTTGAAGAGGTCGAAGGCCTGATCGCCGAAGCCCAGGCTGAGATCGACGCCGAACTGGCCACCGAGGTGCTTATCATCGAGGACGAGCCGGTCATCGCCGCCGACATCGAGGCCCTGGTCAAGGAGCTGGGCCACACGGTGGTGGATATCGCCGCCACCCGCACCGAGGCCGTGGACGCCGTCGGCCGTAGCCGGCCAGGGCTCGTGCTCGCCGACATCCAGTTGGCGGACGGTTCGTCGGGCATCGATGCGGTCAAGGACATCCTGGCCGAGCTTGATGTGCCGGTGATCTTCATCACCGCCTTCCCGGAGCGCCTCCTCACCGGCGAGCGCCCGGAGCCCACCTTCCTGATCACCAAGCCTTTCCAGCCGGAAACGGTGAAGGCGGCGATCGGTCAGGCGCTGTTCTTCCATCCTCGTCGGAAGGCTAAGGCCGCCGCCTAAGGCTGTCGCGAGAGTTCCCCCGCCTCCGCCTGGTTCGCCGGGCGGAGGGAACGGTGGCGCTTCGAGGGCGTTTGAATTCTGGATGGGCGCAGACCCGCCGGTCAATCACCTCGAAGGATCACGCCATGCTCGGTTGGGCGATCGTATTCGCAGTTCTGGCCCTCGCGGCCGGTTATCTCGGCTTCATGGGACTGGCTGGCTTGGCGGCCACCATCGCCAAGATTTTGTTCGTGCTGTTTCTGGTCCTGTTGGTGGCGAGCTTTGTCGTCCGGGCGATCCGCGGCCAGTCGGTGGTCTAGGCCTGATGCGGTCGTACGGAATCGCTGATCGTTGAATGGGACTCTAAACTTCAAGTCTCCAGCGCCCTCGGCCGACAACCGGTTCCCGCCTATTGGAGCGCGCCCCAGGCGCAGGCGTCGGACGCCTCACCCAAAAAGGGCCGCTGGAGATCAGCGGCCCTTTCTCATGGACGGGGTCCAGATCAGTTTGCCGGCGGCGGGTTCTGAACCGGCGCGGGCGCGTCCTGCTCGAAGACGGCCGCATCGGTGGCCTGGCGCCCGGCGTGCGGCTCAACCTCGGCCAGATCATCGGCCCGGAAGAGCCACGCGCTGATCAGCGCGACGCCGGCCAAGGCGGTCGATATGACGAGAACCAGCAACACGGGTTTACCCAAGGCGCCCTGGCGAGCCGGCGTGGCGGGCATCTTGGTTTCAGACTCAGGGGGGGAGTCAGCCATGAGCGCTCTCCTTTTCTTAGAAGTTGATGAGGCCGGCAGGGGCGGCGGCAGGGACTGAACCGCGGGGCGCGTCAGCCTCGGCGGCCATGCTGCTCAGAAGAGCCATGGCGCTGGCCATGGCCACGATAGAGGCCAAGGCCGCCAGCCTGCTGTGGGCCGTGCGATCCCGGTGCGAGGAGATGGTCGCCTGACCTGGAACCTCGTGGCTTCTGATCATGATCTGCCCCTTTTGCAGCGCGGTGCGAAGCCGATGCTCCGCCTTGCCAAACCAACGCAGGGGTTGCTTGGGCGTTCCGTGAATGGCGACGCTTGTTTCAACCACCCGAAACCACCGTCAGTCTGGGCGCTAAAATTTGAAAATAATGCGTGGCGGCGGGAACGGAGATGGAGGCGGCGAGTTCATATGCTGCGGAGGCGGCGACGCCCCCCCCGACTTGAGGCTGGTCTCCCAAGATCAGCCTGCCGCCTCCGCACCCCCCCTTTCTCGATTATGCCAACTCGGCGGATCTCATGAGATCCGCCGTTCCTTTTGGCGCGGCGCTCAGCCGGGGACGGCGAGGCGCAGGACGATATCGACCCGGCGGCGCATGGGCTGGGCAAGCCCGCCCTCCGTGACCGCGCCTGCGTCGCCTGCGGCCTGAACATGAAACTGGGCGGCGGGAAGGCGTGCGGCGGCCAGGGCGGCCGTGACGGCCTTGGCGCGGGCCTGGGACAAGGTGAGGTTGGCGCTTGACGAGCCGGGCGCGTCGGCCAGGCCAAGCACGTCCACCCGCGTGACAGCGCAGCCCTGGGCCTGATCGGCGGCGGCCTGGATCAGCTGTTGAGCGTCGGGGCCGAGGTCAGCGGAGTCGGGTTGGAAGTAGATTTCGGCGCTCACATCGGCGCAGCTTGTGTCCTCGACCAGGGGCCGGTTCAGCCAGGTCTGGCAACCTCCGAGCGCCAGCAGCGCTCCCAGGGCCACAAGCCGGAGGCCCCATCCTCGCCGATCCATCATCTCGAATATCCCCTAAGGCGCGCCTGCGGCGCATTGTCCAAAGTCATAAACGAAAAAGAGCGGCCAGGACTCCTGGCCGCTCTCTTGGATCACCAATTGCTGCTCTGATCAGTAGCGGGGCTGACCGTCTTCCCAATAGTAGCGCTGGCTGGCGGAGTCGTAGAAATAGTAACGCCCAGCGCGTTCATCATAATACTGGCGGCGATTGGGCACGTTGGCGCCGCAGCCGCCGTCTTCACGGCAGCCCTTGTAGGCGCCGGCCGCGCCGCCGGCGACAGCGCCGATCGCTGCGCCAGTGGCGGCGTCGCCCGATCCGACATTGTTGCCGATTACGGCGCCGGCGAGGGCCCCCAGGGCTGCGCCGCCAGCGGCGTTGCGTTCCACGGTTCCGGTCGAGGTGCAGGCTGCGGCCAGCAGGCCCGCGCCCGCCACAGCGATAAGCGACTTCATCATTTCAGGCTCTCCTTGAGCTTGTGCCAAACTTCAAACGCCGGTCCTCTTGGTCAGGTTCCCGACCATCGGGACCAGCTCGATCATTGCCGCGGCCGAAAGGGGGAACCGGCGTCGGCGCGCGCCGTTAGCTTGACCGCAGATGAAACATGGAGCGCCCAGAATGTGGCCGCGATTTGGACGACGTGACCGCGACGGCATTCCGGCCGAGGCCATGGATCCCGTGGCGGTCGATCCGCGGGACCTGGAGCGCGCCTATGAGCGAGGCCTGGTGGAGGGCCGGCGGGAGGAGCGGGCTCGGCGCAGTCACCCGATCCGCAACCTGATGATTGGCCTGGTCGCCCTGGCGGGCGCCGCCATCCTGGGTGTGGCCGCCTGGCACGGCTCGTTTGGCGAGGGGGGAGAGGTCGTCGACCAGAAGCTGGCCGTCGCCGCAGATCGCGCCGAACCGACCTTGCGCGCGGCCGCCAGCGAAGCTGGCGCGGCCATCAGCGGCGCAGGCCGCGATCTCCAGGCCAATACCGAGGCCTCATCCCCCGCAGCCACGGCGCCGGACGGGACGGCCTCGGACGCCGCGCCGTCTGGCCAAGACCTTTAGGCCCCGCCGGTGATCCAGGGCGTTCAAAAAATCGAAATGGTCCTCAACCTCGCCTCGGGCAGCGTCTCCGAAGACGCGCCGGCCCAGGCGGAGGAGATTCTGTCGCGCTACAATGTGCGCGCCCGGGTGTGCGCCTCCTCGTCCGGGGACGTGGAGGCCTGCCTGCGTAGCGCCCTGGAAGCCGGGCCTGACCTCCTGGCGGTGGTCGCCGGAGACGGAACCGCCCGCAGCGCCGCCGAACTGTGTGGGCCGAAAGGCCCACTGTTTGCGCCCCTGGCCGGCGGCACCATGAACATGCTGCCCCACGCCATCTATGGCGCACGTCCCTGGCAGGAAGCCCTGGTGGATATTCTCGACAACGGCGTGGAGCGCCCCCTGGCGGGAGGTTCGGTGGACGGGAAGCTGTTCCTGGTGGCCGCCATCCTCGGCGCGCCCGCCCTTTGGGCCCCGGCCCGGGAAGCCATGCGCGAAGGCAAGGCGCGGCTGGCCTTTCAGCGGGCGCAGACCGCCTGGTCCCGCGCCTTTTCCGGACGGCTTCGCTACGTCATCGGCGAGGGACAGCGGGAAAAAGGCGAGGCGGTGATCTTCATGTGCCCCACCGCCAGCCGCAGCCTGGCCGATGACGAGCAGGCCCTGGAGGCTGCGGGCCTGGATCTGCATGGGGCGATGGAGGCCTTCCGTCTGGGCCTTCATGCGGCGGTCGGTGACTGGCGTGACGATCCGGCTGTTGATCTGGGATTGTGTCTGAAGGCCCGGGTCTGGGCCGCCCGGGGCATCCCGGCGCTCCTGGATGGCGAAAGCGTTCAACTTGGTCCCCTGGCCGAGGTCGCCTTCGTATCGCATGTGGCCCGTGTCCTGGCGCCTCCGGACGAGCCGGCCGGCGCAGAGAAGGACGTGGCGGCCAGCGTGTTGAACCCGGACGCCGCATGATCCGTATCGCGCAGCTTTCCGACGTCCACTTTGGCGATGAGAACCGGCCCGCCGTCGACGCCGCCACCGAGATGCTCCAGGCCGATCCGCCGGATCTCATCCTGATTACCGGCGACATCACCCGCTTCGCCGAGGTCGCCGAACTCGAAGCGGCCAAGGCCTGGATGGAGAGCCTTCCCCGGCCGTGGCTGGTCACGCCGGGCAATCACGACGCCCCCTATCTGGCCTGGATCGAACGGATCTTCGCGCCGTTCTCGCGGTTCGAGCGGATCATCGGGCCAGCCTGGAGCCAGGCGCACCTGGACGCGCACGTGGCCGTGGCCGGGATCAATACGGCCCGCGGCGCTCAGTGGCGGATGAACTGGTCCAAGGGCCAGATCGCCCGTAGCCAGGTGCGTGAGGCCGTCAGTTTCCTGGACAGCGCCTCCCCCGGCCATCTCAGGATCGTCGCGGTGCACCATCCTCTGACGGAGATGATCGGCGGGCCGATGACGGCCAAGGTCTGGGGCGGGGTGGACGCCGCAAGGGCGTTCAGCGAAGCCAGGGTGGACCTGGTTCTGTCGGGTCATGTGCACGCCCCCTTCGCCCTCCCCTACGCCTTCGCCGACGGGCACACCTACGCCATCGGCTGCGGCACCCTGTCGGTGCGCGAGCGGGGCGTCCCGGCCAGCTTCAATATGATCGAGGCCGACGAGGACGCCATTCGCGTCAAGGCCCTGACCTGGTCCGGCTCGCAGTTCGAGGCGTACCGGACCTGGTCGTTGAATCGGCGCGGCTAGACCCGTCTGCCCCGCACCATGTGCATGATGGCCGAGACCGCGAACAGCACCAGGAAGACAAAGAACAGAATCTTCGCGATGCCGACGGCGGCGCCGGCGATCGACGTGAATCCAAGCACGCCGGCGATCAAGGCGACCACCAGGAAGACCAGAGCCCAGCTCAGCATTTTCTCGTTCCTCTTATCGGCAGGCGACGCCGCCAAAGAAAATCCCGCGACCTGGATGGCCGCGGGATTTCAACGTGCTTGACTGTAAGCTGTTCCCAGCCCGGCGATCAGGCCGTCGGAACAGGGTGGCGCCAGGCCTGGCCCTTGCCGCGGGCGGCGTCATACTGGGCGGCGGCGAAGGTCCAGTGCGGCAGGTTGTCGAACCAGGCTTCGACGAAGGCCTTTCGGTCGTTCTGGTGATCCAGATAATAGGCGTGCTCCCAGACGTCGCAGGTCAGAAGCGGCGTCAGTCCCTGGTGGGTCAGGAGGTCGTCGGCGTCATGGGTGGACAGCACCTTGAGCTTGTCGCCCTCGGCCGCCAGCCAGCCCCAGCCTGAAGCGAAGTGGTTCACCGACTCGGTGACGAAGGCTTCCTTCAGCTTGTCCAGGCCGCCGAAGTCGCGATCGATGGCCGCGGCGAGATCACCCTGGGGCGACTGCTTCTCGCCGATCATGCAGGTCCAGAAGAAGGTGTGGTTGTAGGTCTGGGCCGCATTGTTGAAGAGCTTCTTCTTGGCCGGATCCCCGGCCGCGGCCTTGACCACCTCTTCCAGGCTGGCCGGGCTTTCACCGGCCGCCTTCAGCAGGTCGTTGAGGGTGTCCACGTATTTGGCGTGATGCTTGTCGTGGTGATAGCCCATGGTTTCGGCGGAGATGACCGGGGCCAGGGCGTCATAGGCGTAGGGCAGGTCTGGGAGCTTGAACATGGCGGTCCTTGGGTCGAGTTTTGGTCACGTAAAGCGACGCGCCCCCTTTAAGGGACGCGTCTGAGGAGCTTCGGTTGCGATCCCGTCGCCGGGACGCGCAAGGCTAGTGCCGACCAGCCGAGCGGCCAGCCAGAAAAGCGCTGAGCGCCGCAGCGATCACCTTGGGGTTTTTCACCGCAAGGGTCCCGGCGGTGACCACGGCCAGAAGGCCCGCGGCGCCGGCGGCCATGGGATGCTGACGCGCCAGATCAAAGGCCCTGGCCGTCAGGCTTTCGTCTTCCTGCAGCACGGGCAGGGTCGGACCCTTGCCCCGCACGGCGAAGACGGCCGCGACCAGCAGCAGACCCGCCACCAACGCCAACACGCCAGCAGCTCCGGCCGGCCCCAGAGGGCCCGCCAGCAGGACGAACAGCGCAAAACCCGCGGCGCTCACGCACAGCATGGTGAGCGCCCAGATCGCGGCGAGGCCGATAACGGCGGTGAGCGCCTTTTCGATCAACGGCGACCGCCAGCGAGCAGCAGCCCAATGACCACGCCCACGCCGACAGCGACGCCTGTGGCAGCCAGGGGACGTTCCCGCACGTGTTCGACCACGTAGCGCTGGGCTTCTTCCATCTGTTCGCCCGCGGTGTCGGCATAGGCGCGGGACTGGGCGCGAATCTGTTCAACACCTTCCTGCACCGCACGTTCGAAGTGCTTGGCGGCGTCGCGGAAGGTGCGCTGAGCGTCGTCAGCAAGCACTTGGGCGGAGTTGGCCGCGGAGCTGGCGGCCGCCTTGGCTTCGCTCGTGGCTCGGTCGGCAGCATTCGTCATGAAGGTTCTCCACAGGTTTGAGGTCCCCCGCACGCCTCGCACAGGGCTCTGCCTGAACGTGACATAGGCCACGGCGGTTCCCGGTTCCAGGCTAGCTCGCGTAAAACTTCGCAATACCTCCACAGTTCCTGTCGCGTCGGCACAGTCCCGGCGCTAGGGTCATTTTATGGTCGCAGACGCAAGGCGCGCTCGCCTGGATATCGAGCACCTCGAACTGGCTCTCCAGGCGGCAGGCCTTGGGGAATTCCAGTACGACGTGCCCGGTGATTTCTACATGGTCAGCGAGCGCATGGCCGCCATCACCGGGGGCGAGCCCGGCTATTTGCCGGCTGAAGGCGGCAAGGCGCTGTGGCCGCGCATCCATCCCGACGACTTCGACGAAGCGCTGCGCCAGATTCGCGCCGGGTTCGAGGCCCAGGATCGCTACGAGATCGAGTGCCGGGCCGCCCCTCGCCCAGGGCGCCCTCAGATCTGGCTGCGGGTGGTCGGCCAGAGAATCCGCGACGACAGGCAGGAGATCCAGGGCGTCATCGGCATTGTCGAGGACATCACGGCCCGCAAGGTCGAAGAAGGCCAGCGTCAGGCCTTGATGGCCGAAATTGATCACCGGGTGAAGAATGTCCTGGCCACCGTCCAGGCCCTGGCGGTCCAGACCGCCCGGCGGACCTCGTCGATGGAGGGCTTCCTGCAGGCCTTTTCCGGCCGCCTCAAGTCCATGGGTTCGGCCAATGAACTGCTGACGGCGGCCCGGTGGCGTGGCGCGGCCATCGATCATCTGGCGGCGGCCGAGCTCGGGGGCCTGGCGCCGGGCCAGACGCGCTGGGAGGGGCCAGACCTGTTCCTCACGCCGCGGGCGGCCAACGCCCTGTCCCTGGCCTTCCATGAGTTGGCCACCAACGCCCTGAAGTATGGCGCGCTATCGGTGGAGACCGGTCAGGTCCTGGTGTCCTGGAGGGCGACGCCGAACGGCGGCTTTATCCTCGACTGGACCGAGTCCGGGGGGCCGGTAGCCTCGCCGCCGTTGCGGACAGGGTTCGGAACCACACTGCTCAGTCAGGTCACCGGGCGCGAGCTGAACGGGACCACCTCGCTGGAATTCCCCCCCACCGGCGCCCAGGCCAGATTTGAGGCGGGGCCCGCCGCCCTGGTCGGGCGCCCCGAGACCGTGCCTGAGGCCCCGACCCGCCGCAGCGCCGAAACCGCCTCTGGGCCGTCGGGCCCCGTGGATCTCGCCGGCGCCCGGGTGCTGATCGTCGAGGACGCCGCACTCCTGGCCATGGAGCTGGAGACCGGCCTGTCGGAGGCCGGCGCCACCGTCGTCGGGCCGGCCTATGAACTGGAAGAGGCCCTGGCGCTTCTGGCCCAGAGGATCGACGCCGCCGTCCTGGACGCCAATCTCAACGGCCTCTCAGTGAGCCCGGTCGCCGACATCCTGGCCGAACGCGGCGTGCCGTTCGTCTTCGCCACCGGCTATGGCGACGCTGGCGGAGCGCCCAGCGGCTTCGGCGCTCCGGTGATCCGCAAGCCCTATGACGTGACCCAGGTCACAGCTGCGGTGGCCGACCTGCTGCGGGCCGGCGGCGGGGCTTAGATCACGCCGCGCGTCCGGAGATCGCTCAAGTCCTGGGGGGACGCTCCGGCAAGGGTCTGAAGCACCTCGTCGGTATGGGCGCCCAGGGGCGGCCCCGGCCAGCGCACCTGGCCGGGCGTGGCCGAGAGCTTGGGGAAGACGTTCTGCATCTTCACCTGGCCGAACACGGGGTGGTCCAGGGTGACGATGGCCTCCCGCGCGGCGAAGTGCGGGTCGCTCAGCATGTCCGGCGCCCGATAGATGCGCCCGCAGGGCACGCCCTTCTCCTCCAGGCGCGCCAGGAGGTCATCGAGATTGTAGGTCGCCGTCCAGGCGCTGATCCGTTCGTCCAGCTCCCCCTGCCGTTCGCCGCGGGCGGCGTGGGTGGCGAACCGCGGGTCGGCCGCAAGCTCCGGCTGGCCCATCACCTCGCAGAGGCGGGCGAAGACCGTGTCGCCATTGCCGCCGATCAGGATCATCTCGCCGCCCGCGCAAGGATAGACGTTGGATGGCGCGATCCCCGGCAGCACCGAGCCTGAGCGCTCCCGCGCATAGCCGGTCAGGTCATATTCGGTGATCAGGTTTTCCATCACCGCCAGCACGCTCTCATAGAGGGCGGCGTCCACCACCTGGCCCCGGCCGGTGGCGTGCCGGGAATGGAGGGCCATCATCACCCCCATGGCCGCATGCATGGCCGCCAGACTGTCGCCGATGGAGATGCCCGCCCGGGCCGGCGGCCGGTCAGGCTCGCCGGTGATGTGGCGCAGGCCGCCCATGGCCTCGCCGATCAGCCCGTAGCCTGCCTGGTGCGACAGGGGGCCAGTCTGGCCGTAGCCGGACACCCGGGCCATGATCAGTCCGGGGTTGGAGGCCGACAGCGCTTCGTAGGACAGGCCCCATTTCTCCATGGCGCCGGGGCGGAAGTTCTCGATGACGATGTCGGCCCCATCGATCAGCCTGCGCGCCAAGGCCTGACCTTCAGACTGGCGCAGGTCGAGGCCGACGGACTTCTTGTTGCGGCCGATGACGGGCCACCAGGGCGACTGGCCCTTGGGCAGGCTGCGGCCCCACTGACGCATGGGATCGCCGGTGCGGGGATCCTCCAGCTTGATCACCTCGGCGCCGAAGTCGCCCAGGATCTGGCCGCAGAAGGGGCCGGCGATCAGAGAGCCCATTTCGATGACCCGCAGGCCCGCCAAGGCGCCTGGCGAGGCGGTGGGCGCGGTTGTGTCAGCCATTGGGCTCTCCCCACTTTCTTGGAACAGATCACGAGCGCGTGAGTTTTAGACCCGACGCATCGACAGGTGCGACGCCAGAATTTGTCAACGTCTCAGGAGTTCACATGACCCGCCACCTGCTTATCGCGGGCGCCGCGATCGCCGCCCTCTCGCTCGCCGCCTGCGGTCAGCCGGCTGACCAGTCCGCGACGGCCCCGGCCGAAAGCGTGACCCCCGACGCCAACCCGACCGCCACCGTCCCGACCATGGCCGACGAGGCTTCGGCGCCTGATTTCGTCCGTCTGGCGGCCCAGAGCGACATGCTGGAGATCCAGTCGTCGCAGATGGCCCTTGAGCGCGCGCAGGACGCCGAGGTCAAGGCCTTCGCCCAGATGATGGTCGACGCCCACACCAAGACCACCCAGGATCTGAAGACGGCCGTGGAAGCCACGGGCCAGCCGATCACCCCCCCGGCCACGGCTGATGAAGAGGTGACCGACGAACTGAACGACCTGCGTGAAGCCGAGGCCGCCGACTTCGACAAGGAATATATGGAGTTGCAGGTCGAGACCCATCAGAAGGCCCTGAACCTGATGCAGCGTTACGCCGGCGACGGCGACACGCCGGGTCTGCAGGCCTTCGCCGCGGCCACCGCTCCGGCGATCCAGCAGCACCTCGACCAGGCGACGGCCCTGAAGGAACGCCTCGACGCCGCCAACTAAGACCACAGGGTTTTAGGCGTCCTATCAAGATCAGGCTCCCGCCCCCGCGGGAGCCTTTTCTTTGCCCGGTGGTCGGAGTACGGCCTTGGTCATGAGCGCATATGTCCTGGCCCCGCCGCCCGTCCCCGCCGTGCCCGTCCTGGGTGAGGACGCCCTGTTCCCGGTTCGTCGAATTCTCTGCGTGGGCCGCAACTATGCCGCCCACCGCCGGGAGATGGGCGGGGACGACCGCGACCCGCCCTTCTTCTTCGCCAAGCCGGCCGACGCCCTGGTGCTTCCGGACGTCGACGTGGCCTATCCGTCGGCGACGGCCGACCTGCATCACGAGATCGAGCTGGTTGTGGCCCTGAGCGCCGGCGGCGCCGACGTGCCGGTGGATCGGGCCCTTGACCTGGTCTTCGGCTACGGCGTGGGCTTCGACCTGACCCGCCGGGACCTGCAGGCCGCAGCCAAGGACAAGGGCCATCCCTGGGACGCCTCCAAGGGCTTTGACCAGTCCGCCCCCATCTCGGCCATCCGCCGCTGGAGCGGTCCTGCGCCCCAGGGCCGCATCGCCGCGACGGTGAATGGCCAGTCCCGCCAGGACGCCCTGGTCTCCGACATGATCTGGAATGTGGCCGAAATCATCGCCCAGGCCTCGAAGCTGTGGGCGCTGGCGCCCGGCGACCTGATCTTCACCGGCACTCCCGAAGGCGTAGGTCCCCTCGCCCGCGGCGATCAGGTGGCCGGAGCGGTCGAAGGGGTCGGCGAACTCAGCTTCCGGGTGCGCTGACCATGGCTTTGACCCTCTACAGCTACTGGCGGGCCACCGCGCCCTATCGGGTCCGCATCGCGCTCGCGCTGAAGGGGCTGGCCTATGACTACATCCCTGTCAGCCTGCCCAGGGGCGAGCAGCGGGCGGCCGACTATCTAGAGCGCAATCCCCAGGGCCTGACGCCCATGCTGGTCGACGGCGAGGCGGCCATGACCCAGAGCCTGTCGCTGATGGAATGGCTGGACGAGACCCACCCTGAACCGCCCCTGCTGCCGGCCGATCCGGCGGGGCGGCAGGTGGTCCGGGCCATGGCCGGAATCATCGCCTGCGATATTCATCCTTTGAACAATCTGCGCATCCAGCAGCAGCTCAGCGCCCTGGGGGTCAGCGACGCCGACCGGCAGGCCTGGGTGGCGCGCTGGATGACCGAGGGCTTCGACGCCCTGGAGCCGATGGTCGCCCGTCACGGCCAGGGCTTCGCCTATGGGACCGAGCCGGGCCTGGCCGACTGCTGCCTGGTTCCCCAGGCCTATTCCGCCGACCGCTACGGGGTGGACCTTTCGCCCTATCCGGCGATAAGGGCTGCGGCCGAACGGGCGAGGGCGCATCCCGCCTTCGCCGCGGCTCACCCTGATCGGCAGCCCGACGCGCCCGCGGCCGGCTGAGCCGAGACAATGCTGCAGATGGGGAGGTTTCCACGATGCTCGACCACCTGAAGGACAAGAACCGGGCCTGGGCGCAGGGCAAGCTCGCCGTCGATCCCGGCTTTTTCAAACGCCTCGTGGGCCAGCAGAGCCCGGAATATCTGTGGATCGGCTGCGCCGACAGCCGGGTTCCGGCCAATGAGATCGTCGGCCTCGATCCGGGCGAGCTGTTCGTCCACCGCAATGTGGCCAATCTCGCCCCGCCCCAGGACGCCAATTATCTGTCGGTGCTGCAGTTCGCCGTGGATGTTCTGAAGGTGAAGCACATCATGGTGGTCGGCCACTATGGCTGCGGCGGCGTGGTGGCGGCCATCGACGGACAGCGGCGGGGGCTGGTGGACCACTGGCTGCATCCGATCCGCGAAGTCTATACCGCCAACCGGGCCGAGCTTGAGGCCATGGAGGACGAGCACGCCCGCCACGACAGGCTGTGCGAACTGAACGTCATCCGCCAGGTGCGCAATGTCGCCTCCGACGTCTTCATCCGCGAGGCCTGGCTGCGGGACCAGCCGGTCAGCATCCACGGCTGGGTCTATTCGCTGTCCGACGGCCTGGTGAACGACATGAACGTCACTTGCAGCGGGCCTGAGGACCTGGCCCGCCTCTATTAGCCGCCGCGGATTCGCACTTGGGCGCGGGCGGCGCGGCCTTGGCCGTCGACCACATTGAGGTCGTAGAAGCCCGGCCCCTCCGGCCGCCAGAGCACCTGGCCGCTCAAGGGATCGCGGCTGAGCGGCCGGCCGGCCACATACCAGTCGAGGTCCTCGCCGCTGGCCGCCAGCGCCAGGCCGCGGGAGCCGGCCCCAAAACCGTCCACCTGCACCACCGCCCCATCCGGGGGGAAGATCAGGCGCGGGCCTTCGGTGGTTCGCGTCTGGTCGTCCAGGGCTGTGGGCGCATTGCGCGGCGCGAGCGGCGGCGGGGCGGCCGGAGCGCTCTGCAGCAGGTCGGCGACCTCGAACAGCAGGGGCAGGGCGGCGTTGCGGCCGGTCAGACCGGCCCGAGCGCCGCCGTCGGCC
>NZ_JBALUY010000057.1:0-23694 GCF_036963605.1 Phenylobacterium sp. | reverse complement strand
CAATGACGACCAGGAAGCCGGCGTGGCCATCATCCGTCGCGCCCTGCAGGCTCCGATCCGCCAGATCGCCGAAAACGCCGGCGTCGAGGGCTCGATCGTCGTCTCCAAGGTCCTGGAATCGGACTCGGCCACCTTCGGCTTCAACGCCCAGACCGAAGAATATGTCGACCTGGTCCAGGCCGGCGTCATCGACCCGGCCAAGGTCGTCCGGACGGCTCTGCAGGATGCGGCTTCGGTCGCCGGCCTGCTGATCACCACCGAAGCGGCCATCGTCGAAGCCCCCAAGAAGGGCGGCGCTGCGGCTGGCGGCGGCATGCCCGACATGGGCGGCATGGGCGGCATGGACTTCTAAGTCCAAGCCCTCCAAGCTTTCTCAAGACGAGAAGGGCGGAGCCTCGCGGCTCCGCCCTTTTTCTTTTGGGCGCTTGCCCAGGCGGGCGGGCGACGCTCAGCGCCCCTTGTCGTCGCGGATGATCATGTGGCCGAGCCAACTGGTCAGACCGGTGACGATGGCGGCCACCAGGCCCGGCCACAGGCCATCTACGATGAAGCCCTGCAGCATCACCGCCACCAGGCCGATCATCGCGGCGTTGAGGATCAGCAGAAAGAGCCCCAGCGTGATCAGGGTCAGCGGCAGGGTCAGGATGAACAGGATCGGCCGCAGGACGGCGTTGACCAGGCCCAGCAGGATGGCCGCCAGGATCAGGCTGCCAGTGTCGGTGAAGGCCAGGCCCGCCACCAGCATGGAGGACAGCCACAGGCCGATGGCGGCGAAGACGGCGCGGACGATGAACTTGGCCAGCATTTAGGCCCCCTGCAGCAGACGGCCTCGCGCCGCCGGATCTCTGGGCATATTTGCGCAAGGGGCCGGTCTCGTCACCCCTGCGGCCCAATTTCGCCGCATCCCCGGCCGACAGCGTGGCCTTGGGTGGGCGAGACCAAGGATTTCCATGACACGACCCCTGATCATGCTGGCTCTTTGCAGCCTCTGGGCGGGCTCTGCGGCGGCGCAGGCGCAGGCTGACCTTGGGCCCGAGCCGGACAGGGGCGGCCGGCGGCCAGAGGCGCGGCTGTTCATCAGCCCCTCTGGCGAGCCCTTTCGCGACGGCGACGGCCTGGCGGCCTGGTTCGCCGGCGCCGATCGCGACAGCGACACCCTGCTGACCCGGCCGGAGTTCGAGGCCGACGCCGAGCGCTTCTTCGCCGTGCTCGACGCCGACAGCGACGGGGTGGTCGATGGCTTCGAAAACCAGGCCTATGAGCGCCAGATCGCCCCGGAGATCACCCGTCTGGGGGAAACCCGCCCACAAGGCGCTGGCCCTGGCGGACGCCCCGACGGCGACAGCGAGCGTCCTCGGCGATCTCTGCTGGGCTTTGGCCGAGGCAAGCCCGAGCCCGGCGTCCAACGCCAGGGGGCGGGCCGTTATGGCCTGCTGAACGAGCCCCAGCCGGTGCGGGGCGCCGATGGGGACCTGTCGGGACGGGTCAGCCGAATCGAATGGCGAGCCGCCGCGGCCCGCCGGTTCAACCTGCTGGACCTGGATGGGGACGGCGTCCTGACCCTGGACACCCTGCCGCCCCTGCCCGGCGCCCGTCCGCCCCGCTGAGGGCGCGCCTGCGCCTCAGGCGCGGGCCAGGTCCACCTGGGGGATGGTTTCCGAGAGCCGGCCGCCCACCCGGATCGGCTCCACCCGACGGGCCAGGCCCGTGGCGTCGTCGGTCTCGACGAAGACGCCGCAGACCGTGGCCGGGCCTTCGGCCGGCTTGTAGCGGCCGCCGGAGATGCGGGTGGTGAAGCGCCGCAGGGGCTCTTCCTTCTGGTTGCCGATGACACTGTCATAGTCGGCGCAGGCGCCGGCGTCGGTCTGATAGGCGGTGCCGCCAGGCAGGATCTGGCAGTCGGCCGTCGGCACATGGGTGTGGGTGCCCACCACCAGGCTCGCCCGGCCGTCGCAGAAGTGGCCCATGGCCATCTTCTCACTGGTGGCCTCGGCGTGCATGTCCACCAGGATGGCGTCCGACACCATGCCGAGCGGCGCCTTTTCCAGCTCGCGATCGACGGCCGAGAACGGGTCGTCCAGGGAATCCATATGCACCCGGCCCAGCAGGTTGATCACCAGGATGCGCCGGCCGGACTCCGTCTCGAACAGATTGGCGCCGCAGCCCGGCGCATCGGCCAGCACCGAATAGTTCAGCGGCCGGATCAGCCGGGGCTCGCGGACGATATAGGTCAGCGCCTCCTTCTGGTCCCAGGAGTGGTTGCCCAGCGTCAGGCAGTCGGCGCCGGCGTTGAACAGCTCGCGCGCCGTATTCTCGGTGATCCCGAAGCCGGCGGCGGCGTTCTCGGCGTTGATGACCACGAACTCGAGACCGAGCTGGCGACGCAACATGGGCAGGTGGTCGGCGAGACCCTCGCGGCCGGACCGGCCGACGACATCTCCGAAAAAGGCGAAACGCATCAGGTCATCCTATCGGACTTCGATCAGCCCGGCTTCCGTCAATATGGCGTCCAGCCGCTGATCGTGCGGCTCGAGCGGCAGATCCTCGACCTCCTGGCCGGCATAGGCGTAACCCAGCAGGAAGGGGCGGCGTTCGGCGCCCAGCGCGCCAATCGCCCGATCATAGACGCCGGCCCCCTGACCCAGGCGGCCGCCCCGGCGATCAAAGGCCAGCAGCGGCACGATCAGAGCCGTCGGTAGCACCTGGGGCTGGTCGGCTAGGGGCGCGGGGATTCCGAAGGCGTCCGGCGCCAGGGCCGCGCCCGGGGCCCAGGCGCGAAAGATCAGCGGCGCCTCCCGGCTCACAGCCGCCGGCAGGGCCAGCCCCACGCCGGCCTGGGCCAGCGCGTCCATCAACAGGCCGGGGTCAAGCTCGGCGCCCTGGGCGATATAGCCCGCCACCGGGCCGGGCCCCAGCCGCGCCAGCGGCGCATGGACGGCGGCGCGGGCGGCCGCCTGGCTGTCCGCGGCGGCCAGCGCCCTGCGCCGGCCTCGCATCGTCCGGCGCAGAAGGGTCTTTTGATGAGAGACAGGGTTCACCGCCAGGCTCTTAGCCGAACCTGAGGCCCCAAGGGAAATTGTCGCAAGCCATCAAGGTCGGCGCGCTCGAAGCTGCGGACTCGTCCAGACGACCTCGGGCTTGTCCTTCGCGCATTGGCGAGCGGTCCCCCAGCGCCTGATCCCGCACGCCCTTCTCACGACGGTCCCGCCCCCAAATCGGACCTTGTGGATGTCGGAAGCATGCGGCTCGCGGCTGCGCCGGGCTATGGTCGAACGCCCGTCCGGCATCGGGTTAATGGGGCTGCAGAGGCGGAGGACTGCGCATGCAACCTCTGCTGAGGCCGCGCGTTTCCTTGGGTTGAATTGGGGGTGGAATGGCTAAGCGAACCGAACTGCGCGCGGCCGAAGTCGACGACAGCCGGTACCGGCTGCTGGTCGACGCGATTACCGACTACGCCATCTACATGCTGGATGCCGATGGCCTCGTGACGAGCTGGAACCCTGGCGCTGAACGGTTCAAAGGCTATGAGGCCGGCGAGATCATCGGGCAGCACTTCTCGGTCTTCTACACTGAGGAGGAGCGGGCGGCGGGGGTGCCCCGCGAGGCGCTCGCGACAGCCGCGCGTGAAGGCCGGTTCGAGCGCGAAGGTTGGCGTGTTCGAAAGGACGGCAGCCACTTTTGGGCGCACGTCATCATCGATCCCATTCGCGACCCTTCCGGCGCGCTCGTCGGCTATGCAAAGGTCACCCGGGACCTTACCGAACGTAAGGCGGCGGAACAGACTCTGCGCCGCAGCGAGGAGCAGTTTAGATTGCTCGTGCAGAGCGTCACCGACTACGCGATCTACATGCTGGACCCCGAGGGCCACGTCACAAGCTGGAACTCCGGCGCCGAGCGCATCAAGGGCTACAAGGCCGATGAAGTAATCGGGAGGCACTTCTCATCTTTCTACACCGAGGAAGACCGGGAGATCGGCCTGCCGAGGTCGGGATTGAGTGCTGCGAAGGAACATGGCCGTTGGGAGACCGAAGGCTGGCGGGTGCGGAAAGACGGCTCGCGCTTCTGGGCGCACGTGGTCATCGACGCAATTTACGATGACTTGGGCGGCATCGTCGGCTTCGCCAAGGTCACGCGGGACATCACGGAGCGGATGGAAACTCAGCGGGCCCTCGACGAGACGCGCGAGGCCCTGTTCCAGGCTCAAAAACTCGAGGCGGTCGGTCAGCTGACCGGAGGCGTGGCGCACGACTTCAACAATCTTCTGATGGCGGTTCAAGGGAGCATTGAACTCGCTAAGAAGCGCGCGGTGAATGACCCCAAGCTAATGGGCTATCTTGAGAATGCGATGGAGGGCGCGCGCCGTGGCGCGGTGCTCACACAGCGGATGCTGGCGTTTGCGCGCAAGCAGGAACTTCACGTTGAGGCCGTTGATCTCCACTCGCTTGTGCGAGGCATGCAGCCATTTATCCAGCGGAGCATCGGCCCCACAATCCGAGTCAGCATTCGGGTCCCGTCCAACCTTCCTCGTGTCCGGACCGATCCCAGTCAGCTTGAAGCGGCCCTGCTCAATCTTGCGGTCAACGCCCGCGACGCCATGCCTGAGGGTGGAGCTCTGATCATCAGCGCCCGCAAACTTCGGATTTCGCGCGCGGCCGAAGCGCCGCTTAAACCGGGTGAATATGTTTGCGTCTCCGTCGTCGATACCGGCGTGGGCATGGACGAAGAAACCTTGGCGAAGGCCACGGACCCCTTCTTCACGACCAAGGGCGTCGGGAAGGGCACGGGTTTGGGCCTTTCGATGGTGCATGGCCTCGCCACCCAATCGGGCGGGGCGATGCGGATCGAAAGCACCCTGGGCGGAGGCACATCCATCGATCTCTGGTTGCCCGCAGCGAAGGCCTCGGAGCCCGCGAGCCGGCAATCTGCGTTGGAGGTCGGCGTGGCGCCGAATTCCCCGCCGCTCACCATTCTTGCCGTGGATGATGATCCCCTGGTGTTGGCGAACACCGCAGCGCTTGCCGAAGACCTTGGACATACGGTCGTAAAGGCGGCGTCGGGGCAGGACGCGCTGGCGCTGCTCCCGGGCCACCAGGGTCTCGACCTGGTCATCACCGACCAGGCGATGCCCGATATGACCGGAGTCCAGCTCGCAGCGGAGCTTCAATCGCTCCGGCCGGGCCTGCCTGTGATCATTGCTACCGGGTTTGCCGAGCTGTCCGGCGAGGCGGCGGCCGGTCTTCCCCGGCTTTCCAAACCCTTCTCACAGGGTGCATTGGCGCTGGCGATCAACAGCGCGGTCGCGAAGTAGCCCGTGCGTCGTGAGGAGCAGGGTGGCGGCGCCGCGAGAACCGTGAAGGACGATTTTAATCCCCTCGGACCTGGATAACCAGGTGGGCGCCATGTGTCCGGGGCCACGGCGCCGGACAGGGACAGCTCCCTTCGAGACAATTAAGGTCGGAGGAATTAGGTTGCCTTCGACGTGAGCCACAGCTGACCCGCCGATCCCGAATTTAGGGAGCCTGGGTCCCCACCACAAGCGCCATCACAGCGTCGGCCTCCGGGGCCCTAGTCGGCGGCCAGCTTTTCGATGCGCTTGGCCGCCCCGTCCAGGGCTGCGACGGCCTTGGATTCGATGCGGGCCTGGTCTGATTGCAGCCGCGCCAGCTCGGCCTGGATGCTCGACATGCGACTTCGCGAATCCCAGAGCTCGTCGGCCAGCAGCAGGGCGCCCATCAGGAACAGGCGCGTATCGGTCAGCTGACCCATGTCCTGGGACACCGCCCGGACCTGGCGGTCGAACAGGCGGGCCAGTTCAACCAGATGGCCTTCCTGACCGTCCTCGCAGCCCACCTGATAGGGGCGGCCGTTCACCTCGATGGTCACCTGGGCCATGGGTCAGTCCTCCCTCGATTCCGACCAGGGCGGTGAAGCGCGCTGGTCCTCGTCCGCCATCTCATCCCCCGGGGGAAGGGCCGTCTCGGCCTGCGGTTCCGAAGTCCCGTCGTCGGGGGTCTCGCCGTCCAGGGCCTCGCGGATCTCGACGATGGCGCGGCCGAGCGCGGCCGAGGCCTCGGCCCCGGCGCTCTCCAGCTCATGCTGGCGGGCGCGGGCCTGATCGAGGTCGGCGGCCAGCCGGGCGCGATCTTCGTCGAACAGGCCGCCGGTGTCGGCGGCGTCGCGGCGGCTACGCTCGCCCAGGCGCTGTTCCAGCAGGGCGATGGCGCGCTCCAGCCGCTTGGCGGCCTGGTCGATGGCGCTCTCGCTTGCAGGATCACGGAACATTCAGGACTCCAGAGGTGTGACCGTTAATCTATAGACTGCGCCGGGCGCGGCCCGAAAGCGGCGCATTTCTTGACCGCCGCCCCGGTGCATGCGACCCCGCCAGCCTCTGCCCCCGCCCGATGACCTTTAAGACTTCCCGGAACGCCCATGCCCGCACAACTCCAGACCATGGCCGACGCCATCCGTGTCCTCTCCATGGACGCCGTCCACCGCGCCAAGTCGGGCCACCAGGGGATGCCCATGGGCATGGCCGATGTGGCCGCCGTCCTGTGGTCCAAGTTCCTGAAGTATGACGCCGCGGCGCCCGACTGGGCCGACCGCGACCGCTTCGTGCTCTCGGCCGGCCATGGCTCGATGCTGATCTATTCGCTCCTGCACCTGACCGGGTTCGAAGACGTCACCATGGAAGAAATCCAGAACTTCCGTCAGTGGGGCTCCATGACCGCCGGCCATCCGGAGTACGGCCACACCCCCGGGGTCGAGACCACCACCGGCCCGCTGGGCCAGGGCCTGGCCACCGCCGTCGGCATGGCCATGGCCGAGCGTCACCTGGCCGGCCGGTTCGGCGATGACCTGGTGGACCACCGCACCTGGGTGGTGGCCGGCGACGGCTGCC
This sequence comes from Phenylobacterium sp., assembly GCF_036963605.1. Classification (GTDB taxonomy): domain Bacteria; phylum Pseudomonadota; class Alphaproteobacteria; order Caulobacterales; family Caulobacteraceae; genus Phenylobacterium. Next base: position 16,796 of record NZ_JBALUY010000057.1, on the reverse strand, counting down.
TGATGGAGGGCGTCAGCCAGGAGGCCATCTCCATGGCCGGCCGCTTCAAGCTGCACAAGCTGACCGTCCTGTTCGACGACAACAACACCACCATCGACGGCGAGGCGACCATCGCCGAGACCGGCGACCAGATGGCCCGCTTCAAGGCGGCCGGCTGGGCGGTCAAGGCCGTGGACGGCCACGACTTCGGCAAGATCGCCGCGGCCCTGCGTTGGGCCACGCGGCAGGACAAGCCGACCATGATCGCCTGCAAGACCAAGATCTCGAAGGGCGCCGGCCGCAAGGAAGGCGACCCCCACAGCCACGGCTACACCCTGTTCGACGACGAGATCGCCGATTCCCGGGTGGCCATGGGCTGGAGCCACGAGCCCTTCGTCATCCCCGACGAGGTCTACAAGCCCTGGCGCGCGGCCGGCCGGAAGGGCCGCAAGGTTCGCAAGAGCTGGGAAAAGGCCCTGGGCGGCTCGCCGCTGAAGGCCGAGTTCCAGCGGGCCATGGCCGGCGAGTTGCCGCCTGAGGCTTTTGCGCGCCTGGACGCCCACATCGCCGAGATGGCCAAGACCGCCCCGGCCAACGCCACCCGCGTCCATTCCGGCGCAGCGCTTGAGCAGCTGGTTCCCGCCATCCCGGAAATGGTCGGCGGCTCGGCCGACCTGACCGGCTCCAACAACACCTTCGTCAAGGGCACGCCGGCCTTCGACGCGCCCGACTATGCCGGCCGCTATGTGCATTACGGCATCCGCGAGCACGGCATGGCCGCGGCCATGAACGGCATGGCCCTGCATGGCGGCGTCATCCCCTATTCCGGCACCTTCATGGTGTTCTCCGACTACAGCCGCCCGGCCATCCGGCTCGGCGCCCTGATGGGTGTGCGGGTGATCCATGTGATGACCCACGACTCCATCGGCCTCGGCGAAGACGGCCCCACCCATCAGCCTGTGGAGCACCTGGCCTCCCTGCGGGCCATGCCCAACCTCAACGTCTACCGCCCGGCTGATGCGGTGGAGGCGGCCGAGTGCTGGAAGCTGGCCCTGTCGACGCCCACCACGCCCTCGATCATGGCCCTGTCACGCCAGAAGGTCCCGGCCGCGCGCACCGACGCCGCCGGCGAGAACCTGTCGGCCCGCGGCGCCTATGAGCTGCGCGCCGCCGACGGCGAGGCCCAGGCCACGATCTTCGCCACCGGCTCGGAGGTCTCCATCGCGCTGGCCGCCCGCGACCTGCTGCAGACCCGCGGCGTGCCGACCCGGGTCGTCTCGGTTCCCTGCTGGGAGCTGTTCTCGGCTCAGACCCCGGAATACCGGGCCTCGGTGATTGGCAAGGCCCCCGTGCGCGCGGCGGTGGAAGCCGCCGTCAGCCTCGGCTGGGAACGGTTCATCGGCGAGGACGGCGTCTTCGTCGGCATGTCCAGCTTCGGCGCCAGCGCCCCCTATGAGCGGCTCTACAAGGAGTTCGGCATCACAGCCGAGGCCGTGGCCGACGCCGTTCAGGCCAAGGTCTAGGCCCATGCGCCTGGGCACGCCGCTCTCGCCAAGCGCCCTCCGCGTCCTGCTGCTGGGCTCGGGCGAGCTTGGCAAGGAGGTGGCCATCGAGCTGCAACGGCTCGGCTGCGAGGTGATCGCCGTCGACCGCTACGCCGATGCGCCGGCAATGCAGGTGGCCCACCGCAGCCACGTCATCGCCATGACGGACGCGGCGGCCCTGCGCGCCGTGGTCGAAGCCGAACGGCCGCACCTGATCGTGCCCGAGATCGAGGCCATCGCCACCGACGAGCTGACGGCCATCGAGGCGGCCGGCCTCGCCGTGGTGATCCCCACCGCCCGGGCCGCCCAGCTGACCATGAACCGCGAGGGCATCCGAAGGCTCGCCGCCGAGGAGCTGGGCCTGGCCACATCGCCCTACGCCTTCGCCTCGACAGAGGCTGAGCTGGCGGCGGGCGCAGCCGCCGTCGGCTATCCCTGCTTCGTCAAGCCGGTGATGTCGTCCTCGGGCAAGGGCCAGTCCTATGTGGAAGACGCCGCCGGCATCGAAGCCGCCTGGCGCTACGCCCTGGAGGGCGGCCGGGTGGAGCAGGCCCGGGTCATCGTCGAGGGTCGCATCGATTTCGACTTCGAGATCACCCAGCTGACCGTGCGGGCCCGCGGCCCCGACGGCGAGGTGGCTACCCATTTCTGCGAACCCATCGGCCACCGCCAGGTCCAGGGCGACTATGTGGAGAGCTGGCAGCCGCAGCCCATGAGCCCGCTGGCCCTGAAGCGCGCCCGCGAGATCGCCGGCCGCGTCACCGCCGCCCTCGGGGGTCTTGGCCTGTTCGGGGTCGAGCTGTTCGTGAAGGGCGACGAGGTCTGGTTCTCCGAGGTCAGCCCGCGGCCCCACGACACCGGCCTCGTGACGCTCTCCACCCAGGTACAGAGCGAGTTCGCCCTGCACGCCCGGGCGATCCTCGGCCTGCCGGTGGACGTGGCCTTGCGCGAGCCCGGCGCCAGCGCGGTGATCTATGGCGGCATGGAGGCCCGCGGCGTGGCCTTCGAGGGCGTGGCCGAAGCCCTGGCCGTGCCCGGCGCCGACCTGCGCCTGTTCGGCAAGCCCGAGGCCTTCGTCCGCCGCCGCATGGGCGTGGCCCTGGCCCGGGCCGCGACCATCGAGGCCGCCCGCGCCCGGGCGCTCGAAGCCGCCGGGAAGGTCCGGGTAGTCGCGGGGGACTAGGCGATGACCGCGGTTCGGCTGGCCCCGGTCGGTCTTTCGGAGAAGGCTGATCTTCGCCGTCTGCTCGATCCCTATCTGATCGCCCATGCCGACGTCGTCGATCCAGAGCGACATCACCGCGATCCCACCGACTATCCCCATTTCGACGCTTACTGGGCGCAGGCCGAGCGCCGGCCCTTCTGGATTCGCGCCGGAGACGATCTCGCCGGCTTTGCACTTGTGAACCGCTATTCCCCGTCGGGTCTGGGCTGCGACGCCGCCGTGGCGGAGTTCTGCGTCCTGCCGCAATGGCGGCGCGCCGGGATCGGCATGGCCGCCGCCCGCGCCGTCTTCGCCACCACGCCTGGCCAGTGGGAGCTTCAGGTCTATCAGGCCACGGCGCCGGCCCTGGCCTTCTGGCCCAGAGCCATCGCCGCCGAAGGAGGCCGGGACGCGACGGTGATCTCCCTGGCGGACCGGCGCATTCATCGCTTTCGCGTGGGTTGAAACCGGAGCCTGATCACATTCGCCGGCTGGTCGGACAGATCGGGCTCACTTCCCCTTGACTCCCGCGAGTGCGCCCGCACAAAACCCCTGCAAATCAATCGGAAATCACCGCCTACCGGCCAAGAGCTCGCAGGAGAATCCCATCATGACCGTCCGCGTCGCCATCAACGGTTTCGGCCGCATCGGCAGGCTCGTCCTGCGCTCGATCATCGAGCATGGCCGCACCGACATCGAAGTGGTGGCGATCAACGACCTGGGTCCCGTCGAGACCAACGCCCATCTGCTGCGCTATGACAGCGTGCATGGCCGCTTCCCCGGCACGGTCACCGTGGACGGCGACACCATCGATGTGGGCCGCGGGCCGATCAAGGTGACGGCCATCCGCAACCCGGCCGAGCTGCCGCACAAGGAGCTGGGCGTCGATATCGCCCTGGAATGCACCGGCCTGTTCACCACCAAGGAGAAGGCCGCCGCCCACCTGGAAGCCGGCGCCAAGCGGGTGCTGGTTTCGGCGCCTTGCGACAACGCCGACAAGACCATCGTCTTCGGCGTGAACCACGACGTCCTGACCAAGGACGACCTGGTGGTCTCCAACGCCTCGTGCACCACCAACTGCCTGGCGCCGATCGCCAAGGTCATCCATGACCTGTGCGGCATCGAGCGCGGCTACATGACCACCATCCATTCCTACACCGGCGACCAGCCGACGCTGGACACCATGCACAAGGACCTCTACCGCGGCCGGGCCGCGGCCATGTCCATGATCCCCACCTCCACCGGCGCGGCCAAGGCCGTGGGCCTGGTGCTGCCCGAGCTGGCCGGCAAGCTGGACGGCTCCTCGATCCGCGTGCCGACCCCCAATGTCTCGGTGGTCGACCTGAAGTTCGTGCCCGGCCGTTCGGTGACCAAGGACGAGGTCAACGCCGCCCTGCAGGCCGCCGCCGACGGCGCCATGAAAGGGGTTCTGGCCACCTCCAACGACCCGCTGGTCTCCATCGACCTGAACCACATCGCCGCCTCGTCCACCGCCGCCCTGCCCCAGACCCAGGTGATCGAGGGCCAGCTCGGCCGGGTTCTGTCCTGGTATGACAACGAGTGGGGCTTCTCGACCCGGATGAGCGACACCGCGCTCGCCATGGCCAAGCTGATCTAATCAGCTCCCCGGACGTTCGCCTTAAAGGCCGATGCGCCCGGGTTCCGGCCCGGGTGCGGCCCGCCGCCCACGCCCTGACCGCTGGAAGCCGATGACCTTCAAGACCCTCGACGACGCCGACCTCAAGGGCCAGCGCGCCCTGGTGCGGGTGGACTTCAACGTGCCGATGCATGAGGGGGAGGTGTCCGACGACACCCGCCTTCAGGCTGCGGTCCCGACCATCCAGAAGCTGCGCCAGGGCGGCGCCAAGGTGGTGCTGCTCGCCCACTTCGACCGCCCGAAGGGCAAGGTCGTACCGTCGATGAGCCTGGAGCCCATCGTCCCGGCCCTGGCCAAGGTGCTCGGCGGGCCGGTGGCCTTCGCCGCCGACTGCGTCGGCGAGGCTGCCGCCGCTGCAGTGGACGCCCTGGGGCCCGGCGACGTGCTGCTGCTGGAGAACGTCCGCTTCCACACCGGCGAAGAGGGCAACGACCCCGCCTTCGCCAAGGCCCTGGCCGCCAATGGCGACCTTTATGTGAACGACGCCTTCTCGGCCGCGCACAGGGCCCACGCCTCCACCGAGGGCCTGGCCCACATTCTGCCCGCCTATGCCGGCGAGCAGATGCGCCTGGAGCTGTCGGCCCTGGACAAGGCGCTGGGCAAGCCCGAGCGCCCGGTCCTCGGCATCGTCGGCGGCTCGAAGGTCTCGACCAAGCTCGACCTGCTCAGCCACCTGGTGACCAAGCTCGACAAGTTGGCCATCGGTGGCGGCATGGCCAACACCTTCCTCTACGCCCAGGGCCACGATGTCGGCGCGTCCTACTGCGAGAAGGACATGGCCGAGACCGCCCGGGCCATCATCCGCCTGGCCGGCCAGCACAACTGCAAGCTCTTTCTGCCCCTCGACATCGTGGTGGCCGAGAAGATGGCGCCGGGCGCGCCGGCGCGAGTCCGCACCCTGGGCGCCGTGGACGAGCACGAACGCATCCTCGACGCCGGCCCAGAGACGATTGAGCGTCTCTGCCGGGCGATGGACAATTCCAAGACCCTGATCTGGAACGGCCCGCTGGGCGTGTTCGAGATGCCGCCCTTCGACAAGGCGACCGTTTCAGCAGCGAAACACGCCGCCGAGCTGGTGAAATCAGGTCGGCTGGTGGCTGTAGCCGGCGGGGGTGATACTGTGGCGGCCCTGAACGCAGCCGGTTGCGCGGAAGACTTCACCTTCGTCTCGACCGCCGGCGGCGCGTTCCTTGAATGGATGGAAGGCAAGACCCTGCCCGGTGTGGCGGCTCTGAGCCAGTAAGAGACAAGCAGAGAAACGGACGGATACGGCGATGGCCCGGATTACCCTCAGACAGCTTCTCGATCACGCCGCCGAGCACAGCTATGGCGTGCCGGCGTTCAACATCAACAACATGGAACAGGGCCTGGCGATCATGGAGGCCGCCGACGCGGTCAATGCGCCGGTCATCATCCAGGCCAGCCGCGGCGCGCGCTCCTACGCCAACGACATCGTGCTGAAGCACCTGATCGATGCGCTCGCCGAGATGTATCCGCACATCCCGATCTGCATGCACCAGGACCACGGGAACAACGAGGCCACCTGCGCCACGGCGATCCAGTTCGGCTTCACCTCGGTGATGATGGACGGCTCGCTGATGGGCGACGGCAAGACGCCCGCCGACTACGACTACAACGTCAAGGTCACCAAGAACGTCGTGGACATGGCCCACTGGGTCGGCGCCTCGGTCGAAGGCGAGCTCGGCATCCTGGGCAGCCTGGAAACCGGCGAAGGCGAAAAGGAAGACGGCCACGGCTTCGAGGGCAAGCTGGACCACGCCCAGCTGCTGACCGATCCCGACCAGGCGGTCGAGTTCGTGAAGGCCACCGAGGTCGACGCGCTCGCCATCGCCATGGGCACCAGCCACGGCGCCTACAAGTTCACCCGCCAACCGGACGGCGACGTCCTGGCCATGAACGTGATCGAGGAAATTCACCGCCGCCTGCCCAACACCCACCTGGTGATGCACGGCTCCTCCTCGGTGCCGCAGGACCTGCAGGACATCATCAACCAGTATGGCGGCCAGATGCCCCAGACCTGGGGCGTGCCGGTGGAAGAGATCCAGCGCGGCATCAAGCACGGCGTGCGCAAGATCAATATCGACACCGACAACCGGATGGCCATGACCGGCGCCATCCGCAAGGTGTTCGCCGAAAACCCCGGCGAGTTCGATCCGCGCAAGTATCTGAAGCCGGCCATGGACGCCATGAGCGCCGTGGTCCGCCAGCGTTTCGAGGAATTCGGCACGGCCGGCTGGGCCGACAAGATCCGCCCGCTGCCATTGTCGGCCATGGCCAAGCGCTATGCCGCGGGCGAACTGGACCCGAAGATCGGCGTCACCCGCCAGGCCGCCGAATAGGTGGTCTGAGACAGGTTCGAAACGACAAACGCCGGCCAGGTCCCCTGGCCGGCGTTTTCATCTGTCTGGGCGGAGAGCCTCAGCCTTCCATGTCACCCATGGCGCTCTGCATGTAGTTGGCCTCGCCCAGGGACTTCAGGAGCATCAGCTGGGTTTCCAGATAGTCGATGTGCTCCTCGGTATCGCTGAGGATCTCCCGCAGCAGCTCGCGCGACACATAGTCGGCGACGCCTTCGCAGAGCTTGATGCCTTCGATCAGGGTCACCCGGCCGCCGGTTTCCACCGCCAGGTCGGATTCCAGGCATTCGCCGACACTCTCGCCGACCTTCAGCTTGTGCAGGTCCTGCAGGTTGGGCAGGCCCTCGAGGAAGAGGATGCGGTTGATGAGCTTGTCGGCGTGCTTCATTTCGCCGATCGACTCCTCATAGACGATCTTGCCCAGGCGGCGCAGGCCCCAGTTCTCGAACATACGCGCGTGGAGGAAATACTGGTTCACTGCAGTCAGCTCATTGGTGAGCACTGCGTTGAGCAGTCGGATAATTGCCTTGTCGCCCTGCATCGGGGGCTCCTTTCCTCACGGCACAAACAGATTTGCGCGCAACCTCATGCGAGGACCGCGCCGTGTCAAAGCCTATGTTTGCAAGTGATTTGCGCTGGCGAAGAAAGTCGCCAGGGCCAGGAAATCCGCCTAGCTATTCGGCGGCGTAGCGCAGGGCTTCGCGCTGGTCCTGCAGGTACTCACGCATGTCGCAGACACAACGGGCGCATTGGGGCTTGGCGTCGCAAGCCTTGAAGATTTCCGACGGCCGGCTCGCCCCGGCGGCGACCGCGGCGCGGACTTCACGTTCGCGAATACCGTTGCAATTACAGACGTACACGAGCGGTCTGACTCCCCAGGCGACGGATCAATATCTAACAGATGCGAACGTGCTTGCAAATCATTTGCAGCTTGAGAGCCCCCTTTCGGCGCGACCGTATGTCGCGCGGCGGCGGCTTGGTCTACGCCCCTCTTAGGCGCAAGAGTCCGGCCGCGACCGCCGCCTGGGAGTGAGACCAGATGGACTTCGACGCGCTGCTTCTTTCGCGAATGCAATTCGCCTTCACGATCGCGTTCCACATCATCTTTCCAAGCTTCACCATTGGACTTGCGAGCTACCTCGCTGTCCTCGAAGGCCTTTGGCTGACGACACGGAACGAGACCTTCAAGACCCTCTATCTTTTCTGGGTGAAGGTGTTCGCCATCTCGTTCGGGATGGGCGTGGTGAGCGGCGTGGTCATGAGCTATCAGCTCGGCACCAACTGGAGCGTCTTCTCCGCCGTGGCCGGCCCGGTGATCGGCCCCCTATTCGCTTTCGAAGTCCTGGCCGCATTCTTCCTTGAGGCGAGCTTCCTCGGCGTGATGCTGTTCGGCTGGAAGAAGGTGGGGCCGGGGCTCCACTTCGCCTCCACAGTGTTGGTGGCGTTTGGCACGCTGACCTCGGCCTTCTGGATCATCTCGGCCAATAGCTGGATGCAGAGCCCCGCAGGCTTCGCCGGCACGGTGGAGGAGGGCCTGGTGGCCGTGAACTGGCTGCAGGTGATCTTCTCGCCCACCTTTCCCGAGCGCCTCGCCCACATGGTGCTGGCGGCCTATCTGACCACCGCCCTGGTGGTGGCCGCAGCCAGCGCCTTCCGGCTGCTGCGGGACGCCACAGAGCCGGAATCGGCCATGGCCCTGAAGATGGCCATCGGCATGCTGGCCATCGTCGCCCCCCTGCAGCTGCTGGTGGGCGACCTGTCGGGCAAGGACGTCATGCATCATCAGCCGGCCAAGCTGGCCGCCATCGAGGCCTTCTGGGAGACCCGCACGGAGCAGGCCTTCCACATCGCCGCCTGGCCGGACCGGGAGATCGAAGGCAACCACTGGGAGCTGTCCATTCCCAAGCTCGGCAGCCTGATCACCGCCGGCTCGACCGGCGCCGAGGTTCAGGGTCTGGAGGCCTTCGCACCCGAGGATCGCCCGCCCGTCTTCATCGTCTTCTGGGCCTTCCGGCTCATGGTCGGCCTGGGCCTGGCCATGATCGCGCTGGGCTTCTGGGGCGCCTGGCTGGCCTGGCGCGGACGCATCGCCCGCAGCCCTGCGTTCCTGCGATCCTGCGTGGCCATGGGGCCGGCCGGGTTCGTCGCCGTGATCTCCGGCTGGATCGTCGCCGAGGTGGGCCGCCAGCCCTATGTCATCTACGGGGTCCTGCGCACCGAGGACGCCGTCTCGCCGGTGGGCGCCGGCTCCGTCTCGGCGTCCCTGCTGGCCTTCCTGGTGGTCTACGCGGTCGTGTTCAGCGTCGGCGCCCTCTACATTCTGCGGATGCTGGCCCAGGGGCCCCTGGGCGGGGCGCACGAGCCGCCGCCGACGGAAGACCGCGCACCAGGCTGGGCCCTCGGCGCCGCGCCCAAGAGCCCCGGCGAATCCGACCCTCAGGAGGACCGCTGATGGACCTCGACCTGCCACTCATCTGGGCCGGCATCATCGCCTTGGCCGTGCTGCTCTATGTGATGCTCGACGGGTTCGATCTGGGCATCGGCATCCTGTTCCCGTTCGCCCGTTCGCCCCGGGACCGGGACACCATGATGAACACCATCGCCCCCTTCTGGGACGGCAACGAGACCTGGCTGGTGCTGGGCGGCGGCGGACTCTTCGCCGCCTTCCCGCTGGCCTATGCGGTGATCATGCCGGCCCTCTACATCCCTATCCTGCTGATGATGATGGCGCTGATCCTGCGCGGGGTGGCGTTTGAGTTTCGCGCCCGGGCCCGCGCCAGGGGCAAGGCCTTCTGGACCGCCGCCTTCGCCGGCGGCTCGACCGTGGCCGCGCTCGCCCAGGGCCTGGTGCTCGGCGGCTTCATCCAGGGGGTGACCCTGGACGGCGAGGCCTTCGGCGGCGGCCCCTTCGACTGGCTGACGCCCTATACCCTGCTGGTGGCCGTGGGCCTGGCCGCCGGCTACACCCTGCTGGGCTCCACCTGGCTGATCTGGCGTACCGAGGATGATCTGCACGGCGACGCCCGGCGCTGGGCCTGGCGGGCGGCGATCGCCAGCGCCGCCCTGCTGGCGGTGGTGAGCGTCGCGACCCTGTTCGTTCATCCCGAAGTGGCGGCCCGCTGGGGCTTTGAGGACGGCGCCTTTGACCTCGCCCGCCTGGGCCTGCTCTCGCCCATTCCGCTGCTGGGGCTGGCGGGTCTGGCCCTGGTGGTGTTCGGCCTGGCCAGGGGCGGCCATGTGGCGCCCTTCCTCGGCGCCCTGACGGTCTTCGTCTCGGGCTATCTGGGGCTGGCCGTCGGCTTCTTCCCCAATATAGTTCCTTACGACCTGACCTTCCGCCAGGCGGCGTCTGCGGAGAATGCGCTGGGGCTGATGCTGGTGGGGGTGGCGATCCTGTTGCCGGTGATCCTGGCCTATACGGTCTGGGTCTACTGGGTGTTCCGCGGCAAGGTGGGCGCGGATGCGGGATATCATTGAGGGCCCGCCAGAGGCCGACGCTCCCCGTCCGCCGCTGGCGCGCCGCCTGGCCTGGTTCATCGCGCTCGCCCTGGCCGGCATGGCCGCGACCGGCGTCGTGGCCTACAGCCTGCGCGCCCTGCTTGGCCTGGAATGAGCCCCCTCCCCTTCAGGGCCGCGGAGCGCTAGAAGCCGCGAGATGAGCACCGCGCCCGACTGCCGCCTCTATCTGATCACCCCGCCGGCCCTGGACGATCTCGCCGGCTTTGGCCGAACCCTCGCCGAAACCCTCGACGCGGGCGATGTCGCCGCCCTGCAGATACGCCTCAAGGGCGCCTCCGATGAGGTGATCGCCGCCGCCGTCGACGTCCTCATGCCCATCGCCCACAGCCGCGACGTGGCGGTGATCCTCAACGACCGGCCCGACCTGGCCGCCGCTCTTCGCTGCGACGGGGTGCATGTGGGCCAGGACGATCCCCCCTGTCGCGAGGCGCGCAGGATCATGGGCAAGGGCGCGATGATCGGCGTGACCTGCCATGACAGCCGCCACCTGGCCATGGAGGCCGCCGAGGCCGGCGCCGACTATGTGGCCTTCGGGGCCTTCTTCCCCACGACCACCAAGGCGGCTCCCACCCGGGCCGAGCCGGACCTGCTGACCATCTGGCAGGAGTCCATGGAGATTCCCTGCGTGGCCATCGGCGGCATCACGGCCGACAACGCCGAGGGCCTGGTGGCCGCTGGCGCGGACTTCCTGGCCGTCTCGGCCGGAGTCTGGGCCCATCCCGAGGGGCCCGCCGCCGCCGTCCGCGACCTGAACGCCGCCATCGTCCGGGGCCTCGCCGCCCGGGGCCAGACACAAGCCTAGGCGCCCGCCTGACGCCCCGCCTTGCCATAGGGCGGCGTGGCGACTAGGTTCCGCCGCCCATTTCCCGCCCGAGCGCCGACCACCGCCGCCCGTCCCTTGCGCGCACTGGAACAGAGACCGTGGCCACGCAAACCGCACTTCTGAAAGTCATGTCCGACGCCGCCCGCAAGGCCGCGCGAGGGCTCAACCGCGACTTCGGCGAACTGGCCGAGCTGCAGGTCTCCAAGAAGAGCGCCGCCGACTTCGTCTCGGCCGCCGACATCAAGGCCGAGCAGACCATCTTCGAGGCCCTGACCGCGGCGCGCCCCGGCTACGGCTTCCTCGGGGAGGAGCGGGGCATGATCGAGGGCACCGACAAGACCCATACCTGGATCGTCGATCCCTTGGATGGCACCACCAACTTCCTGCACGCCATTCCGCACTTCGCCATCAACATCGCCCTGGAGCGCCAGGGCGCCATCGTCGCGGCCCTGACCTACAACCCCGTCAGCAACGAGCTGTTCTGGGCCGAGAAGGGCAAGGGCTGCTTCCTCAACGACCACCGCCTGCGGGTGGCCGCGCGCACCCGGTTCGACGAGTCGGTGATCGCCACCGGCATCCCCTTCCTGGGGCATGGCCAGCATGCCAAATTCCTGAAGGAGCTGCACCAGATCAGCCAGCGGGTGGCGGGCGTGCGCCGCTTCGGCTCGGCGGCGCTGGACATGGCCTATGTGGCCGCCGGCCGGTTCGACGGCTATTGGGAGCGCGACCTCAACCGCTGGGACCTGGCGGCGGGAATCCTGCTAATCACCGAGGCGGGCGGCAAGGTCACCGACGCCGATGGCGGCGAGGATGTTCTCGCCTCAGGTTCGGTCTGCGCGGCCAATCTGGAACTGCATCCCATGCTGTTGGAGCGCCTGCGCGCGGCCGCCTGAGCCCGCCCGCGACATCAGCTTGACGCAACCGTCACAAGGGGCGGCTAGATCAGGGCCATGAGCGCCCTCACCCGTCGCGCCTTTACGGCGTCCGCCCCCCTGGCCCTGGCCCTGGCCCGGCCCAGCCATGGGCAAGTCCGAACCCGCCCCCTGGTCATCGCCCATCGCGGCGCCAGCGGCGAGCGGCCCGAGCACACGCTTGCGGCCTATCAGCGGGCCATCGACCAGGGCTGTGACTTCATCGAGCCGGACCTGGTGATGACCCGTGACGGCGTCCTGGTGGCCCGGCACGAGAACGAGATTTCCGAGACCACCGATGTCGCCGACCGCTCAGACTTCGCCGATCGGCGCACGGAGCGGAACATCGATGGGGTGAAGGCGACAGGCTGGTTCACCGAGGACTTCACCCTGGCCGAGCTGAAGACCCTGCGGGCCCGCGAACGCCTGCCGGCCCTGCGGCCGACCAGCGCCGCCTTCGACGGACGCGACCCCATCCCCACCTTCCAGGAGGTGGTGGACCTGGCCAAGGCGCAGAGCCGGCAGACCGGCCGGACGATCGGGATCTATCCTGAAATGAAGCACCCGACCTATTTCGAGGCCCGCGGCCTGCCCATGAGCGCCCGTCTGGCCGCCGAGCTGCGCGACAACGACCTGGACCGCCGGGACGCTCCGGTCTTCGTCCAGTGCTTCGAGCCGCGGCCCCTGCGCGCCTTCCGGGGTATCAGCGCGGCGCCGACGGTGATGCTGGCCGGGGTTGGGTCGATTTCCGACGCCTTGCTCGCCGAGCTGGCCGAGTTCGCCGACGGCCTGGGGCCGGAGCTGAAGATGGTCCTGAATCTGGACCAGCCCGGCCTGCCGCCCACCGGCCTGATCGCCCGCGCGCAAGGCTCAGGCTTCAAGGTTCATCCCTGGACGGTTCGCCTGGAAAACAGCTTCCTGCCCGCCGGCCTGCGCCGGGGCGAGGCTCCCGCCGCTCACGGCGACGCCGAGACTCTGTTCCGCGCCCTGTTCACGGCCGGCGTCGATGGCGTCTTCACCGACTTCCCCGAGACCGCCGTCCAGGTCCGCGAGGCGATGTTCGCCGGCTGAGCGGATTCATTCAGGCCGCCTGGCCGAACTGCAGGGCCGCCAGCTTGGCATAGAGACCGTCCCGGGCCGCGAGCTCGGCGTGGCGTCCCTGTTCGACCACCCGGCCCTGGTCCATGACCACGATCCGGTCAGCCTTGAGCACGGTCGCCAGGCGATGGGCGATGACCAGGGTGGTGCGCCCGGTCATGGCCTCGTCCAGGGCGCTCTGCACCAGCCGCTCGTTCTCGGCGTCCAGGGCGCTGGTGGCCTCGTCCAGCAGCAGGATCGGGGCCTGGCGCACCAGGGCCCGCGCAATGGCCAGCCGCTGGCGCTGCCCGCCCGACAGGCTGCGCGCCCGGTCGCCGAGCGCGGTGTCGAAACCCTCGGGCAGGGCTTCGATGAAGGCCTCGGCCTGGGCGGCTCGGGCGGCGGCGAGGATGTCCTCCGGCCCCGCATCCGGACGGCCAAAGGCGATGTTCTGGGCCGCCGATCCGGAGAACAGCGGCGAGTCCTGGGCGACCAGGGCCATGCGTTCGCGCACGGCCCGTGGATCGGCTTGGCGCAGGTCCACCCCGTCCAGGCGGATGGTCCCCTCGGTGGGATCATAGAAGCGCAGCAGCAGGCGCAGCACCGTGCTCTTGCCCGAGCCCGACGGGCCCACCAGGGCCACCCGCTCGCCAGGCGCAATGGTCAGGGAAAAGTCGCTGAGCGCCGGAAGGTCGGGCCGGCCAGGATAGGCGAACGTGACGCCCTCGAAGGCGATCTCGCCCTGGGCGGGGCTCGGCAAGGCGGTAGGCGTGGCCGGCGGTGCGATTCCAGGCCGGGCGTCGAGCAGCTCGGCGATGCGGTCCATGGCGCCGGCGGCCTTTTGGACATCCCCCCAGGTCTCGCCCAGGGCGCCGACGGCGCCGGCGGCCATCACCGCCAGGAAGGCGAACTGGAAGAGCGCCCCCCAGCTCATCTCGCCGCGCAGGCCGGCGTGGACCCCCAGCCAGAAGATCGCCACCACCCCGCCGAACACCAGCGCGATGACCAGGGCGGTCATGACGGCGCGGGCGGTCATCCGCTTCAGGGAGGTGGAGAAGGCCTGTTCCACCGCAGCCCCAAAGCCGCCGGCAGCCGCAGCCTCGCCGCCAAAGGCCTGGACGGTCTCCAGGGCGTCGAGGGTTTCCCCGGCCTGGCCCACGGCGCTGGCGAACTGGTCCTGGGTGGAGATGGTCAGGCGCCGCACCTTGCGGCCAAACAGGAACAGGGGCGCCAGCACGAAGGGGAAGATCAGCAGGACCAGACCCGTCAGGCTGGGGCTGACCCAGACCAGCAGGATCAGCGCTCCGATCAGGGTCAGCAGGTTGCGCAGCGCCACCGAGACCGAGGTGGCCATCAGGCTCTCGACGATCTGGATGTCGGTGGTCAGCCGCGACAGCACCTCGCCGGTGCGGGTGCGCAGGAAGAAGCCGGGATCCAGGGTCAGGATATGGCCGTAGACCGCCTTGCGCAGATCGGCCACCACCCGCTCGCCGAGCTTGGTGACGAAGAAGTAGCGAAGGGCCGATGACAGGGCGAGCGCCACGGCCACCGCGCCGATCAGCCCGAACCACAGGTTCACCTGATCCGGCGACACGCCAGGCTGCGTCAGGGCGTCCACCAGCAGGCGCACGGCGCCCGACAGGCCCAGCGTCGCCGCCGTGGCGGTAAGAAGAAAGATCAGCGCCCCCAGGGCGTCGCCGCCCCGACGACGGGCGAAGGGGACCAGCCGGCGCAGGGCGCCGACATTGCGGCTACGGGGCCTTCGAGCGGCGGCTTCGTCCAGGTTCTGGACGAGTTCGGCCCCCAGGCCCGGTCGGCCGTCGGGCCTGGCTTCGGCGGCGGCGGGACTGGCGGCTGGTTGGCTCATGGAATCCGTGCGCCCTTGCTTCAGGGCCGCCGTTTCTGTATACGCGCGGCTCGTTTGCGCACCCGGCCCTTGGGTTGGGGGCGCATCACCCGCTTGCTCTTACGTCGGTTGTCCTCGCGATGAAACAAGACACCCACCCCGATTATCACTTCATCACCGTGGTGATGACGGATGGTACGTCCTATCAGACCCGGTCGACCTACGGGAAAGAGGGCGCGACCCTGAACTTGGATATCGATCCCAAGACGCACCCGGCGTGGACGGGCGGCGCCCACACCCTGCTGGACCGTGCGGGCCGGGTTTCGCGGTTCAACGCCAAGTTCGGCGGCTTCACCCGCAAGTAGGGCGTCCTGGCCCGCCGCGTGGCGGGCCTTCGACTCCTCGAGCTTACAAAGAAGACGCCGCGAGCCCTCGGCCCGCGGCGTCTTCTTTGTGTCTGGAATTCCGAGCCGCGCCCAGGCTGGCGCCTGGACGCGCGCAGCGTCAGGCCGCGCCGAAGGCGTCCCGCAGGCGGTCGAACTGGGACAGCACCGGGTTGGGGGCGTTTTCCTCCGCCGATTCCACATACATCCGCTTGTCCAGATGCCGGACCCGCTCGAACAGCCGCTCGGAGCGGTCCATGAGATCGGCCAGGCCGCCCGGCAACAGACCGACGCTGGCGTCGGAGGGACGTCGCGCCACCTCGGCGCCCAGGCGATAGCGGTCCTCGCACGCGGCTTCGGCCGCCATGTCGCCCTCGCGCACGGCCCGCTGGACCAGCAGCCAGGAGGCCACCTGCATCAGCCGGGTGGTCAGGCGCATGCTCTCGGCCGCATAGGCCAGGGCGGCGTTGCGATCCAGGCGCTTGGACTCCTGGCGCCCACCCCCGTCCAGATAGGCGGCGGTCTCCTCGACCAGCTCCATGCCTTCCTGGAAGGTCCGCTCGAAAAGCTCGGAGCGGGCGAAGTCGGCGATGACGTCGGCGCGCCAGGGTTTCGCCAGTGCGGTAAGTTCGCTCATCAATTCCTCAAGCCCTTGCCAGCGATTGCACGTTCTGTTCGTCCGTGGTCTGGCGACCTGCAACCCCCATGCCATAGCGGGCCGCCGCAGCCGGAGTCACGCCCCAGAGTGGGGCCTTGCGACCCTATGACCGGAAAAGCGCGTCGGCCGCGGCGCGTCCGGCCTTCTTCTTGTCGATAAAGCTCTGGGTGCGCGCCTTTTCGGCGTCGAGCGCCTCCATGCGGGCCTCCAGCTCCTCGACCGCATAGAGCTCCAGGTCCTCCCGGGCGACCTCGGCCAGTCGCTGTCCCCGCCCGAGACGGATATCTGCAGGCTCTTCCATGTGCGCGCCTCCCTTTGCCCTGGCTCCAGAGCGGTTTATCCAACCCCCTGCGCCGCTCCGGCGCAAGCACGTGGAGGCGACAACGATGGCGCAGGCCGAGACTCTTCCCCCCCAGATGACCGCCATCGCCATCGAAGGCGGCAAGGGCGCCGCCGAGGCCCTGCATCCCGTCAGCCTGCCGACGCCGACCCCTGGCCCCGGCCAGATCCTGATCCAGGTGGAGGCCGCCGGCGTCAATCGCCCCGACATCGCCCAGCGCCTGGGCTTCTATGCCCCCCCGCCCGGCGCGCCTGAGACCATGGGCCTGGAAGTGGCCGGCGAAGTGGTACGCGCCGCCGGGCGCTGGCAGGTCGGCGACAAGGTCTGCGCCCTGCTGGGCGGCGGCGGCTATGCGCAGTACGCCGTCTGCGACGCCCGCCACGCCCTGCCCCTCCCGGCGGGCCTGAGCCCCCTGGAGGCGGCGGGCCTCCCGGAGACTGTCTTCACTGTCTTCGCCAATGTGTTCGAGCATGGGGC
>NZ_JBALUY010000056.1:0-23746 GCF_036963605.1 Phenylobacterium sp. | reverse complement strand
GGGGCCTTTTCGACCATGGCGGTGGTCCGGTCTCCTGCAGCGCGGGTCATGTCCGGAATGAGCGAGGCCTCGGGCAGGTTGCGCCAGTAGCGCTTGGGCATTTCGCGCACCATGGTCGCGGTGCGCAATCGCGCCGGGTTGAAGGTCGAGGCGAAATAGGTCCGCCAATAGGCCTCCAGATCATCGCCGGCCGGCGCGTCGGCCGGATCGGCCCCGGATGTGAAGCTGAGCGCCTGGGTGTCCCAGTGGGCGCAGACGTCCGGGGTCAGGATCGAGAAGGCCATATTGGCGAACCGGCGCGTGAAGAAGGGCGCGGTGGCCTCGGTCACCCGATGGGCCGGCTCGAACCAGGCGACGAAGGCCTCCACGCCGTCCTGCGCCGCGACCTCGCGAAAGCGGACGAAGGCCTTCATCTTGTGGGCCGCCCGGTTCACCTGGCTCTGCATGTCCGCTGCCAGCGACACATCGGGATCGCTGGCGATCTCCAACAGACGCGGCGTCGTCTCCAGCCGCCAGAGCAGGCGGTAGAGCAGATCGAACCGTTCCGGCGAACGATGCAGCGCCACCCGCCCGGCCAGGTCCACGAAGGCGCGGCTGACCTTGAAGCCGCCCTCCCCGCCCGCCGGCGCCAGAGGCGCCTCGGCTGGAAACAGGCTCGCCTGCCCGCCGTCCACGGTCCAAAGCACGTCGACCGGCGGGGCCGCCTCGGCGCGCAGGGCCCTCGCCGCCGCGCGCCAGCCCTCGAAGTCGGTCTCTGACGCCAGGCGTATGACGCGCATCAGAACAGGCTCAGCTGCTGCGGCGGCGGGGCGAACCGGTCGCGCAGATCGGCCCGGTCGGCCAGGGCGCCGGGGCTCCAGTCGCTGGCGATCACGAAGGGCTTCAGCTTCTCGATATTGCGGGCCAACCGCTTCACATCGGCCAGGGCCAGCCGCGTAAGCTTCCGCGCCGCGATCATCCGATCCACGCTGCGGGTTCCGAGGCCCGGCACCCGCAGCAGCGTTTCGCGCGCGGCGGTATTCACATCCACCGGAAAGTCGGCCCGGTGGCGCAGCGCCCAGGCGAGCTTGGGATCGATGGCGAGGTCCAGGTCCTCGCCCGGCGCGATGATCTCGCCCGTCTCGAAGCCATAGTACCGCATCAGCCAGTCGGCCTGATAGAGGCGGTGTTCGCGCATCAAGGGCGGGCGCTGCGCCGGCAGGGACTTGGCCACGTCCGGGATCGGGCTGAAGGCCGAATAATAGACCCGGCGCAGCCCATAGTTTCCATAGAGCGTGTTCGACCGCGCCAGAATCTCGCCGTCGCTGGCGCCATCGGCGCCGATGATCATCTGGGTCGACTGGCCAGCCGGCGCGTACTTCGGCGGCCGGGTCTTGCGCGCCGGCTCCTTCCCGGCCTCGATGCCCAGCCGCACCGCGCCCATGGCCTTGCGGATGACGCCGGCGTCCTTTTCCGGAGCGAAGGCCGCCAGGCTCTCCTCCCGCGGCAGCTCCACATTGATCGAGACCCGGTCCGCATAGAGGGCCGCCTCATGGGTCAGCTCCACCGAGGCCTCCGGGATCAGCTTCAAATGGATGTAGCCGCGGAAGTCGTGCTCGGTACGCAGGCCCCGCGCGACCGCGACCATGGCCTCCATCGTATAGTCGCTGTTGCGGATGATGCCCGACGAGAGGAACAGCCCCTCGATGTAGTTGCGCTTGTAGAAGCCCAGCGTCAGGTCGACCACCTCCTGGACCTTGAACCGCGCCCGGGGCGTGTTGGACGAAACCCGGTTCACGCAGTAGGCGCAGTCATAGATGCAGTAATTGGTCAGCAGGATCTTCAGCAGGCTGACGCATCGCCCATCCGGCGTATAGGCGTGGCAGATGCCCATGCCCTCGGTGGACCCCACCCCCTTGCCGCCCTGGGAATCGCGTTTTCCCGCCCCCGAGGACGCGCAGGACGCGTCGTACTTGGCCGCGTCGGCGAGGATGGAGAGCTTCTGCTTCAAATCGAGAACGGCCATGGGGCCACTCTAAAGTTCTCTTTTTGTTCTGCAAGCGCAGCCGTGGCGTTTGGCTCCTAAGACGGCCGTCGGTGATCGGCGAAGGCCTCGGCCCGGCGGCGACGCTCCTCGGCCCAGGCCTCGCTTGGCGCCCCACCCATCTCGGGCCAGGGCGCGATGACGCCGCAGGTCGGGCAATGGCCGTCGAGTTCAAGCTCAGCGCCACAGGTCCGATGGAACATGCGGGTGGCCGGGGGACCGTCCTGCGGCTTGCACCACTGCTCGCCCCAGGCCCGCAGCGCCAGGATGACAGGTTTCAGATGGGCGCCCTTTTCCGTCAGCCGGTAGGCATAGCGTCTCGGCCGCTCGGAATAGACCTCCCGCGCCACCAGACCATCGGCCTCCAGCCGCTTGAGCCGGGCGGCCAGCATCTGGCTCGTGGCGCCGGTCTGGGCCTGCAGATCCTGGAAGCGGCTCTGGCCCAGCAGCAGTTCGCGCACCACGAGGATCGACCACCTGTCCCCGATCAGGCTGGTGGAATGGGCCACTGGGCAGAGGGTGTCGTCGGGCGCCTCGCGTCGGGTCACGGTTGTCCTTGGGCTCCGTCGAGGCTCCACCCCCAGGGCAGAACCACCTCAATCCCGCCGACAGTATGAAAGTCATAGGTGACCTGTCCATCACTTCGCCAAAAGTGACGCAGGCGTCATTTTTGAGTCGCTTTGATTTTCAGAGTTGCTAACCTCCCTCCGTCCCACACCGACGGAAGGCGACCGCAGATGACCGATGGCCCCCACGATCCCAAGGCGCTGCGCGCCGCCATCGGGATCTCGCATGCCGAGGAGCGGCGAATCGCGGTGGCGCTGTCCCCGGCCGTGGCCTGGCCGACCCTGGCCCTGGCGCTCATCCTGCCAGCCAGCCTGATCTCGGTGATCGCCCTGGGAATGGCCGGCGCGCTTCCGCTCTGGGTCTGCACGCTGATCCTGGCGGCGCTATCCTACGCCCACTACACGCTGGTCCATGAGGCCATCCACGGTAATGTGGTGGCGAGACCCAAGCGCTCGGCCTGGATCAACACCGTGGTGGGATGGATCGGCGCCCTGGGCATGGGCGCGGGCTGGCCTGCGCTCCAGCGCACCCATGTCCTGCACCACGCCCACACCAATACCGAGCGCGACCCCGACATCGCGGTGAAGGGCACCTTCCTCCAGCTCCTGAAGAAATGGCTGGTGGGGCTTCCCGTCTCCCTGCTGCCGATCTTCACGGTGAAGTTCATCAACCCGGCGCGCTACCAGCGGCTGGGCAAAATCCTCAGTCCCGCCGAGATCACCCAGGTTTCAGCGGTGACACTATTCACTCTGGCCCTGCTGGCGGCCGCCATCGCCACGGGGCGCGTCGTCGAGTGGCTGATGCTGTGGTTCCTGCCGACCAAGCTCGGCATCCTGATGCTGAACATCTTCTTTCAGTGGCTGCCGCACCATCCATTCGACCGCACCGAGCGCTATCTCAACACCCGCGTCAGCCTCTGGCCCGGTGGCACGGTTCTGCTGCTGCAACAGAACCTCCACCTGATGCACCACCTGTGGCCGAGCGTGCCCTTCTACAACTACGCTAGGCTCTTTCGCCGCCTGCGCCCGGTTCTGAAGGCCGAAGGGGCCCGGGTCGAGGGCCTGTTGGTCGGTCCCCGGCGCCGCACCATCGCCCACTGACCCGCACGTCACGGGCGCAAGATCCAGACGACCGGCGCGATCAATGCGATAGTCTTGCCTCCAGCCAATGGGGGTCCGATGGAAAGCGATCTGATTGACCGGATCTATGAGTGTTCCGTGGCGCCGGACCTCTGGCCCTCGGTGCTCGACGATCTGGCGGAGCGAACCGAGTCCCGGGGCGGTCTGCTGTTCTCGGCGCGGCGCTCGCTCTGCTGGACCGCCTCGGGCTCAATCCGCGACGTCTTCGAGGCCTATGTGAACGATGGCTGGTTCCATCGTTGCCCCCGCCGCACCTGCATCATGAGCCAGTCCGATCCCGCCTTCTTCGTGGAGCAGGATTTCTGGAGCGAAGACCAGATCAAGATCGATCCCATCTATCGGGACTTCTTCCACCCCCGCGGCCTGGGCTGGTCGGCCGGCACGGGCCTGCAGGTGCCCACGGGCGATTCCATCGTCTTCAGCGTCGAACGGAGCCTGGAGCGCGGGCCGATCGAGCCGGAACACGTGGCCATGCTCAACAGCCTGCGCCCTCATCTGGCGCGGAGCGCCCTGGTCAGCGCCCGCCTGGGCCTGCAGCGGGCCCGGGGCGCCACCGAAGCGCTGAGCGGCCTGCGGCTGCCGGCCCTGCTGCTCACCGAGGGGGGCGTAGTCGTCGAGGCCAATGAATGGATGGCGCCGCTCGGCGGCGAGGTGCGGTTCGGCGCCGGCAATCGGCTGGCCTTGAGCGACAAGGCCGCCCAGCAGATGCTCACCGACGCCCTGAAGACCATCGACGCCGCGCCGGGCCTCGGGCGCTGCACCTTTCCCCTGCGCGACGAGCTGGGCCGGGCGACCATGGTGCTGCACCTGATCCCCATCAAGCGCTCGGCCCACGACATCTTCGGCCAGAGCTTCGCCCTGCTGATGATCACGCCGGTCAGCAGCGAGCGCGCCCCGTCGCTGAATCTCATGCGTTCGCTGTTCGACCTCACCGCGGCGGAGGCCCGCGTGGCCCAGGGCATCGCCGCCGGCAAGACCCTGGAGGACCTGGCCCAGGCCGGCGGGGTCTCGATCAACACCGTGCGCAACCAGCTGCGCCGCGTACTGGAAAAGACCGGCTGCGCCCGTCAGGCCGAGCTCGCCGCCCTGCTGTCCAGCGTCGCCGTGGGAGCTGCCGAATAGGGCGGGCCCCACCCCTTGAGGAGGCCCGAACATCCGAGTTTCGCCACATTGGCGCTCTAGCTGCGTAAGGTGGAGCTTCGGGGGTGGACGATGAGATCATTCGGCTTGGCCGCAATCCTGGCGACGGCGATGCTCGGCTCAGCCTGCGTCGAAAGGGCCGACGCCCAGGCCCCGCCAACCGCGGACGCAGAATCCGCGACGACGTCCCCCGAAGGCGGCCCCTACGTCCTCAAAGACACCCGGGTCTGGACCGTGCCCGATCCGGTCTCGGGCCGGGACTACGAGGTCTTTGTCAGCCTGCCGGCCAGCTATGGCGCGGAACCGCAGCGACGCTATCCCACCCTCTATGTCACCGACGCCGACTACGGCTTTCCGATCCTCCGCCAGATCGCCCGCCGGGTTAACCTGGATGGTCCGGTGCTTGAGGAGTTCATCCTGGTCGGCCTGTCCTACGCCAAGAACGAGGGAGGCGCGGCGTCCCGCAGCCGCGACTACACGCCGGTCCCCTGCAATCCGCCTTCCAGCTGCGCCAGGGTCCATGGGGGCGGCGACGCCTACCAGGCGTATCTGAAGTCCGAGGTCCTGCCCTTCATCGAGGGGCGGTTCCGGGCCGATCCCGACGCCCGCGTGCTGCTGGGCCATTCCTATGGCGGCCTGCTGGGCGCGCAGATCCTGTTCACCGATCCGGAGATGTTCCAGGCCTATGTGCTGGGCAGCCCCTCCTTCTGGTTCGGCCAGCGCCACATCATGAAGATGGAGGCCGACTATGCGCAGAGCCACACTGACCTTCCGGCCGAGGTCTTCATGTATATCGGCGCCTTCGAGACCCTTGGCCCCACCCCGCGCCACGCCTCGCGCTACGACATGGTCGGCGAAATGCAGGCCATGGAACAGGTCCTGAAATCCCGCCACTATCCGAGCCTGAGCCTACGATCGACCGTGCTGGACGACGAGGACCACCTGACCGTGGCCCCGGCCGGCTTCACCCGCGCCCTGCTGGCCGTCCTGCCTGCGAGGCCATGAGGGCGGCGGCTCCCTAAACCTCCACCGGCACGGGTCCGCTGGCCCGCAGCCGCGCGGCGTCGCGGGCCGGCGGTGCGCCGAACAGGCGGGCGTACTCACGGGAGAACTGGGAGGGGCTCTCATAGCCGACCTGAAAGCCGGCGGCCTGGGCGTCGGCGGCCTCGCCCAGCATGAGGCGGCGGGCCTCCTGCAGGCGAATCTGCTTCTGATATTGCAGCGGGCTCATAGCCGTCACCGCCTTGAAGTGGTGGTGCAGGGCCGAGGGACTCATGCCCGCGGCCTGCGACAGCCGCTCGATGCTGAATGGCCGGTCGAAATTGTCGCGGATCCAGGCGATGGCGCGGCTGACCTGGGACAGCCGGCTGTCCGGCGCGCCGATCTGGCGCACGATGCCCGCCTGGTCGCCGGTCAGCAGCCAGTAGTGGATCTCCCGTCGGATCATCGGCGCCAGCACCGCCACATCCTGCGGCCGGTCCAGCAGCCGCAGGAGACGGGCCACCGCGTCGGTGAGTTCGGGCGTGTTGCGGCTGAGATGCAGACCGCGCGAGGTCTCGGCCCCAGGCGCCGGCGGCCGCTGGAGCATCAGTTCCCGCAGCAGGGCCGGGTCCAGATCGACCCGGACGCAGAGATAGGGCTGTTCGGGCGTGGCCTCCACCACCTGGCCGGTCAGCGGCAGGTCGACCGACACCACCAGATGGCTGGCGCTGTCATAGCGGAAGGCCTCGTCGGCCAGCATCACCACCTTGGCGCCTTGCGCGATAATGCAGACGGCTGGCTGGTGAAGCACCGGCACACGATCGGTCGGCGCGCCATAGCGTATGACAGCCAGGCCAGGAACAGGCATGTCGTGCATGCCGTCCTGTGGCGCGTGACGCGCGATCAAAGCCACGAGATTGTCCATGCGACTTGCTCTCACGGCGTCCGGCTAGCCGCAAGGCTTACCCGCACCTCCAGGAGGATCATGCAAGAACGACGGAGGACTGGTCTACCGCCTGATCCTCCACCCGCCGCATCCTTGTCCTCGCCAAACACAAGGAGACGGCCATGACTGAGATTGCAAACAAGGTGGTGCTGGTGACCGGCGCGAGCAGCGGCATCGGCGAGGCCACAGCCCGTGAACTGGCGGCGGCCGGCGCGACCGTCGTGCTGGGCGCGCGCCGGGTGGAACGTCTGGAGGCCCTGAAGTGCCAGATCGAGGCCGACGGCGGCAAGGCCATGGTCTACGGCCTGGACGTCACCTCCCGCGATGAGGTGAAGGCGTTCGTCGAGGCGGCGCAGGCGCAATTCGGCCGGGTGGACGTCATCGTCAACAATGCGGGCGTCATGCCGCTCTCGCCCCTGGCCGCCCTGAAGGTGGACGAGTGGGACCAGATGATCGACGTGAACATCAAGGGCGTCTTGAACGGCATCGCTGCGGCCCTGCCGGTCATGGAGGCTCAGGGACACGGCCAGATCATCAACATCGCCTCAACGGCTGGGCACCAGATCCTGCCGACCGCGGCGGTCTATTGCGCCACCAAGTACGCGGTGCGGGTGATCTCCGAGGCCCTGCGCCAGGAGACCGACAAGGTGCGCGTGGCCATTGTCTCGCCGGGCGTCACGACCTCGGAATTGGCCGAGACCATCACCCACCCGGAGACGGCGGCCTTCATCGACGACTATCGCAAAAAGGCCATTCCTGCCGAAGCCATCGCCCGGGCCGTGCGCTTCGCCATCGAGCAGCCGCCGGAGGTGGACGTGAACGAGATCATCGTGCGGCCGACCGCGACCATCGCCTGACCGGGCGTCGCAACGGGAGAGAATAGGAACCTTCGCCGCCAGGGCGTGTTAGCAGCGCGCACATGTCCCGCCTGATCATCCGCCACGAAACCCGCTACGCCTACGAGCGCCCGGTCGCCTTTGGGCCGCACCAGCTATTGGTGCGCCCCAGGGGCGGCCACGCCCTGCGCGTGGTGAAGGGCGCCCTCACCTTTTCCCCCCGGGGAGAAACCCGCTGGCGCTATGACGCCTATGGCAACTGCGTTTGCCAGCTGAATGTCAGCGAGGAGTCCGACGAGTTCTTCATCCTCAGCGAACTGGAGATCGAGCGCTTCCCCGCCCCCCTGGAGCCGCAGGAGGTGGACGATCCCCGCACCGCCACGCCGATCGTCTATCCCCCCAGCGACCGGGCGGTGCTGGGTCCCTATATCGAGCCGGTCACCCTCGATCCCGAAGGCCTGCTTCTGCGCTGGCTGCATGGGCTGGCGCCGAGCACGGGCGAGCCTGCGCTGGACTACGTGCTGCGCCTCAACCGAGCCATCCATCAGCAGTTCGACTATGAGGCCCGCCAAGAGGAGGGCACCCAGGCGCCGCATGAAACCGTGGAGCTTGGCCGTGGCACCTGCCGCGACTTCGCCTGGCTGATGGTGGAGACCCTGCGCCGGGTGGGCTTCGCCGCCCGCTTCGTCAGCGGCTACCTTTATTCGCCGGGCCTGGAGAGCGTGCGCGGCGCCGGCGCCACCCATGCCTGGTGCGAGGTCTTCCTGCCGGCCTTTGGTTGGATGGATTTCGATCCCACCAATGGCCTGGCCGAGGCCGCCGACCTGATCCCCGTCGCCGTCAGCCGCACCCCGGCCGAGGCCGCGCCGATCAGCGGCTCCATCCTGGGCGATCCGGGCGCCAGCCGCATGGTGGTCAAGGTGGACGTCACCCTGGCCGGCCCCCTGGCGAGCGCCGCGTGAGGGCGCAGCCTGGCTGTGCGCTCAATTTTGGCGCGGGCGAGAAATCGGCTTTTCAGGTCGAAGGACTCTGATAGGACGGAGCGATTGTTTTAGCAGATCATAATTTTGGGGAGCCGCCGCGCGACCCTTTGCGACCCCCGCGCGGCAGGGACGCTATTGGAAAAGACCACCGAGGAACCACCGATCGCCGATGAGGCGGTCGTGATCCATGCTGACGACGACGGCAAGACCCTGGCCGAGCGCGAAGTCGAATACGAAAAGTTCGTCTGGGCCAATCTGAAGCGCAACTATATCGCCCACTACCTTCACGGCATGCTGGGCATGACCGGCTTCCGGCTGGTCAATGCGCCGACCTTCCTGCCGGCCTATCTCTACCTGATCTCGGGCTCCAGCTTCATCGTCGGGCTGGGCCTGGCCCTGCAGCAGGTGGGCGGCATGATCTCGCCCATCTTCGGGGCGACCCAGATCGAGCACCGCAAGCGGGTCATGCCCGCCGCCGTCTGGATGGGCGGTCTGGCGCGGGTTCAGATCCTGGGCATGGCGCTCGCCGGCTGGTTCCTCTCGGGCCAGCCCCTGGTGATCGCCATTCTGGCCTTCATGTTCATGTTCGGCCTCTTCATGGGCACCCAGCGGGTCGTCTTCTCGCTGCTCATGGCCAAGGTGATCCCGATCAGCCGGCGGGGCCGGCTGCAGGCTTGGCGCAACGCCACCGGCGGGGTCATCGCCGCGGCCCTCGCCTGGGTGGCGGGGAAGTACTTCATCGAAGGCAACCTGCTGGGCAATGGCTATGCCTCGACCTTCCTATTCGCCACCATCCTCACCTCGATGGGCCTCTGGGCGCTGCAGTTCCTGATGATCGAGCCGGAGCCGCCGACCACCCGGGTCCAGACGCCTTTCCTGGAACGTCTGAAGGACTTCCCACGCCTGATCTCCCAGGACCGGGGCTACATGTTCTTCCTGATCGTCCAGATGCTCAGCATCACCGGGCGGATGGCGACCCCGTTCTACATTCTCTACGTCAGCACCACGATCGAGCTGACCGGGGCCAATATCGGCCTGCTCAGCCTGGCCTTCCTGGGCGCAGACACCCTGTCGAATCTGGTCTGGGGCTATCTGGGCGACAAGACCGGCTTCCGCGTCGTGCTGGTCAGCTCCCTGGTGATCTGGATCGCCGCCACCGTACTGCTGATGAATGTCCACGAGGTGGCCGCCATCTTCGTCGCCTTCTTCGGCCTCGGCGCAGCCCAGTCGGGCTACATGATGAGCGCCCAGACCATGATCCTGGAGTTCGGATCGCGGGACGAATTGCCCATGCGCATCGCGCTCTCCTCCACCGCCGAGGGGGTCATGGCCTCAGCGGGTCCCCTGGTGGGCGGGATCATGGCCGCCACCCTGGGCTATGAGAGCGTCTTCGGAACCTCCATCGCCTTCCTGACGGCGGGGTTGCTGTTGCTGCTGTTCATGGTGCGCGAGCCGCGCAAGGATCGGATGGCCCCGGCGGGGTGAACCCTATTGGGCGGCAAGAACGCTGCGCCCGCGGGCGATCCGCTCGCGGGCCATCTCGCCGGCCACCTCGTGCGTCGGACGCCGCTCGGCCAGGGAGCGGTCGAGCACCTCCTCCAGGGTCAGCATCAGGCGTGAGAGCTTGGCCTCCACCCAGGCCGGATCGAAGGCCTCCCCGGAGTCCAGGGCGCGGATCTCGCCGGCCACATTGATAATGCCGCCGCCGTTGATCACATAGTCCGGCGCATAGAGCAGGCCAAGGTCGAACAGGGTCTGGCCAATGACCGGGTCGGCCAGCTGGTTGTTGGCTCCGCCGGCGATGATCCTGGCGCGCAGGCGCGGCAGGGTTTCGACACTGATCGCGCCGCCCAGGGCGCAGGGGGCGAAGACGTCGGCCTCGACGTCGAAGATCTCGTCGGGCCCCACGATCATGGCGCCCGTCTGGGCCGCCACCTGGGCCAGAACCTCGCGGTTGACGTCGGTGATGACCAGTCGTGCGCCGGCGGCGCTCAGCTTCTGGGCCAGATAGGCGCCCACATGGCCGACCCCCTGGATCGCCACCGTCACGCCGGACAGATCGCGATCCAGCGCCCGGCGCACGCACAGGCTGATGCCGCGGAACACGCCCTCGGCGGTGACCGGGCTGGGATCGCCAGACGCCGCCGCATGGCCCTCCAGCCCCGCCACGAAGCGGGTGTGCCGGCGGGCGTGCATCAGGTCCGTCGGCGAGACGCCCACATCTTCGGCCGTCCAATAGGCGCCGCCCACGGCGTCGACCGCCCGGCCGAAGGCCTCGAACAGGGCGGGCGACTTCTGGGTGCGGGAATCGCCGATGATCACCGCCTTGCCGCCGCCCAGGTCCAGGTCGGCCATGGCGTTCTTGTAGGACATGGCCCGCGACAGCCGCAGGGCGTCCTGCAGGGCGTCGGCCGAGGTCGGGAACGGCCACATGCGGCAACCGCCGGCCGCCGGCCCCCTGGCGGTGGAATGAACCGCGATGATGCAGCGCAGCCCCGTGGCCTCGTCGGCAAAGGCGTGAACGGCCTCGTGGCCATCGAAGTCGGCGGAATCGAACAGGGTCATGCGCTCACGGGATCGTTGCGTTTGAAACCAATTTTGTCGGCTCTAGCCCGCAGGCTGCGCCCTCACAAGCCCGCCGTCGCATGCTCGGCGAGCGGCGTCCAGTCATCGCCGCCCGGGGCGGTGGGAATGGGCGGCGCCCCAGACGGCAGAGGCGCCTCGGGATCCCCGATGAAGGCCAGGATGTCGGCCATCACCGCCTGGCCTTGCAGGTCCCGGGTCAGCAGGTGCCAGCCGTTCGCATAATAGGCCGAGCGGTCCGTGGGCTTGATCCGGGCTGCGGCCTGGAAGGCCGGCCGCTCGGGAATGATCTCGTCGTTCTGGCCATAGAGATACAGCACCGGAACCTGCAGCCGGTCGATATCGCGCCAGGCGTTCTCCATCAGGTCCACCAAGCCATAGAGGGTGTCGGACCGCGCCCCCCAGATCATCAACTCGTCGGCGCCCATGGCCTGCAGCTCAGGGATATTGTCGGTGGGCTTCACCCGGTCGGTGACCCAGCTCGGCGGCGTATAGACCTTGGGGCCGGTGACATGGGCGGCGAACCACAGGGCGGTCTTGTAGGGCAGAGGCTGGGTCGACCACCCCCAGACCGCCGGCGCCATCAGCACCAGCCGGTGCGCGGCGGGGGGCCGCTCCGAGGCGAAGGCCCGGATGGCGACGGCCCCGCCCATGCTCTCGCCGGCCACCACCACCAGGGCATGGGGATGGCGGGCGCGCACCAGGGAGACCAGAGTCCGCAGATCCTCCTGCAGCACCGTCTCGTCCGGCCAGACCCCGCGGTTGGGCGAGCGACCAAAGCCCCGCTGGTCATAGGCGTAGGTGGTCACCCCGTGCTCGGCCCAATAGGGCGCGGCCAGGTGGAAGGCGTTGGCGTAGTCGTTCATGCCGTGAACCCCCACCACAACGGCCTTGGGCGCGCCCTCCTGCGCGTCCCAGGTGGTCAGGCCCAGCCGCGCGCCGTCGAAGCTGACAAAGCGGTCGCCGGCCAGGCGCGGGCCTTCGAAACCCAGGGGCGGCTGGCCAGCGGTCTGGGTCATGAGCGGCGTGCAGGCTCCGAGCATCAGGGCGAAGAGAAGGACGGTCAGACGAGTCATGCGCGCAAAAGAGCCTCCACCCTTTGGCGAAGATAGGGCGTGACCTCGGCCTCGAACCAGGGATTGCGTTTCAGCCAGGCGGTGTTGCGCCACGATGGGTGCGGCAGGGGCAGGATGCCCGGCCCATACTCAGGCCAGGCGGCCACCGTCTCCGTCATCGTCGCCTTGCGCGCCGCCCCCAGCGCCCAGGCCTGGGCGTAGGATCCCACCAGCAGGGTCAGCTCGACCTGGGGCAATTGGGCCAGAAGCTGGCGCCGCCAGAGCTGGGCGCAGCGGGCCGGCGGCGGGAAGTCCCCGCCCTTGGGGTTGGTCCCGGGAAAGCAGAAGGCCATGGCCGCCACGCCGATCGCCGGGTGATCGTAGAAGGTCTCCCGGTCGATCCCCATCCAGCTGCGCAGGCGCACGCCGGAGGGATCGTTGAATGGCAAGCCGGTCTCATGCACCAGCCGGCCCGGCGCCTGGCCGCAGATCAACAGCCGGGTTTCGGGCCTCACCCGCACCACCGGCCGCGGCTCGGGTACGAGGTCGCCGGCGCAGGCCCGGCAGGCGGCGATGTCGCTGAGCAGCGTCTGGAGGCCCGACGGGAAGGTCATCGCATCGATGTAGGGTCAGACGGCTCTCGCCGCCATGTCGTCGCCCCGAAGCGGGGTGCGGCAGCCCGCCGCCCGCCACCGCCCCACGAAGCCTCCAGTCCTGTTAACCAAGTGTCCAGGCTCCTGCCGCAGGATCGCCTCCATCTCCGGCCAGCGGTGGGGCGCCTGGGTCGCGACTGAACGAGTGACATAATCGATGCTGAAGACGATCAAGGGCCGCATGCGTCTCTCCTGGGGCGTCGGCATGGCCTCCATGCTGGCCCTGGCTGGGCTCAACGTCGCCCTGTTGCGCATGGTCGCGGAGGCGCCCGCCGGCGCCGAAGCCGACCGCATCCTGGCCATGGCCACCACCATCAGCATCGGGATCGGCGTCGCCACCGTGGTCGGCGTGGTGCTGGGCGCTCTCTACTTCGAAAGCCTGGTGATCACCGCCCTCTCCCGGATGAGCGGGGTCATGCGGCGGCTGGCGGCTGGCGAAAGGGTCGAGGTCATCCCGGGCGCCGAGCGCGGGGACGAAATCGGCCAGATGGCCGCCAGCGTCGTAGTGTTCCGCGAGAACGCCGAGGTCCGGGCGCAGCTGGAGGACGAAGCCCAGGCCGCCCGGGGAGAACTGGATCGCCGGCTGGCCGCCGCCGAAGCGGCCTTTGAGCGCGCCAGCCAGGACCAGAAGGCGCTCGTTGAAGCCATGGCCAAGGCGCTGTCGCGCCTGGCCCGCGGCGACCTGGGCGCCCGGATCGAGGTCGCCGTGGCCCAGGACTATTTGGCTCTGAAGTCGGACTTCAACGCCGCGGTCGGCCAACTGGAAGGCGCATTTGGTGCGATCGCCACGGCCGCCGGCGAAATCCGCGCCGGCTCCCAGGAAATCACCACCGCCGTGGATGACCTGTCTCACCGCACCGAGCGACAGGCCGCCAGTCTGCAGCAGACCGCAGCAGCCCTCGATGAAATCACCGTCACCGTTCGCAATACGGCGTCCGGCGCGCGCCAGGCCAATGGCGCCATGGCCGCGGCTCGCGGCGACGCCGCACGCAGCGGAGAGGTGGTCGGCGAGGCCGTCACCGCCATGGGCCAGATAGCCACATCCGCCCAGGAGATCAGCAAGATCATCGGGGTGATCGACGAGATCGCTTTCCAGACCAACCTGCTCGCCCTCAACGCCGGGGTCGAGGCCGCCCGGGCCGGCGAGTCCGGCCGCGGGTTCGCTGTGGTCGCTTCGGAAGTCCGCGCCCTGGCTCAGCGCTCGGCGGACGCCGCCAAGGAGATCAAGGGGCTGATCGAGATCTCGGGCCAGCAGGTCCAGAGCGGCGTCGATCTGGTGGGCCAGACCGGCGAGGTTCTCAACGGCATCGTCGGCAAGGTCACCGAAATCTCCGACGTTATCGCCGCCATCGCCGCCTCGGCCGAGCAGCAGTCGGTGGGTCTGGCCCAGGTGAACACGGCCATCACCGATATGGACAAGGTCACCCAGCAGAACGCCGCCATGGTCGAGGAGGCCAACGCCGCCACCCGCACCCTGGACCAGCACGCCGCCGCCCTCGCCGAGTCCGTCGATCGTTTCCAGCTGTCCGGCGCCGCGGCCAACCCGGTCCACGCCCAGCAGGCCCGTCTGGCGGCCCTCACCCGCGGCGTGGGCTGAGAGGAACCCCTTCAGCGGGCGCTCCGCGCGAGCCTCAGCGCCGAACGGCAGACCTGCCAGCCTCCGTGGGCGCGCCGGTAGATAGACGCGGCATAGCCCTCTCCCGAGAGCTCGGGCAGTCCGTAGCGGCCGTGGAAGCCGCTCCGTTCGCCGCGAGAGTCCTTCAGGTGTGCGGCGACGTCCGGGCGGGGCTGGTCGGTGGTGATCTGCGCCACGAAATCGCCGCCCGGTCCCTGGAGGCGCACCCAGGCCTCAGGCGGCGAGCTCCAATCCGACAGAACGGCGAACCATCCTCCGACGGTCAGCACCGAGCCGTCGATCAGGGCGGCCTCCAGCGTCGCGACCTCCAGATTGCAGTTGCTCGCAACGACCGCCTGGTCGAGCGTTGCGACCAGATTCGCGGGCGGGGGCGCCATGAGCGGCTCCGGCGACACCTTCTGGATCGCCGTTTTGATTCGCGCGATCGCCTCCGGACTGGCGGGCGGTCCCTCGCCGCTCGCACTCCGCACGCCGCTCTCCAGCACCTGCAGCAGGACCACATCCGGGGCGAAACGGTCGATCAGATCCGGTCGCCAGAAGCCGTCCTGGATGTGGGTCAGAATGATCCGGCTGAAGTGCGGCAGCAGCATCGGCAGCAGCGCATTGGAGAAGGAGTCGCGGTTCATCAGCAGCACCGGCTTGCCGGCCTGGCCCGTGTCGATGATTTGCGGGGCGGTCCAATCCGTCTTGTCGGTGAGGTAGCGCGTCTCGCTGCGCGCCAACCCCTCGGGATTTTCCAACTGCAGGTGATCGATATCGACGAAGCCTGCGACCCCCAGCATGAGCGCCAGGTCAGCGGGCCGCCGGTCGAGCCGGACGTCTTTGAAAGCGTTCATGGGCAGGGGCGTCTCCGCCACGCCCAGCTGCGCGAGTCGGGTCATGATGGCCTGGTAGCCGAAATAGGCGCCGTGCCCCGTCCAATGGGTCTCGTGCCGACTGAAGGTCTTCAGCCCCTGTCGCCGGGCCTCGATGAGCGGCGCCTCGAGGTAGAGCACCTCACCGGCCCCGGAGGCGTCTGCGAGGGCAGAGAGCAGGACCGCCGGTCGCTCGGTTTCTGGGCCTGCAAACCAGCGCGGTCCATATTCCGGATAGATGGCCTCCTTCAGCGGCGGAACGACGACCAGATAGGTCGCCTCCCGCGCCTGCAGCGCCTCGGTCCGGCCCGCCAGGACCTGCAGCCAGGCCTGCGTCTCCGGCTCGGGCATTGGGGGGTCGTTGCGCACCGCGCCCATGTGACTCCCGTTGTCATAGAAGAGCCAGCCGTCCTTCCCCACCAGCACGGAGTCCGACCCGCTGACTCCAGCCAGCATTCGCAGTCGGTTCAAACCGGCGATGAGATAGGGGCGGGCTGGGAACTGATCGGCCACATAGGCGTCGGCGCCCTTCATGAAGCCTGAGATCTGGGAAAGGTGCTGCGGCAGGTTGGGCCTCTGCGCCAAGACCCGGTTCTCAACGATGCCCGGCTCCTTGATGAAGGGGGGCGCAAGGAACGCGCTTGCGACCAAAATCAGGACTGTCCCGATCAGAGCCTGCCAATGCCGCCGCGACGCCGTCATGATCAGAACCGGAAATAGAGGAACGGATTCAGGGTCGAGCCGACCAGGATGCTGACGCTGAGCACGAAGCCCAAGGCCAGGAGCAGGACCGGATAGGCATGCGCCCGCCGGGTGTCGAGCGGCCCCAGGGCCCCGTCATCCTGCTCGGCCATGGGGCGCTTCAGCAGGCTCATGATCCGCGGCATCACCGGAACCGACAACACCGAGCCGATCACGAGCGCGGCGATGATCTCGGCGTTGAGCAGGATCGCCAGCTGCAGGTCCTGGCCCGGCGAGGCCGAGAGGTCCGCCATGGCGCCCAGATACTGCAGGGCGTGCGGCAGGCTGTCGGCCCGGAAGAACACCCACCCCACCATCACCACGAGCATGGCGTAGAGATGCTGCGCCGGCGTCGGCAGGCGCTCTAGGATGGCCCGCAGCCCGAAGCGCTCCAGGATCAGAAAGGCCCCGTGATAGAGCCCCCAGACGATGAAGCGCCAGGCCGCCCCGTGCCAGAGCCCGGTCAGGAAGAAGACGATCAACAGGTTGCGCACGGTCAGCGCCAGGCCGTGGCGATTCCCACCTAGCGGGATGTAGACGTAGTCCCGGAACCAGCTGGAAAGACTGATGTGCCAGCGCCTCCAGAACTCCGTGATGGAGCGCGAGACATACGGGTAGTCGAAGTTCTTGGGGAAGGTGAACCCCATCAGGAAGGCCAGCCCGATGGCCATGTTGGAATAGCCGCAGAAGTCGAAATAGATCTGCAGGCTGTAAGCCCAGGTCCCCAGCCAGGCCGTTGTTGACGCCAGCCCGGAAGGGTCCAGGGCGAAGGCGTGGTCGGCCAGGGGCGCGACGGCGTTGGCCACCAGCACCTTCTGACTGAGCCCGATGATGAAGTACTGGACGCCAAGGCCGCGGCGTTCGCTGCGGCTGCGGTCGGCGTGCATCTCGTCGCGGATATCGGCGTAGCGCACGATCGGCCCGGCGATCAGGTGCGGGAACATCAGGATGTAGGCGGCGAATTTTGTCGGGTCCCGCTCCACCTTGACGGCCCCACGATGGACGTCAGCCAGATAACTCACGAGCTGGAAGGTGAAGAAGGAAATGCCCAGCGGCAACGCCACATCCGGCGAGGGCGCAGGTGGCCCGGGCCACACGGCGTTGAAGTTTTCCACCAGGAAGTTGGCGTACTTGAAGAAGCCCAGTACGCCGAAATCGGCGGCGATCAGCGCCCCGAACGCCGCCTGGCGGACCCTGCGCTCAGCCAGGCGCACCAGCAGAAGCGCGCCGCCATAGTTGAGGGCGATCATCGCCAGCAGCAGGAAGAGGTACGGGCCCTCCCCCCAGGTATAGAAGAAGGCGCTGCCCGTCAGGAGAACGGCCGTTCGCCAGCCGGATACATAGTAGCCGAGCAGGAAGATGGGCAGGAAATAGAAGATAAAAATGACGGAACTAAAGACCACGCGCCCCCCGGATCGTGAGTCAGGAGGAGACCAGCGTCAGTGCACCCGACGACGTCCGTCTAGCATGGCCTTAACGGCCGCGCGACCCTTTGGCCAGGTCCGAAGGTCAGCCTTCGCCGGCTGGTTCCGGAGCCGTCAGGCCCCCCTCAGTCGGCAGCGGCAGGCGCAGGCGATAGACGCCCTTGAACTGGTTGGGGTCGGCAGGCTTGCCGTGGCGGGTGATCACCAGACGGCCTTCGCGGGCCAGGCCCACCGAGACGGTGCGCACCCGCGAGAGCCACCGATGCCAGCCTTCCGGATCGGCGGCGCGGGCCGCCTGTTCCGGCGAGATGGACTTGCCCGGCGCTAGCGGCGTCAGGAGATCGAAGATCGCCGTTTCAATAGGATCGGACATCAACCGCCACGCTTCAGGGTTTCGCGGGCGATGACCACCTGCTGGATCTGACTGGTGCCCTCATAGATGCGGAAGATGCGCACGTCGCGATAGAAGCGCTCGATCCCGTAATCAGCCACATAGCCGGCGCCGCCGAAGATCTGCACCGCCTTGTCGGCCACCCGGCCGACCATCTCGGAGGCGAAGTACTTGGCCGCCGCGGCCTCCATGGTCACGCTGTGGCCAGCGTCGCGCTTGCGGGCGGTCTCCATGGTGAGCGCCTTGGCGGCGAGCGCCTCGGTCTTGCAGTCGGCGATCATGCCCTGGACCAGCTGGAACTGGCTGATGGCCTGGCCGAACTGCTTGCGCTCGCTGGCATAGGTTACGCAATCGGTGATCAGTCGCTCGGCCACGCCGACGCAGACCGCCGAAATGTGCAGCCGGCCCCGGTCCAGCACCTGCATGGCCACCTTGAAGCCCTCGCCCTCGGCGCCCAGGCGGTTCTCCACCGGAACCCGGACATTGTCGAAGGTGACGTCGCAGATGTGGGCGCCCTGCTGGCCCATCTTCTTCTCGGGCTTGCCCACCGACAGGCCCGGCAGGTCGCGGGGCACGAGGAAGGCCGAAACCCCGCCGCCACCCGGCTTGGACGGATCGGTGCGAGCCATGACCGTAAACAGGTGGGCCTTGTTGGCGTTGGTGATGTAGCGCTTCGACCCGTTCAGCACATAGGCGTCGCCGTCCAGGGTCGCGCGGGTCTGAACCGCGGCGGAGTCCGATCCCGCCTCCGGTTCGGTGAGCGCGAACGAGGTGATGATCTCGCCCGAGGCGATGCCGGGCAGGTACTTCGCCTTCTGCTCGTCAGTGCCGAACATCACCAGGCCCTGGCTGCCGATGCCGACATTGGTGCCAAACGCCGAGCGGAAGGCCGGGCTGGTGCGGCCCAGCTCCACGGCCACAAGGCATTCGTCCTCCATGGAGAGGTCGAGCCCGCCGTACTCGGCCGGAATGGAGAGCCCGAACAGCCCCAGTTCCTTCATCTCGGCGACCACGTCGTCGGGCATGGCGTCGGTTTCCGACACCTGGGCCTCCAGGGGGCGCAGCCGCTCGGTGACGAAGCGGCGGACGGTGTCGATCAGCTGGTCGCGGGTTTCGGCGTCGAGAGCCATGATCTGTCGCTTTCCTGGAAGGTCTTAGGCTTTGGCCAGGGCCAGGGCCGAACCCTGGCCGACGCCGACGCACATGGTGGCGAGCGCCCGGCTCCCGCCCCGCTCATTCATCGCCCGCGCCGCGGTGAGCGCGATGCGCGCGCCGGACGCCCCCAGCGGGTGGCCGATGGCGATGGCGCCGCCGTGCGGATTCACATGCTCGGCGTCGTCGGCAAGTCCCCAGGCGCGCGTGCAGGCCAGCGCCTGGGCGGCGAAGGCCTCGTTCAGCTCGACCACGTCGAAGTCCCGAGGCGTGAGTCCCAGGCGGCCGCAGAGCTTCTCCACCGCCGGCACGGGGCCATAGCCCATCACCCGGGGCGGCACGCCGCCCGAGGCCCCGCCCTCGATCCGGGCCAGCGGCTCAAGGCCCAGCTTCTGCACCATCTCGGCCGAGGCCAGCAGCAGGGCTGCGGCGCCGTCATTGACGCCGGACGCATTGCCCGCCGTCACCGTCCCGTCGGGTCGCACGATGGGCTTCAGGCCCTGCAGAGCTTCCAGGGTCGTGTCGGGGCGCGGATGCTCGTCCTTGGACACCACCGTCTCACCCTTGCGATCCTTCAGCGTGATCGGGGCGATTTCGCCTTCGAAATAACCGCGGGCCTGGGCCGCGCCATAGCGCTGCTGGCTGCGGGCGGCGAAGGCGTCCTGGTCGGCGCGGGCGATCTGGTAGTCGGTGGCGACGTTCTCGGCGGTCTCCGGCATGGAGTCGACGCCGTAGTCCTTCTGCATCTTCGGGTTCACGAAGCGCCAGCCGATGGTGGTGTCGAAGATTTCCGCAGACCGGGAGAAGGCTGAATCGGCCTTGCCCATGACGAAGGGCGAGCGTGTCATGCTTTCGACCCCGCCGGCGACGACCAACTCGGCCTCGCCCACGGCGATCATCCGGGCCGCGGCGATGGTGGCGTCCAGGCCCGAGGCGCAGAGCCGGTTGACGGTCAGGCCCGGCACCGAGCTTGGCATGCCGGCCAGCAGCAGGGCCATCCGGGCCACGTTGCGGTTGTCCTCGCCGGCCTGGTTGACGCAGCCGTAGACGACCTCGTCCACCTCTTCCCAGTCCACCTGGGGCAGGCTCTCCATCAGGGCCCTGATGGGATGGGCGGCCAGGTCGTCGGCGCGCACCTTCGAAAGGGCGCCGCCATAGCGGCCGATGGGGCTTCGCACACCTGCGCAGAGATAGACGGTCCGGCCTTGCATGATCGCTCCTCGACCCCTAGGCCACGCCCCTGGCGCGGCCGTGTTTGTTGCGGGCGGGCAAACTACTGTTCGAACGCGCGCGGGGCAAACCCGCCTGAGGTCATTTACGAGGGGAAGCTGGCGATGGATGGCGGCGGCGAAGCGCAAAACGGCCTGGTCACCGACGGCGAATGGGCCGGCTGGCGCACCTGGGAGGGCTCCGATCCCTTCGAGGACCACGCCGGGCCCTTCTACTTCCGGCACGATCCCGACGGCACGCCGCGCTGCGCCTTCCGCGCCGAGAAGAAGCACATGAACGGCGGCGGCTTCATGCACGGCGGCTGCATCATGACCTTCGCCGACTATTGCCTGTTCGTGATCGCCCGCGAGGCGCTGCAGGGAAACCATTCGGTGACCGCCACCCTGAACGGCGAATTCGTCGGCGCCGTGCCCCTGGGCGCGCTGGTCGAATGCACCGGCGAGGTGGTCAAGGCCGCCCGCTCCATGGTCTTCGTGCGCGGGCTCATCACCACCGGTGGGGAAAACGTCATGAGCTTCTCCGGCGTCATCAAGAAGCGCGGGCCCCGGACCTGAACCTTGCGCGCCACCCCCACGACGCCATGTTGAGGGCGCCGCCCATCCGTCAGGAGTCTCCATGAGCCAGCCCGCCAAACGCAATCTGGGCCAGATCGCCATGGGGGCCGCGCTCGCCTTGCTGGCCGGACCCGTGGCCCTGTTCAAGGCCGTCGAGCTGGCCTTCTTCCTCACCGGCGTGGCGCCAGATCATTGGATGACCTCGGCCGAACCGACGGCCATGCCGGTCTCCATCGT
Organism: Phenylobacterium sp.; assembly: GCF_036963605.1. Taxonomy (GTDB): domain Bacteria; phylum Pseudomonadota; class Alphaproteobacteria; order Caulobacterales; family Caulobacteraceae; genus Phenylobacterium. The sequence goes on along the minus strand of NZ_JBALUY010000056.1, from coordinate 2,621 downwards.
CGTGCTGATCTTCTCGGGCCTGGTGGCGGCCTATGGCGTGCGCATGGTGTGGCGTGAACTGAAGTCGCCGACCTCGTGACGCGGCTTTCGGTCCTCGACCTGTCGCCGGTGGGTGCTGGCGTCACCCAGGCCCAGGCCGTGCGCCAGACGCTGGAGGTGGCCAAGGCCGCCGAGCGGCTGGGCTATGACCGCTTCTGGGTGGCCGAGCACCACAATATCGAGGGCCTGGCCTCTCCTGCCCCCGAAATCCTGATCGCCGCCCTGACCCAGGTCACCTCCACCATCCGCCTGGGCTCCGGCGGGGTGATGCTGGTCAACTATTCGCCGCTGAAGGTCGCCGAGGTCTTCATGGAACTGGAGGCCCTGGCCCCAGGGCGCATCGATCTGGGGGTCGGCCGGGCGCTGGGGGCTGACGGGCGCACAGGCGCGGCCCTGCGTTCGGCCTCTTCGGAGGCCTTCCCGCACTATTTCGCGCTGTTGAACGCCTGGCTGCTGGACGCCTCGGGCATGGAGCTGATCGGCGCCGATCATCCGGCCCGGGAGATCCGCGCCCATCCCAGGGGGCCGTCGCATCCGGACCTGTTCATGCTCTGCTCGTCCCCCGACAGCGCCGACTTCGCGGGCCGGGCGGGCGTGGGGATGGTGTTTGCGGAATTCATCGCCAGGGCCGACGGGGGCCCGGCGGTGGAGGCCTATCGGCGGGCCTTCACGCCCTCGCCGTTTCGTCAGACGCCGATGGCGGCCATCGCCAGCATTGCGCTGGCGGCCGAGACAGAGGCCGAAGCCCTGCGGCTGGACGCGCCACGGCGCGCCTCGACCCTCGCCACCGCCCTGGGGCGGCGTCAGCGGTTCCCGGTCATCCCCGAGGCGCAGGCCTTCCTGGCCGAACACGCCGGTGATCCGCGCCTGGCGGACATTGAGGCGCGCAGCATAGCCGGCTCAGCCGAACAGGTTCGGACCCGTCTTGCGGACAAGGCTCAGGCCAGCGGCGCCGACGAAATCTTCGTCATGGCCTCCGGACCCAGCCTGGAAAGCCGCATCCGGTCGTTGGAGCTGATCAAGCCCGCCTGACTGTGCGCTAGAAGAGGCCTGCTCGCTGGGCGATGACCACCAGGGCGATCACCACCAGCAGGGCCTGGATGATCCCGTTCAGGGGGCCCGGGATGGGCAGGAGGCGCACGGCGTAGAGAGCGAGGCCGAGGACCACGAGGATGATGACGATGGTGATGAGCAATGACATGCCATCCTAACCTCTGCCTTGGGCAAAGGTTCCGGCCGCCCGCTCGCAATCTCGCACTGGCGGACCCCCGGTTTGCGGCCTAGCGTGTCGGCCATGGCCAGCACGACGAACACCACCAGCCGCGAGCGGCTCAACGACGCCAATCTTGGCAAGCTTCCGGGCCACCTGGGGCTTGAGATCCTGGAGACCGACAACGGTCGCGTAGTGGGTCGCTTCCGCGTGCGCGAGGACCTGGTCGCCCACACCGGATTTCTGCTGGCCGGCGCGGTGTTGACCGTCGCCGATATCCTCTGCGCCTATGGCGTCTCCACCGCCTGGCCCGAGGGCGCCACCGGTTTCACCACCGCCGAGGTGAAGTGCAACTTCGTCGGCACCCTGCGCGAGGGCGAGGTGCTGTGCACCGCCACCCTGCTGCACGGCGGCCGAACCACCCAGGTCTGGGACGCCCGAGTCGAGGACGCCGCCACCGGCAAGCTGATGGCCGCCTTCCGCTGCACCCAGATCATCCTCTATCCGCGGGCGTGAGCGTCAGTCGGCGAGTCGGTAGTCCATGGCCACCACCTGGCGGACGCTGCGCCAGGGCTTGATGTCGTCGGCGATCACCAGGCGCCGCGGCCCCTCCCGCTCGGGCAGGGGCTGGCCGTCGAGGGTGTCGGCCAGGATCGCCACATCCTTGTGCAGGTCCTTATCGGCCTCGACGGCGGAGACCACGGCGGCGTAGCCGTCGGCTCCGCGGACCACGAGATAGCCGCGCATCGGATCTCCGTGGGCGCGCATGCCCACCGGCAGGCCGGCGGCCCGCATCACATAGGCCAGCGGCGGCCCCTCATAGAGGCTGGGGCCCGCCTCGCCGGGCACGGTCACCTGGGCCCGGGGCAGGTCGGCGAGCGCCGCGGCGCTGAGCGTCACCTGCGTTCCGTCGGCCTTGGAAATGGTCAGGTCCTGAGCGACCGCTGGAGCGGCGAGGGCCAGCAACAGGCCGGCGAACAACAAGGATTTCATAGGGCGGTCTTGACCGAGTCACGGGCGCGCATGGCCTCAAGCCAGCGGTTCACATGGGTCAGCTCCTCGGACGGGCGGAACTTGATCATGCGGGCGAAATCGATGGAGGCGAAGGCGACGATGTCGGCGATGGTCAGCCGGTCAGCCGCGATCCACTCGCTCTCGGCCAGGCGCCGGTCGAACAGCTTCAGCGCCCGGGTCCCGCTCTGGGCGTTGGACTCGCCGATGGCCGGGTTCTGCTTTTCGAGCACGCCCAGCGCCGGGTGGGTATGGCGCACGGCCATCATCAGCGGCGTGGCGACCATCATCTCGGCCCGCCTGGTCCACATCTCGATGATCGCCGTCTCCTTGGGGTCGCGCCCCATCAGGTTGGGCTCGG
>NZ_JBALUY010000055.1:0-23792 GCF_036963605.1 Phenylobacterium sp. | reverse complement strand
CTCGCTCCCATAAACCGGCGTCTGCTAGCGATCACGACGCCCCAAGGCGGCATCGGCCACGGGTGCATAGATGGCGAAGCTGCGCCCCCTACCCGGCCGCCCCCAACACCTGCGCCAGAAACTCGCCGCCCAGCCGCAGACCCGGCTCGTCGATGCTGTGGCCGAGGCCGGGGGAGGTGTGGGTGGTGATGGGAAAGTTCAGGCGGGTGAAGTCGGCTTGCGCCTGACCGAGCGCCGAGAAGGGCACCATGGGGTCGGCGTCGCCGTGGATCAGCAGCAGGGGCGGCCGGGTCTGGACCTCGGTCTCCAGGGCCTCGGGGTCGGCCAGCATGCCGGAATAGCCGACGACGCCGGCCAGGGCTTCGGGCCGGCGAGGCGCCACGTGCAGGGCCATCATGGTCCCCTGGCTGAAGCCGACCAGGGCCACCTTGCGGTTGGGCAGGTCGTAGGCGGCCCGGTGCATGTCGATGAAGGCGTTCACCAGGGGCGCGGCCAGGCGCACGCCGGCGGCGCGGCTTTCCCGCCCCAGGTCGGTCAGGGACCACCACTGATAGCCGCTCGGCGCGCCGGGGCAGGCCTCCGGCGCATTGGGCGACAGGAAGACGGTGTCGGGCAGGCTGGCTCGCCAATAGGGCACGAGCCCCATCAGGTCGGCGCCATTGGAGCCATAACCGTGCAGCAGGATCACCATGGACTGGGGATCGCGGCCGCTGGCCGGGGCGGCCATGGGTCCGGTGAGGCGGGTCAGGCTGGTCATGGCCAGGTCAGGTCTCGGGGTTGGCGGTGGCGCGGCTGGGGGTCTGGGCGTGGGCGCGGGCCGGGACATGGGCATGAGCGGCGGTGGGCGAGGTCTTGGCCGGATGGCTGCGGGTCACCTGGCTGAAGGCGACCAGACGGCCATTGGCCTCGTCCCACAGGGAGAGGCGCGCATAGCCGAAGCTTTCCAGCAGGCCGATGCGGCTCATGGCGCGCAGTTCTGGATGGTCGCGCATCACCTGACCCAGGCGGTAATAGGGGATGCGGCTCGACAGGTGGTGCACATGGTGGACGCCGATATTGGCCGTGAACCAGTGGAGCACCGGCGGCAGGTCGTACTGCGAGCTGCCCAGGAGCGCGAAGTCGTGGCGGTTCCACTCGCCATTCCGCGCCCATGCCACGCCCTCGTACTGATGCTGGACGAAGAACAGCCAGACCCCGGTGGTGGCGGCGACCAGCACGGTGGTCAGATAGATCATCAGCACCGGCCAGAGCCCGAAGACTGAGGCGGCGCCCGCGATCAGGACGGCGGCCACCGCGGTGGTCCCCAGGGTGCTGGCCCAGGGCCGCCAGCCCAGATGCATCAGGCCCACCGGCAGGCGGTTCTGCAGGAAGAAGGTGAAGGCCGGGCCCAGGCCAAACAGCACCAGCGGGTGGCGATAGAGCCGATAGCCGAGCCTGCGCAGGCGGGGCAGGGCGAGGTATTCGTCCACGGTGAGCAGGTCGATGCCCCCCAGCCCCCGGCGGTCCAGATTGCCGGAGGTGGCGTGGTGCATGTTGTGGGTGCGCCGCCAGTAGTCATAGGGCGTCAGGGTGAAGACGCCGATGGTCCGGCCGGCCCAGTTGTTGAGCCGGGCGTCACGGAAGAAGGCGCCGTGGCCGCAGTCGTGCTGGATCAGGAACAGCCTGACCAGGAACAGGCCCGCCGGCAGGGTCAGCAGCAGCGCCACCCACCACAGGCCGTTCTGATAGGCGACCCCGGCCAGGGTCCACAGCAGCAACAGGGGTCCGGCCGTGATCGCGATCTCGGCGGCGCTGCGGCCATGGCCAGGCTCATGATAGCTGGCGAGCAGGCGCGCCCAATTCGATCCGCCCGGCGTCTGTTCAGTCAATGTCGCATTTCCAGATGTGTCGGCCAGAGGTCTCGGGGGCCTGATGAACCAGCCCAGGCGTTGCTGATAGGGGCTGAACGCCGCAGATGAGCTTTTTTCGGGAGTCTCCCGAATATATCAACCGCGATCCGATGAATTCTGCGGCTCCTAATGTCGCGCCCCGCCGTGCCCGGACCCTCAGAAGCACGGGCTCGCGGCGGAACCAAGGCCTGTGGCTACCGTGGGCCTATTTCCAGGCCGTCTGGTCCCTTTTCGACGTCGTCGCCCAGGGGGTCGCCGTGGTCGGGAAGTTCGGGGACGTCCTGGCCGGGCGGGCCGTCGCTCGGCAGTTCCGCTGGCTGGTCTGGCCGTTCGCCGTCGGGATCGGGAAGGATTTCGGGGTCAGGCATCGGGGCTCCTTGCGGGGTTCACGCCCTCAACGCCGACGCGCAACCTCTTGATCCTCCGCCCTAGCTTAGATTGCGGCCGAACAGGGTGACCAGGCGCTCCCAGTGGCGCTCGGCCGCGGCCTTGTCGTAAGCCGCCCGCTGGGGGAAGGCGAAGCCGTGGGAGACGCCGGGATAGAGTTCGAGTTCGGTGGGCGCTTCGCGGGCTTCCAGCGACGCGGCCAGGTCGCGGACCATCTCCAGGGGCGCCCAGCGATCGGTTTCGGCGCAGGCGAAATAGAGCTCGGCCTGCGTCCGGTGCGCTGCCAGGTGCGGGCTGTCGGCCTTGTCGGTGACCAGATAGGTCCCGTAGATCGAGGCCGCCGCGGCGATCTTTTTGGGATGGCGAGCCGCAGCGTTGATCGAGAACTGGCCGCTCATGCAATAGCCCAGGCAGCCGGCGGGGCCCCTGGCCGCGGCGGCGTCCTGGCCGGCGAAGGCCAGCAGAGCATCGGCGTCGCTCATGACCATGGGGATGGTCAGGCCGTACATCAGCTCGCCCATCTTGGTGCGCACCGCCTCATCGGCCATGTCGCCGATCTCCATCACCCCGGCCCGGTGATAGAGATTGGGCAGCATGACGTAGTAGCCGCTGGTGGCCAGCCGCCGGGCCATGTCGCGCAGTTCCTCGCGGATTGCCGGGGCGTCCATGAAGAACAGGACCACCGGGTGTGGACCGTTCCGCTCCGGATGGACCACGAAGGTGGTCATGGGGCCGTCCGGGGTCGGGACCTCGTGGGTCTGCTCGATCATCCGGCGGTCTCCGGCGGCGGCACGAGCAGGCAGGCGCGCGCCAGGGACACCCGGGTCAGGTCGCGGCGGCGCAGGAAGATCTGCATGGCGTCCGTGGTCGGGTCCCGCGAGGTCTGCCATTCGCCGAGGTCGCGATATCGCGTCATGAGGAGAAGGCGTCGTGCGCCCTGGGCTCGATCCGTGGCACTCTCGTCCGCCAGGAAGAGGCCGAAGATCTTCGTCTCGAATCGGGCCTCGAAATCCGGCCAGGCCTGGCCGGAGAGGTCGATGAACTCGTCGACCGCATCCCCGTCGATGGTGAACCAGTTGTGGACATAGACGCCACCGGCCAAGGGCCGCGCGCCGGCGGTGGGGCGCAGGGTCGGCGACAGATCGTGCGCCTCAGCGCCCTCCAGGGCCGGCAGCGCGAAGCCGGCCTCCCCCAGCACCAGGGCCTGGTTGGAGGCGAAGCCCAGCAGGGGCGCGAAGACCGCCACGCAGCCGGCCTGGGCGTAGGCCTCGCGCGCCAGGTCGCGCACGGCGGTGCGTTCGCGGCTCAGTTCGGCCTGGAAATACCGATATTCCATGGGCTTGACCCTAGAAGTTCACGCGGCCGGAAATGGCGCCGTCCACCAGCATGTTGATCCCCGTGGTGAAGGCCGAGCGGGGGCTGGCGAGGAACACGGTGGCCGCGGCGATCTCTTCCGGCGTGGCCATGCGGCCGGTGGGATTGCGCTTGATCATGGTGTCGAAGAAGCCCGGCGCATTGGCCTTTACGTTGCCCCAGACGCCGCCCTCGAAGAAGACCGTGCCCGGCGAAACGACGTTGCAGCGCACGCCCTTGGGCGCGCCTTCCTTGGCCACGCCCTTGGCGTAGTGGATCAGGGCCGCCTTCATGGCGCCATAGGCCGAGGGGCCGCTGGCCTCAGCCGCCGAGACCGAGGAGGTGATGATGAAGGCCGCGTCCCCGCCGGCGCCGGCGGCCCTTTCCAGATAGGGCTTGGCCGCTTGATAGGTGCGCACCGCGCCCAGCATGTCGATCTCGAACATGGCGCGCCAGTCGTCCTCCGACCCGCCATTGACCAGCGCGCTGGCGTTGGAGACCAGGACGTCGAGGCCGCCCAGTTCCTTGGCCGCGTCCTCGACGAAGGCGGTGATCGCCGGCCCGTCGGCGATGTCCACCGCCCGGCCCCAGGCCTTGACGCCCTTGGCTTCCAGCGCCTTGACCGCGGCGTCGACGCCGTCTTGCCCGCGGGCGCAGACGGCCACATCGCAGCCCTCGTCGGCCAGCAGCTCGGCGATCGCCAGGCCGATCCCCCGCGACCCGCCGGTGACCACGGCCTTCTTGCCCTTCAGTTGCAGATCCATCGGTCTCTCCCTTGGCGTTTTCGGTGGTGTTGTTGGCCGACAGTTACGACGCGCCTTGGGCGGCGGATCAAGACCGCGCCCCGAGATTCCTGATCATTGTTCTGTTTGCCGTTGCGCCCCTGCCCGCCCGCCGCCAAGCTGACGGCAAGGCCCGCCGTCGAGAGCTGGGCTGCTTTGGGAGGATGACCATGCGGAGCTTCGCGCTCGCCCTTTGCGCCTTTGCGCTCGCTGCGCCGGCCTACGCCAAGACCATCGCTGTATCCCCAGGCCCCGACGCCCAGGAGGCGCTGCAACTGGCCCTGCTCGACGCCAAGCCTGGCGACATGGTCGAACTCGCCGCCGGCCGCTTCGAGCTGACCGACGGCCTGTCGCTCGATGTGGACGAGGTGACCATCAAGGGCGCCGGACCGGACGCCACGGTGCTGTCCTTCGACGGGCAGCAGGGCGGCGCCGAGGGCCTGCTGATCACTTCTGACAAGGTGACGGTGCGCGACCTGGCGGTGGAGAATTCCAAGGGCGACGGGGTCAAGTCCAAGGACGCCGACCAGATCAGCATGATCAATCTGCGGGTCGAATGGACCGGCGGGCCCAAGGCGACCAATGGCGCCTACGGGGTCTATCCTGTGGGCTCGTCCAATGTGCTGATCGATGGGGTGACCGTGCGCGGGGCCTCGGACGCCGGCATCTATGTGGGCCAGTCCAACACCATCATCGTCCGCAACAGCGTGGCCGAATTCAACGTCGCCGGGATCGAAATCGAGAATTCCAGCAGCGCCGACGTCTATGGCAACACCGTCACCCACAACACCGGCGGCATCCTGGTGTTCGACCTGCCCAACCTGCCAGTGATGGGCGGCCACTCCACCCGGGTGTTCGACAACAGGATCGTCAACAACGACACGCCCAACTTCGCACCGGAGGGCAATATCGTCGCCAGCGTGCCGGTGGGCGCAGGCGTCATGATCATGGCCAACCGCAACGTCCACGTCTTCGACAACGAGATCGACGGCAACCAGACCGCAGCCATCATGCTGGTGGGCTATACGCGCGAGTTCGACGACGAGAGCTACAACCCCATCCCCCGCGAGGTGGTGGTGCGCGACAACAGGATTGGCCGCAACGGCTGGGCGCCGGCCTTCCCGGGTGGGACGGAGTTGGCCGCCGCCGTCGGCGGCGCCCTGCCCCCGGTGATGTGGGACGGGGTGGCGCCGGCGGAGGGACCGCAGGCCATGCGGCTGACCGATGGTCCCGTGCTGAATCTCAACCTGCCGAAGTCTGGCGCCATGGATCAGGCCAATCCCTCGGTCACGCCGACCCTCGAACGCGGCGAAATCACCGAGCCGGCCGCCGTGGTCCTGCCCGAGGCCCAGGCCGCCCTGGCCTCATGAGGCGAGGCCTCGGCGCCCTGCTCGGCCTCGCCGCCCTGGCGCTGAGCGGGGCCGCAGAGGCCCCTGCCCCGGTCCGCCTGGACGTGGTGCTGGCCGAGACGCCGGCGCCGCGGCTGGCCGACTATGGCCTGTTCCAGGATGCCGCGGCCCGGACTCCCAGCCCCGGTTTGACGCCCTATGACCTGACTACGCCGCTGTTCAGCGACTATGCCGCCAAACATCGCTTCGTGTTCACGCCGCCGGGCAAGAGCGCGGCCTATCGATCTGACGGACCACTGGATTTTCCGATTGGCTCGGTGCTGGTCAAGACCTTCGCGTTCGCGCCGGACATGCGTACGCCGGCCGTCGGCGAGCGGTTTATCGAGACCCGACTGCTGATCCGCAAAGAGGCCGGCTGGACGGCGCTGGCCTATGTCTGGAACGCCGACCAGACCGAGGCGGTGCTCAAGCGCACCGGCGCCCGGCTGGAGGTCAGCTTCATCGATCCCTCGGGCGAGGCCCAGGCGATCAGCTATCTCGTGCCCAACCAGAACCAGTGCAAGACCTGCCACTCGGCGGACGGCGAGCTGGTCCCCATCGGCCCCAAGGCCCGCAATCTCAACCGCGACCTGGACTATGGCGAGCGCACCCAGAACCAGCTGGCCGCCTGGCGCAGACTGGGCCATCTGAGCGGCGGGCCAGCGCCTGGGCAGGCGCCTCGCACAGCGGCCTGGGACAATGCGGCCGAGGGTCTGGAGCCCCGCGCGCGGGCCTATCTCGACGCCAACTGCGCCCACTGCCACAACCCGGCCGGCATGGCCTCGACCAGCGGCCTGTTCCTGAACCTGGAGGAGAGGCGGCCGGCCCATCTGGGGATCAACAAGGCGCCGGTGGCCGCCGGCCGGGGATCGGGCGGGCTGCAGGTGTCCATCGATCCCGGCCATCCCGACCGCTCGATCATGGTCTATCGGATGGCCTCCACCGATCCTGGCGTGATGATGCCGGAACTGGGCCGCGCCCTGCCGCACAAGGAAGGCCTCGCCCTGGTGGCCGACTATATCGAGAGCCTTTCGCCCTAACCCCAGCGGCCAAGTATGTCGACGCTCAGGCCCTGTTCGGTCTCGCGCAGGCGCGCATCGATACCATAGGCGGCGGCGAGGCTTTCCGGGGTCATCGCCTCCGCCGGTCGGCCATCGGCCAGCACGCGTCCGTGTCCCAGCACCAGCACCCGGTCGGCCAGGCGGGCGGCCAGGGTCAGGTCGTGAAGTGTCAACAGCACGCCGCAGCCCTCCGCCGCTAGGCGGCGGAACAGGTCGCCCGTCTCCAGGGCGTGGCGAGGATCCAGCCCCGCAAAGGGCTCGTCGGCCAGCAGCCATTCCGGCTCGCCGGCCAGGGCCCGCGCGATCAAGGCCCGCGCCCGCTCCCCGCCTGACAGGGTGGTGATGTCGCGGAGGGCCAGTTCCTCGACCTGGGCGGCGGCCAGGGCGCGGTCGATGGCGGCCTCATCCGGCGCCGACAGCCCCCGGGCGCCGAGCCAGGGCAGACGCCCCAGGCCGACCACGGCGCGGACCTCCAGCCCCCAGGCGATTTCGGGAGTCTGCGGGATGAAGCCCAGCCGCTGGGCGCGACGGCGCGGTGCGAGGTCGAGCAGGACGTCTTCGCCCAGGCGCACCTCGCCACCCTTGGGCTGGGAAAGCCCGGCCAGGGCCGCCAGCAGGGTGGACTTGCCGGCTCCGTTGGCGCCGAGGATCGCCGTCACCTGGCCGGGGACGAACTGGGCGCTCACGCCGTCCAGCACGGTCCTGCGGCCGGCCTGAAGGTGGAGATTGCGGGCCTCGAGCAGGCTCATGACAGCCTCCGGCGCTGGACGAGGAGAAGACCCAGGAAGAAGGGGCCGCCCAGGGCCGCCATGGCCACCCCCAGCCGGACCTCGGCCGCCGAGGGGATCAAACGCACCAGGATGTCGCCGGCCAGGACGATCACCGCCCCGCCGAGCGCGCTGGGCAGCAGCAGGCCGGCCGGGCGGGGGCCAAGGAAGGGCCGCAGCAGATGGGGCGTCACCAGTCCGACGAAGCCGATCACGCCGGTGACCGCCACGCTGGCCCCGGCCGCCAGACCCACCCCCAGGGCCAGCAGCAGCCGGGTGCGGCTGAGGCTGATCCCGAGGGACTGGGCGCCGGCCTCGCCGAGCGTCAGGGCGTCCTGGGCGCGGCCGGTGGCGAGCAGCAGGCCGAGACCCACGGCGACGAAGGGGGCGGCCATCTGCAGGTCGGCCAGGCTGCGGTCGGTGAGCGACCCCATCAGCCAGTTGACGATCTCGTTCACCGCCCAGGGGTTGGGCGCCAGGTTGAGCGCCAGGGCGACGCCGGCGCCAGCGACGATGTTCAGGACGACTCCGGCCAGGACGAAGGTCACCGTGCCGGGCGCCGAGCCGGTCAGGCCGATGAGAACCAGCACGCCGATCAGGGCGCCGGCCATGGCGCAGAGCGGCATCAGCCAGGCGATCCCCGCCAGGGCGGGCACATAGAATCCGAAATAGAGGGAGACCACCGCGCCCAAGGCGGCCATGGAGGAAACGCCCAGAACCCCCGGATCAGCCAGGGGATTTCGCGTGTAGCCTTGCAAGGCTGCGCCGGACATACCGAGCGCTGCGCCCACCACCATGGCCAGCAGGGTGCGCGGAATCCGCAGCTCCAGGATGATGATCCAGCCGGGATCGCCGGTGCGCCAGGCGTCCAGGGGAACCCAGACCCGGCCAGCCATCAGGCTGATCGCCCCCAGGACCGCCAGGGCGGCGGCCAGGCCGATCATCACCGCGGAAGGTGAGAGCCGCCTCATGCCGCCCTCAGCACATTGCGCCGAGCGGCCGCCAGGGCTGCGGCCGTCTCGATCAACACCGGGCCGCCGCAATAGAGCAGTCGCTGGGGGAAGGCTTCCCGCTGCATCTTGTCAGAGATGCGCGTCAACGCCGGATGGCTCAGCACCCGGTCGGCCCAGGTCGGCGCGCCGGGCGCCGGCTGGCCGGCCAGCAGCACCTGAGGCGGATCGGCGATGATCTGCTCCAGGCCGATATTACCCCAGCGACCGAGGCCGTAGCGGGCGGCCACGTTTTCGAACCCGGTCCGCCGGAGCATCTCATCGGTCAGGGTGCCAGCGCCGGCGGCGAAGCCGTTGGGCTGGTAGACGATGGCAGTGAGTTTCGGCGCGCCGGGCGGCGGGGCGGCGGCGACCAGGGCTGCCTCTATGCGGGCGACCACCGCCTCGCCGCGCACAGTCTGGCCGAGCAGCCGGGCGACCTGGCGGATCTGGGCCAGACTGGCGGCCACGGTCTGGGGCACGTCGAACATGGCGGTGGGAATTCGCAGCCTGGCCAGGGCCTGGCGGGTGGCCGGGGCCGAGTGCTCGCTCATCAGCACCAGGCCCGGCCGCAGGGCCACCACCTCCTCGGCGGTCTCATAGGTGATCGGGATGTCGCGGGCGGCTTGGGCCAGGGTCGAGGCCTGGGCGTCCCGGGCATAGTGGGTCAGGGCGGCGATCTGGCGGCGCTCGGCCACATGGAACAGGATCACGTCCAGGCAGGGGTTGAGCGACACCACCCGCTGCGGCCGCGCCGGAGCAGCGCCGGCGAGGCCGAGCACCAGACCGCCCACCGCCGTGCGGCGGGTGAGCCGGCCTGACACAGACCTCGCCGGCTCAGCCATCAGAATCGCGCCCGGACGCCGAGCGCGCCAAAGCGGCCCAACTCGCCATAGCCGCGGGTCGAAGGATCGCGGTCGTCGAAGACGTTCTCCACCCGGCCATAGACCTCGAAGGTCTCGCTGATCGGCCAGGCGGCGCGGACGTCCAGTAGGGCGCGGGGCTCCAGGCGGTTGAGATTGGCCGCATCATCGAAGGCCTCGCCGATATAGCGCACGGCGATCGTCGCCGAGGCGCCCGCCGACCAGACGTGGGTGGCCGACATATAGCCCTGGTGCTCTGGCCGGCGCGCCAGCTGGTTCCCCTCATTGGCCGAGCCCGACACTGCATTGGTGGCGTCGGTCCAGGTGTAGTTGGCGGCCAGGTCGATGGGGCCGACCTTGGCCTGCCCGGTCAGCTCCAGGCCCTGGGCCTCGGTGCGCGCAATGTTGCTGTAATAGCCAAATCGCGTCACGCCGCCGACCGTGCAAAGCGGGTCGACGCCGGTGAAGCAGGAGACATAGTCGATCTGATTGTCGGTCTCGCGCTGGAACCAGGTGGCCGAAACTACGGCCAGGCCGCCGGCCAGCACCTGCTCGACGCCCAGGTCCCAGGCGTCGGCTTCTTCGGGCTCCAGCCCCAGATTCCCGTACTCGCTATAGAGCTGATAGAGGGTCGGCGCCTTGAAACCCTGGCCAAAGCTGGCCCGCACGATGGTGTTGCCGTCGTTCAGGGACCAGGCCAGCGCCGCCTGCCCCAGGGTCTGGCCGCCGAAGGTGTCGTGCTCGTCGCGGCGAAGGCCAGCCGTCAGAGTCAGGCCGGTGAGCAGCGGTCCCTGGACCTGGACATAGGCGCTGTCGAGATCGGCGCTGGCCGCCTGCGTCGGGGGATTGGGATCGAAGGCGCTGGGCGAGGCCGTGCGCATGCTGGCCTCTTCCCGCTCCAGACCGAACACAGTCTGCCACGCTTCGGTCAGGGCGAAGGTCCCCTGATACTCCCAGCGATCCACCTCGGAGAGGGCGTCGAAGGTGACGTCCGTCGCCGCCTGCGCCGGATTGAGGCTCTGGCGGTCGGTGCGGGTGCGGGAATAGGACAGGCGGTTCCGAAGCCGGTCGTCCAGCAGGGCGAGGTTCAGGCCCGCATAGCCCGCCAGTTCCTCGGTGACGCCATATTCGGGCGTATCGCCGAAGCTGTAGGCCGGCGCCGGATAGCCATCCACCTGGGCGCGGCCATAGGAATAGATTCCCCGCAGGTCGAGGGAGAGATTGTCGGTGATCTTGACCCCCAGGCGGCCATTGGCGCTGGTGTGCTGGAAGCCGTCGTCCTCGGCCCCGCCCGCAAAGGCCGAGACCCCGTCGGTGGTATAGTAGCCGGCGCCCAGACGCCAGACGACGCGCTCGCCGCCGCCGCCGATGCCGCCGCGGACATAGGCGGTGGCGTAGTCGCCGCCCTCCACGTCCAGGCTGGCCTCGAAGGGTTCGGTCGGCACGGTGGTGACCACATTGACCACGCCGCCGATGGCCTGGCTGCCCCAGAGGGTGGACTGGGCGCCGCGCAGGACCTCGACCCGGGCGACATCGCCGGTCAGCAGATTGGCGAAGTTGTAGCCGCCGCCGGGCTGGGCCACGTCGTTCAGCCGCACGCCGTCGATGACCACCAGGGTCTGGTCGGTCTCGGCGCCGCGGATCCGCAGGGCGGTGACCCCGCCCGGTCCGCCGTTGCGCGACAGGGTGACGCCGGCCGTGCGGCCCAGCAGGTCGGGCAGCAGGATGGCCTGGCTGGCCTCGATATCGGCCCGATCCAGGACGGTGATCGCCTGGGCGACCTCGGCCGCTGCGGTGGGGGCGCGATTGCCCGTGACGACGACGCCGCGCACGGCGTTGGAGGCCGCGGCCCCGGCCACGTCGGGCGCGGACGCCGGCTGGGCCAGGACGGGCGAGGCGAAGGCCGCCAGGACGGCGGTGGAAAGGGCGGCGTTGGAAAGCAGTGCGAGTCTCATCTGGGTCTATCCCCCTCGTTGACGACAACGAGCCGCGGGAGACGGAAGGACCACGGAGAGGACGAACGACGGGCGCGCGACCCCGCCGGGACCCACGCCACGCGCGGCCCTGGACGGTTGTCGCCACCCGGGAAGACCCGTTCGCATGGCGCACCCCGGCCAGACGAAGGACGACCGCGACAGGCAGGTCTCCTGGCTAGCGGGTCATCACCCTCTGCACGCCGCCTTCCCAGGCCCGAAGACCCAGTGGCTCATGGCGTGCGGGCTCGCCGCTTACAGTTGCGGGGGCAGCCCAGGTCTTTCACCTGAGTTCCCTTTTGATCCCCTTGCGGGGAACCTGTCACCGGGCAGCCCATAGGGGGGCTCGGGGCCTCCGTCAACGCTGACGCTGCTGCGGCCGCCGGAGCGCTTGGGTGTTCAGGGCGCCTCGACCGACAGGCGCAGGGCGTGGCGCATGACCTGGAACAGATAGGGCTGGTCCATGGAACCGGTCACCAGATAGGCGGCAGGCCCCTGCGCATAGGCCGGCACGTCCTCGCCGGCGTGGGCGGCGCTGGGCGAATAGACGCCGGCCTGGCGCACCTGATCGGCCGCCGTCACATCGATCCCCTCGAGGTTAGGACGCCCCTCCCCGTCCCGCGGCCCGCCGGGTCCCGTGGCGTAGGTCAGGATCGGCAGCGGCTTGCCGTCGGCGGCCAGGCGTGGCGCGCCGGTGGGGCCCTTGATCAGGCCCAGCACGTCGTCGCCCCGGCCGCCGCCATTGATCACCAGGCCATGGCTGTGGTCGGCGGTGACGAGGATCAGGGTTTCTGCCGGGTCGGTGAGCGCCATGGCCGCGGCGACGGCCTTCGACAACTCGACACCTTCGGTCAGAGAGGCGGCGATCAGGCCGGCATGGTGGGCCTTGTCGATATGGGCGGCCTCGACGAGCAACACGTAGCCCTGAGGCTCGGCCGCCAGGCGGACGATGGCCGCGCGGGTCATCTCCTCAAGGGTCGGCGCCTGCGGCGCGGCGGCCGGGCGGTCCACCTCGCGGGGCATGTGGGCGGTGGCGAAAAGACCGAGCACGTCGCGCCCTTCGGCCACCGCGGCGTCGAGGCCGTCGCGGTCGGTGACGAAGGCGGCGTCGGGTCGCGCCCCCCAGATTTCGGGCAGATCCTGGCCGTCCTTGCGCTGACCGCCGGCGGCTTCGGGACGGAAGAAGTTCAGGCCGCCGCCCAGGGCGATGTCGGGCCGCAGATCGTCCGGCGCCAGCACCAGCTGCGAGGCGATATCGACGCAGCCGGCCTCGCGCGCCGCCGCGGGCAGACTGACGTCGCTCTCCCAGCCGCGGTCTGGACTGTGAGCGTAGAAGGCCGCCGGCGTGGCGTCGGTGAGGGATGCGGTGGAGACCACGCCCACCGCCTTGCCCAGCTCGCGCTTGGCGCGCTGCGCCAGGGTCGGCACGTTGTGCGCCGGATCACAGACCCCACGACGCGCCCCGCCATCGACCCCGAGACCGCCATTGATCGTGCGATGGCCGGTGGTGATGGCCGAGGCGCCATTGGCTGAATCCGTCACCAGTCCGTCGGCGGAGTAGGTCCGCACCAGCCCCCCATAAGGCATGGTGTCGAAGGCCAGGTCATAGGAGGCGCCATCGACGCCGGCCCGCTGCCCGGCGAGGATGCGTGTAGCCGTAACGGTGGACACGCCCATGCCGTCGCCGATGAACAGGATGACGTTCTTGGCGGGTTCCGTAGCGGGCTGCCGGGCCAGGGCTGCCGCGAGTGCGGCCTGCGGCTCCTTCGCCTGGACGGCGCCGGCCGTCATGGAGATCGAAAGGGCGACGACGCCGGCCGCCAAGCCAGCGCGGGGACGGATACGAAGGGTCATGGACGCCTCTGCCTCGGCCCGCGCAACGCCGGCCAGCTAAGACGGCGGCTTATGCCCTGAATTCGTGACGTCCCTGCGAAGGTCGCCTGCGCGGAAGGCGCTCCGGCGACCGGGCGCAAAAAAGGCCCGATCTCTCGGGCCTCCAGCGCGATGGTACCACCTCTCGGGTTCGAACCGAGGACCTCCAGAGCCACAATCTGGCGCTCTAACCAACTGAGCTAAGGCGGCGCATCGCGAGGGATAGGGTTCTAGTGGCGCCGGCCAATGGGATCAAGAGCCATCGCCACAGGCGCGCAGGGCAAAGAAAAGGCCCCGGAGACCGAGGTCCCCGGGGCCGATTTCCTTGATCCCTACGTCGTCCCTTAGCCGGGAAGACGGAAGGAGATCGGGATCCGAACGGTGCCACCTTCGACGGGGGCGCCGTCGGCGGTGCGAGGACGCATCCGGAACAGTCGGGTCATCCGCATCGCGGCGCTGCCGAAGTCCTGATCTGCGGGGCTTTCTTCCACCACAGAGCAGTTTTCCAGCGTGCCACGCGCCGTGACCGAGCAGCTCAGAACCACCCGGCCCTCCGCTCCCATCCGCTGAGCGCGGTCAGGATAATAGCGGGCCACATCCTCGCCGCTGGGCAGACGGGCCCAGTCGGGATTGGTGATCACCGACGGACGCGGCGGCTCCGGCGGCGGCGCAGCCGGCGGCTTCGGCTGTTCGATCCGCTTTTCTACCGGCGGAACCGGCAGAGGCGGGATCGACGGCGCGTTCAGCGGCGGCGCCACAGGCGGACGCGGCTGCAGCTTGGGCGGCGGCGGCGGCGGTGTGTTCGTCGGCGGCGGCGGGGGCGGCGGAGGCGGCGGCGGCGGAGCGGGCTTGATGATCGCCACGTCCGTCACATCCTCCGAATACTCCCGATACTCCGGCTCGAACTTGGTCTTGTAGAGATAAAGACCCAGGGCCACATGCACGACGATCGAAACGACGATCGCAATGATGATGCCCTTGTTCCGCTTCGGCTTCGGCGCGTCGAACGGGCTGTGGTGAATGTGAGTCGTGTCACTGGTGTCAGACATGCCTCACCTCCCTCAATTGTCTTCTTCGCCGATGAGCGCCACGCTGTAGAACCCATTGTCCTGAAGCATGTTCATCACGCCCATGAAGTCACCGTACATGGTGTCCCTATCGGCGCGGATGAAGATCCGCTCGCGCTCCGGGTTCCGCTGCCCAATGTTCGATCGGAGATCGTCGCCCAGGGCCGACAGATCGGTGGCGAAGTCACCGATATAGATGGACCCGTTCGACTGGATCGAAATGTAGACCGGTTTAGGCGGGTTCGGAGATGGCTCGGCGACGGCTGGAGGAAGCGCGACCTGGACCGTTACGCTGGCCAGAGGCGCCGCCACCATGAAGATGATCAGGAGAACCAGCATGACGTCCACGAAGGGCGTCACATTGATTTCGCTGTTCTGCTCCGTTGCATACCTGCCACCCCCAGACCCTGAGAGTTTAGCGGCCATTGGGATTAGGCCCCCTTGTCGAGCTGCCGGGAAATCGCGTTCAGAAGTTCAGCGACATACCCTTCCGAACGGGCGCCGTAAGCGGAGATGCGCGTCTGGAAGTAGTTGTAGAAGATAACCGACGGGATAGCGGCGAAGAGGCCCATGCCGGTAGCGAGCAGGGCTTCGGCGATACCGGGCGCAACGACGGCCAGGTTGGTCGTGTTGGTGTTCGCGATACCGATGAACGAATACATGATCCCGTAGACGGTGCCGAACAGACCGATGAACGGACCGTTGGAGCCGACCGAGGCCAGGAACTGCATACCGCCCGAAAGGCGCTTGGCGAGCGAGGCTTGCACGCCGCTCACCGCGGCGATCGCGCGGGTGATGGTGGTTTCACGGTGTTCGCCAGCCACGTTCAGGCCCGCTTGACGCGAAACCTCAACTTCTTGGACGGCGGCCGCAGCCATGTCGGCCAGCGGATTGCCTTCGAACTCGTCGGACATGGCGATACGGCCGATGTCGTTGATGTTCTTGGCGCCCCGGAAGGCTTCCAGGAAGCGGTTGGATTGACGCTCCAGGCCAGCAAACTCGAAGAGCTTGGTGAGCAGCAGGGTCCAGGAGAAGATCGAGGCCAGGGCCAGGCCGATCAGAACGGCCTTACCGACCGGCTGAGCGTCCAGGAACATGGTCATGATGGTCAGTTCGCCGTGACCACCAACATCAGTCGAGACTTCTTCCGCCGGCGCTTCGGCTGCCGGAGCAGCATCGGCGGGGGCGGCAGTTTCGGCGGCCGGATCGGCAGGAGCCTCGGCGGCGGCCGGATCAGCAGGAGCGGCGTCCTGAGCGAACGCCGGCGCACCCATCACCAGCGCAGCGGCGCCAATGAGAGCGATGAAGGGGATCTTCCGTTTATTGTCGAGCATCTGTCGCCAGTTCCTAATGGTCTAGCACGTTTGGACCGAGGGTCGTCGCGCGAGAGCGTCTCCACCCTAGTTGAATAAGTCTGGCCCCGAGACGACTTTCGTCGCGCCGAGACCGAAACCGCTATCGCTGCACCCGACCCGTAGCGCCGCTCTTCCACATTCGTGTGAAGACCGGCGCCGCGATTGGGCGAGGCGAGACCGCCACACCTTTCGGAAAGCGGACCCTCACCGCAAAGTTAGACGTGCGGCGAGGCTCCTTTGGCAACCCCCAAACGGAGCGTCAAGTGCGAGAGCCCTCAGCTAACCGCCGATAATCTAATCAGAAATTTGGGTATTGCTGCGTCGCACAATATGAATTGGCTGCAATAATTGGCTAATCTCGCCCAGCCCGGGAAAGATATTGCTGCGTCGCAACAGGGCGTATAGAACGCCGGTTGGTCAATATGGGCAAATTCTGGCGAGAATCGCCCTGCCAGCGCTTAGCAATTGCGCACGCGGCCGCTGCTGAAGCGGCAAATGAGCGCGGCGCCCCCTCAAGTCAAGGCGATCACCTCTTTCGCGGCGCAACGAGGCCCTCCGCTGTCACTGGAAAGCCTCACCCTCGGCGCTGAACCGACCCAAGCCGGGTGGCGGCTTAGCCCCAGGGTATGGTCGAGCGAAGGAATAGTAGTCTGAGACGGCGGCTCAGGAACCTGCGCGTCCTCCCCGCTGGGCCAACCCGCCCGAAACGCGGGGAGAGCCCTCGCAACTCGGCTGCGGCGTGGATCAGATTCGCTGGGAAGGGAAGTGGTGCCTGGGGGCGGATTCGAACCACCGACACGCGGATTTTCAATCCGCTGCTCTACCAACTGAGCTACCCAGGCCTGGGCCCGCCGCGCGGGAGCCGCGTCTATAAAAGAGCCGCCGACCGAAGTCCAGCGCTCCGGACGCCGATCTTCTCAGACCTAGTCCTCGTCCTCGGAAACCTCTTCCTGCTCAACGGCCGGCACCGCATAGGCGCCGGTGAACCAGCGCTGCAGATCCACATCGGCGCAGCGCTTGGAACAGAACGGACGGAACTCGGGGTCGGCCGGCCTTCGGCAGATGGCGCATTTAGGCGTTTTGCTGACGGGGGCGCGGGTCATCGGGCGTGGACCTCGATCCGATCCCAAGGCGCGTCCGGATCGGCGCTGACCTCGAATCGCGCGCCGATGCGGGCCGCGAGCAGGGCCAGGGCCGGCTTGGCCGCCTCGGCCACCGCCGGCGCGCAGCGTCCCGAGAGCCGCCCACCCGGCGAGGCCCTGCCCTCGGCCTCCATCCGCCGGACCAGGCGCTGGGCCAGGGTTCGGGCCGAAACCCGTCCGGAGGCGTCGGTGAGAATGTCGGTCACGGGTCGGGTGCGCCTGGGCACGGTCAGCTCGATGGTGCCGAACCGGCTGATCGGGCCGATGGACACACCAGGATTGTCGGGATTGAAGGCGGCCCGCGCGGCGGCCATCAGGGCGGCGCCATCGTGCCCCCGCCCCGCCATGTCGAACACGACCAGGCCGCCGAGTCCTTTCAGGCGAAGGACCCGCGCGGCGACCCCAAGGGCTGCCAGGTTGGCCTGGCGGGTGACCCGCTTGGCCTCGGAGCCCTTGCGTTCTCCCACATCGACGTCGATCGCGGTCAGGGCCCGGGTGGGTTCAATGGCGATGCTGCCGCCGCCAGGAAGGGGATGGAGAATCTCCAGGGCCTCGGCCTCGGCCTCGTCGGCGATCTGGCGGGCGGCCTTGCCGGTGATCAGCTCGCCGTCCCTGGCCATTTCGCGCAGCTGGTCGAGGAGGCTCGGGGCCGGCGACAACAGGGCGGGATCTCCCTGGGCTGGGCCGATGAGGCGTGCTGTCGCCAGTTTCCCCACCCGCGCTTCGGTCCGGATTTCGATCTCGAGCGCTTCGCCCTGGCGGGGGCGGGCGTCAGGCTTGAAGGAGAGGCTGGCCTCGGCCCCCTCCCCCAGGTCGAGGAAGGCCATGGAGAGCGCCGGCTCCACATGCCGCACGCGGGCGCGCAGCCGGGCGCCCAGGGCCAGGCGCTGGGAATCGTCGTCCCGCTGGATCAGCAGTCGCTCTGGGCGATCGTCCAGAAGCACGCCGCCCCGGGTCTCCCCAAGGCCCTCGTCGATGAAGTAGGTCCGTCGGCTCATGCCGCGGGATAGCCCAGACCCTGCAACAGACAAAGGGTTTCATAGAGGGGCAGGCCGACCACGGCCGGATAGGACCCCTGCAGTCGCAGGACGAAGCCCCCAGCCCGGCCCTGAATTCCATAGCCGCCGGCCTTGCCGATCCCCTCCTGGCTCTGGAGGTAGGCGGCGATCTCGTTGGGGGCGAGACGCTTGAAGGTCACCCGGGTTTCCACCAGTCGCTCGGCGGTTCGTTCATCTGGGCCATGGACCGCCACCGCCGTATAGACCCGGTGCGTCCGGCCCGAGAGCAGGTCCAGGCAGGCGGCCACCTCCGCCTCGTTCTGCGCCTTGGGCAGCACCCGCCGGCCAACAGCCACCACCGTGTCGGCGGCCATCACATAGGCGTCGGGGTGAAAGGCTTTGACGGCGGCGGCCTTGGCGGCGGCCAGCCGCAGGGCCAGCAGCCGCGGCGTCTCGCCCCGCAACGGCGTCTCGTCGATGTCTGATGCGGCCACATGGTCCGGCGTCACGCCGATCTGGGCCAGCAGGTCCAGGCGGCGCGGGCTGGCCGAGGCCAGGACGAGACGGGGGGCGGCAGGCGCGGTCGGACTGGCCACGCCTAGCGGACGCGAAAGGTGATGCGGCCCTTGGTCAGATCGTAGGGGGTCATTTCCACCAGCACCTTGTCGCCGACCGCCACGCGAATGCGGTTCTTGCGCATCTTGCCGGCGGTATGTGCGACGATTTCATGCTCATTTTCGAGCCTTACGCGAAACATGGCGTTGGGCAGCACTTCGCTGACCACGCCGGGGAACTCCAACAGCTCTTCCTTAGCCATGCCGGCTCCATGGGCGCTCACCTAAGCGAACGGAACGCGCCTGGAATCGGGCCGCGAGCCGTCAACAGGGTGATCATAACCCAGGTTGTGGACGCCCCGGTAGAGCCCGGCGCGTCACTCGCCGTCCTCGCCAAACCGTTCCCGGATCCTCTGGGCCAAGGCGTCCCGGACCTCGCGATAGGCCGCCAGGCGATTCTCCCGCGGCCCGCCGGCCAGGGTCGGGTCGTGGGTCGGCCAGTATTCGATCTCGGCGGCCCGGTGGCGGGTCATTTCGACGGCCCGATGCTGCGCCTCCGGCGTCAGCGAAATCACCAGGTCGAAGGAATCATCGGTCAGGTCATCAAAGGTCTTTGGCCGGTGCCCCTCAAGGTCGAAGCCTTGCTCGGCCATCACCGCCTGGACAAATGGATCGGCGCCCTCGGCGTCGACATCGGGCTTCAGGCCGCAGGAGTCCACATAGACCCGGTCGCCCAGGATCTGCTTGGCCACCGCCTCGGCCATCGGCGAGCGAACACGGTTGAAGTTGCAGGCGAACAGAACGGCGCCGGGCAGCGGCGGATGAGACCCCGAACCCATTGGCGCACTCAGTTCCGGTGATGCAGGGCGCAGATCAGGGTGAACAGCCGCCGGGCGGTGTCGAGGTCCGTCTCGATCTTGCCCGCCAGCCTTGTCCGCAACAGTTCGGAGGCTTCGTTGTGCAGGCCGCGGCGGCCCATGTCCAAGGCCTCGATCTGGGCCGGCGTGGCGTTGCGGATGGCCTGGTAATAGCTCTCGCAGATCATGAAATAGTCTTTGATCAGCATCCGGAACGGCGAAAGCGACAGGATGTGGCGCTTCTCATAGGCTGGGCCACGCACGTCCAGCACCAGCCGGTTCTCCATCAGCCCCATGTGCAGGTCATAGGGCCCCTCCACCGCTCCATCGGGCGCGAAGTGGTTGGACTCCAGCAGGTCGAATATGGCGATCTGCCGCTCCTGCTCCTGGTCGCGCGAAATCGCGCCCAGCGAATCCTGGTCGATCTCGACGCTTTGCAGCCGGTGGTTCTTCTGGTCGTCGTCAGCCATGACGCTCTGGCGAAGTGCAGGAGCGCGTTCCGTAAACGTGGCGCCCGGTCTTACGGTCGAAACGCGCTCAAACTCTATGATCCAGAGCAGGATTCAACGATCAGGCGGTCCGCCTGATCGCACCATGCTCTAGGCGTCAGCTTTAGTGCAATCCGCCCCCCAACGTCATCCCGCCATGCGGGCGCAGGGCGCGTCCAGCCAAGAAAAATCCCCCGCCGCCGAAGCGACGGGGGATCTTCGCGCCGTCGAGGGCGGCTTCTAGTATCGATAGTTGGCGTGGCGATAGCCTTCGGGTTGGACATAGGCGCCGTGGACATAGCCTACGCCGACGCCGTTCTGGCCCACCAGCACCCAGTCGCTGCCCCGAACCCTGGCCAGGGCCTCGAAGCGCTGGCCGGCGCCCAGCTGACCGACCCGCGGGCTGTTGGTGGTCGGCGCGGCGCGCAGGTTCACTCTCGAGCGGGCGACCATGGCTCCCTCACCGCGGCTGAAGCTCGCCGGCGACAGGTTCCGGTCGAGGCGATAGCCGTCGTGAGTGTAGGTGGCCGGCTGGTTGTAGGCGTAGCCCTGGCCCTGGCCGTAACGGCGGTCCTGGTCGTCGTGCTGCAGCTTGCAACCGATCGCCGAGCCGGCCGCGGCCCCGACGACGGCGCCGAGCGCCGTACCTGTGCCCCGGTCGTTCTTGGCCAGGTTTGAGCCGGCAGCAGCGCCCAGCAGAGCGCCGATCAGGGCGCCGCCCTCCTGCTTGCCGCCGCTGGCGTTACAGCCCAGCACGCCGCCGAAATTCTGGGCCTGAGCGGCAGGCGCCGCGGCGGCCAGGAAAAGGGCGCTCATCATCGCGGTGGCGGCCGCGCCCGAGGCCAGTTTGGAAACACTCTTGTTCGGCATGACTTGCCTCCATCAGATCGAGTTCGCCGGGCCGCGAGGGGCCCTACGAGACCGACCTTAGAAGGCGCAGGCTGAACGCCCGCCCGACGCCGATTGACAGGTTTCGTTCAGCCTTTGGCGGCCGCGCCCTGACCAAGGCGCAGGGCGGCCGAGCGGGCGTGGGCCGGCAGGCCCTCGGCCTCCGCCAGGGCCACCGTAGCCGGCCCCAGGGCCTGAAAGGCCGCGGCGTCGCACTTCACAAACGAGGTCCGCTTGATGAAGTCGTAGATGGAAAGCCCCGAAGAGAATCGCGCCGCGCGGCTGGTGGGGAGCACATGGTTCGATCCCGCCACATAGTCGCCGATGGCTTCAGGCGCATGCCGGCCCAGGAACATCGCGCCGGCGTGACGCACCTGAGCAGCCAGCGCGTCGGGATCGGCGACGGCGAACTCCACGTGCTCGGGCGCCAGGCGGTCCACCAGGGCCGGCGCCTGCGCCAGCGGCGCAAGAATCACCGCCCCATGGTCGCGCCAGGAGGCTTCAGCCACCGCGCCGGTGCTCAGGGTGGAGATCTGAGCTTCGACCTCCACCTCCACCTTGGCGGCGAAATCGGCATCGTCGGTGATCAGGATCGATTGGGCGGCCGGGTCGTGCTCGGCCTGGGACAGGAGGTCGGCGGCGATCCAGTCGGGACGGTTCTGGGCGTCAGCGACCACGACGATCTCGGACGGGCCGGCCAGGGCGTCGATCCCCACCACCCCATAGACTCGCCGCTTGGCCGCGGTGACAAAGGCGTTGCCGGGACCAACGATCTTGTCCACCGGCGCGATCGGCCCGGCGCCATAGGCCAGGGCCGCCACCGCCTGGGCGCCGCCGACCCGCCAGATCTCCGTGACGCCCGCCGCCTTGGCCGCCGCCAGCACCGCCGGCTGCAAGCGCCCGGGCGGCGTGACCATGGCGATCCGGGACACGCCGGCCACCGCGGCCGGCACGGCGTTCATCAGCACGGTGGAGGGATAGGCCGCGCGGCCGCCAGGCACATAGATCCCCACGGCCTCGATCGGCGTCCAGCGCCAGCCCATCTCGACCCCGGCCTCATCGGTGAAGCGGGCGTCGGCGGGCCGCTGCAGTTCGTGATAACTGCGGATGCGGGCGGCGGCGAAATCGATCGCCTCGCGGACCTCCTGCGGACAGGCCGCCGCGCCCGCCTCGATCTCCTCAGACGTGACCCGCAAATCTGCTTCGGCGATCTCCACCCCATCGAACTGCGCGCCATAGCGCAGCAACGCGGGCAAGCCCTCGCTGCGCACAGCCGCCAGCACGTCGCGCACGATAGCTTCGACGTCTTCGGGCGTGTCGCGGCGCTCGTTCACCAGGGCGGCGAAGCGGGCTTCAAAATCGGGATCGGAAAAGAGAAAACGGCGCATGGCCTGGCTATGTAGCGATCCCGGCCGTCCAGCGCCATGGCGTCGCAGCCACAGGGATGGATCGGCGGCAGCTAAGTCTCGTGTCGCGGAATCCTGGGGGTCGGCCAAGGCTCGGAAACATCGGCCAGCACGGCCTCGATGCATTCAACCTTGACCTTGAGGTCGCCGCCACCCGCGAAGTTCAGCACCACGGCGCCCCCGGGGGGTTCAGCGTCCGACTCAAAGGTGATGGCCAGCAGCTCAACCACCGCGTCAGGCGCATCGCGCCGCAGCCGCCGCGCCTCAACCTGTTCCACCGACCCCAACTGAAGGGCGCTACGCACGCGCGAGCCTCCACCGGCTTCCCAGCGATAGCGGTTGAACAAGATCGTCAGTAGCCGGCCCTGGGCTTCGAAGCGGACATCGCCGAGCTTGGCCACCGCATCCTGAAGGGCCGCCGAGATCACCGACAGATCCTCTGCGTCCTCAGCCCGAAGCTTCAGGCGCCCACGGGAAACGTCAGGCATCGGCGGTCATGTCCTCGATCATTTCCGCGCCCTTCAGGCGCCGGATCTTGGCCCCACAGGCGCCGAGCTTGGTCTCGAGGCGTTCGAAACCCCGGTCGAGGTGATAGACGCGGCCAACCTCCGTCTCGCCCTTGGCCGCAAGTCCCGCGATCACCAGGCTGACCGAGGCGCGAAGGTCGGTGGCCATCACCTGGGCGCCGTTCAGGCTTGAAACCCCGCGCACCCGAGCCTCGCCGCCCTGGATGGCGATGTCGGCGCCCAGCCGCGCCAGTTCCGGGGCGTGCATGAACCGGTTCTCGAAGATGGTCTCGCGGATCACCGATTCGCCGTCGGCTAGGGTCATCAAGGCCATGAACTGGGCCTGCAGGTCGGTGGCGAAGCCGGGATAGGGATCAGTCTCGATCGCCACGGCCGCCAGGCGCCGACCATTGCGCTTGATGGTCACGCCGTCATTGTGATGGGTCACATCGACCCCGGCCTCTTCCATCTTGTCCAGCAGGTTGGCGATGAAGTCGCTGCGGGTGCGGGTGAGACGCACCTCGCCCCCGGCCATGGCCGCAGCCAGAGCGAAGGTGCCGGTCTCAATCCGATCGGGAATGACCGAGTGCGTGGCGCCGCCCAGCCGGCTGACGCCCTGGATACGGATCACGTCCATGCCCGCCCCACTGACCCGCGCGCCCATCTTGTTCAGACAGTCCGCCAAGTCGACGATCTCAGGCTCACAGGCCGCGTTGCGCAGCACGGTCTCGCCCTCGGCCAGCACCGCCGCCAGCATGGCGTGCTCGGTGGCGCCCACCGAGACGAACGGAAAGGCGATCTCCGCCCCGACCAAGCCCCGCGGCGCCTGGGCGTACACATAGCCCTCATGCAGATCGATATGGGCGCCGAGCGCCCGCAGGGCCGAGAGGTGGAGGTCCACCGGCCGGGCGCCGATGGTGCAGCCGCCCGGCAGCGAGACCTTGGCCTGACCCGACCGGGCCAGCAGCGGCCCCAGCACATTGAACGAGGCGCGCATCTGGCGGACCAGGTCGTAGGGCGCGATGGCGCTGATGATCTCAGGGGTCTGAAGCACGGTTTCCGCGCCGTCCGGCCCGTCCCGCTCCTCGACGCCGGCGCCCAGACGCGAGAGCAGCTTGCCGAGGAACCGCGTGTCGGCCAGGCGCGGCATGTTGGTCAGCCGCAGAGGCTCGCTCGTCAGAAGACTGGCGGCCATCAGCTTGATGGC
>NZ_JBALUY010000054.1:0-24390 GCF_036963605.1 Phenylobacterium sp. | reverse complement strand
GCCCTCGCCGCGCGGGTTCGCGCGGCGGTTTCGTTTTGAGGCAAGGCGATGGCCGATATCGTATTGAACGTTGAAGTTCGTGAGCAAACCGGCACCGGCGCCGCGCGCGTCGTGCGTCGCAGCGGCAAGGTCCCTGGCGTGCTCTATGGCGGCGACAAGGATCCTGTGGCGATCTCCGTTCCGGCCAACGAGTTCCGCAAGGCGCTCTACACCGGCAAGCTGCTGGGCCACCTGGTGACCCTGAAGTACGGCAAGGAAACCCAGCCGGTCATCGCCAAGGCGATCGACATGCATCCGGTGACCGACGAGCCGTGGCACTTCGACCTCTACCGGGTCGATGAGCACCAGCAGATCAAGATCTCGGTGCCCGTGCACTTCATTAACCACGATGAATCGCCGGGCCTGAAGCGCGGCGGCACCCTCAACGTCGTGCGTCACGACGTCGAACTGTCCTGCCCGGCCGACGCCATTCCCGAAGAACTGATCTTCGACCTCACCGGTCTCGAGATCGGCGACACCATCCGCATCTCCGGCTTCGACCTGCCCAAGGGCGTGGAAGCCACCGTGGATCGCGACTTCGTCATCGCCACCCTGGCCGGCACCTCGGCCCAGGCGGCGCAGGACGCGGCGGCCGACGCCGAGAGCGCGGGTCCGACCGGCGAAACCGAGGCCTAAATTCCTTTCCGGTTCAGATGGCCTCATCTGAACCGGGCGAGGCCCGCCCTTGACGCTGCTCCGCTCCCGGATTCGTCCACCGAGCGCCCATCTGCCGCGGGGGATTGCATGCTGATCCTTGCCGGCCTGGGCAATCCTGGCAGCCGCTACGCCGGCAACCGGCACAATGTCGGCGCCATGGCCGTCGATGAGATCGCCCGGCGCTGGGCCTTCGGCCCAGAGCGGTCCCGCTTTCAGAGCCTGACCCGCGAAGGGTCCATCGAGACCCCGCAGGGTCCCGTCCGCGCCCTGATCCTCAAGCCCCAGACCTATTACAATGACAGCGGCAACGCCGTGGGCGAGGCGCTGAAGTTCTACAAGCTGACGCCCTCGGACCTCATTGTCTTCCATGATGAGATCGACCTGGCGCCGGGGCGGTTCCGCATGAAGGCCGGCGGCGGCGCGGCCGGCAACAACGGCATCCGCTCCATCACCGGCCAGGTCGGCCCAGATTTCCGCCGCGCCCGGCTGGGCGTCGGCCATCCCGGCCACAAGGAGCTGGTCCAGGGTCACGTGCTGTCGGACTTCCACAAGGTCGAGCAGGCCTGGTTGAGCGATCTTCTGCGGGCGTGCGCCGACGCCGCCCCGCTGCTGGTCGCCGGCGAGGACGAAAAGTACCAGGCCGAGGTCATGCGCCTGGCGCCGGCCGACAAGGCCGACACCCGCCAGCAGCGCCAGGGCCGCGACGCGCCCTAGCGGCTACGGCTGACGACAATCCCGGCCGGCTCGGCTAGCCTGATGCGATCAGACGGCATCGTCTGATCGTTGAATCGGGCTCTGCACTCCAAGTCCTGAGCGCGTTTCGTCCCGATAACCGGTTCCCACTTATCGGAACGCGCTCTAAGACGGCCCCGGCTCCAATTCTCCGAGGACTCCATGGCTCTCAAAGTCGCCATCGTCGGCCTGCCCAATGTCGGCAAGTCCACCCTGTTCAACGCGCTGACCCAGACCGCGGCGGCCCAGGCGGCCAACTATCCGTTCTGCACCATCGAGCCCAATGTCGGCGACGTTGCGGTGCCTGAGCCGCGCCTGGAGGCCCTGGCCAAGGTGGCCGGCTCCAAGGAGATCATTCCGGCCCGGATCAACTTTGTCGATGTCGCCGGCCTGGTGCGCGGCGCGTCGAAGGGCGAGGGCCTGGGCAACCAGTTCCTGGCCAATATCCGCGACTGCGACGCCGTGGCCTTCGTGGCCCGCTGCTTCGTCAACGATGACATCACCCACGTCGAGGGCCGCATCGATCCTCTCGCCGACCTGGAGATCATCGAGACCGAGCTGATGCTGGCCGATCTGGAGAGCCTGGAGAAGCGGGTCGCCAATCTCGATAAGCGCGCCAAGACCGGCGACAAGGAGAGCGCCAACACCCTTCGGCTGGTGAAGCTCGCCCTGGAAGAACTGAACGCCGGCCGCCCGGCCCGCACCGCCAAGGTGTCCGAGGACGACGAAAAGGCCTGGCGGATGCTGCAGCTGCTGACCGCCAAGCCGACCCTCTATGTCTGCAATGTGGATGAGGGCGCGGCCGGGACCGGCAACGAAATGTCGGCCGCCGTCGCCGAGCGGGCCAAGCGCGACGACGCCGAGAGCGTGGTCATCTCCGCCCAGATCGAGAGCGAGATCGCCATGCTGGACTCAGCCGAACGGGCGGAGTTCCTGGAGACCCTCGGCCTCGAAGAGCCGGGCCTGAACCGCATGATCCGCGAGGCCTTCAAGCTGCTCGGCCTGCAGAGCTATTTCACCTGCGGCCCCAAGGAGACCCGGGCCTGGACCATCCCTGTGGGCGCCACCGCCCCCCAGGCCGCCGGCGTGATCCACACCGATTTCGAAAAGGGCTTCATCCGGGCCGAAACCATCGCCTTCCCCGATTACATTAAGTTCAACGGCGAAGCCGGCGCCCGCGACGCGGGCAAGCTGCGCCAGGAGGGCAAGGAATATGTTGTCCAGGACGGCGACGTGATGAACTTCCGATTCAACGTCTGAACCGCTCGGGCAGGTGACAGCCGCCCCCCTGTGGCCCTAGGCTTTCACGGCCAAGGGAGAACACCAATGGGCGACACCATTACGCTGAAAAGCCCGGCTGACGGCTATGAGCTGTCGGCCTATCACGAGGCCCCGTTCACCCCGCGCAAAGGCGGGGTCATCGTGCTGCAGGAGATCTTCGGCGTCGACAAATACGTCCGCGCCGACGTCGAGCGCTGGGCCAAGGCCGGCTATGAGGCCATCGCGCCCTCCCTGTTCGACCGCCGCGAGCGGGGCTTTTCGGTGGGCCACGATTCCGAAGGCATGGCCGCCGGCATCGGCCATGCCCGGGCCACACCTCTGGAGCAGGCGCTGGCCGACATCGCCGCGGCCCGGGACTTCCTGAAGCCCCGGGGCAAGGTCTGCGTGGTGGGTTATTGCTATGGCGGCTCGCTCGCCTGGCTGAGCGCGGCCAAGGTCGAGGGGATCGCGGCGGCGTCGAGCTATTATGGCAGCATGGTCAAGGCCAATGCCGAGCTGCCGCTGGCCTGCCCCGTCATCGTCCATCTCGGCCACACCGATCCGGGCATCAAGGCCGACGAGGTCGAGGCCGCCGTGAAGGCCGCCCATCCGGAGGTTCCGGTCTATATCTATGAGGGCGCGGGCCACGGCTTCAACAATGAGAGCCCCGAGCGCTATCACGAGGAGGCCGCCGACCTCGCCCGCCTGCGCACCCGCGAACTGTTCGAGAGCGTATGAGCCGGGCCGGCGAGACCATCCGGCTGGAGAGCCGCGCCGACGGCTTTTCGTTCGATGCCTACCACGTGAAGCCCGGCGACGCCCGGCGAGGCGGGCTGGTGCTGATCCAGGAGATCTTCGGCGTCACCGATCATATCCGCGAGGTGGCCGACGGCTTCGCCGAGGACGGCTATGAGGTGATCGCGCCGGCCTTCTTCGACCGCCAGCAGAGGGGCTTCGAGGCGAGCTACGAGCCGGCCGACATGGTCCAGGCCGTGGCCCTATCCCAGGCCGCACCCTGGGACGAGGTTACTGGCGATGCGCAGAGCGCCATAGACGCCCTTCAGGGCCCAGTCTTCGTGGCCGGCTTCTGCTGGGGCGGGGCGGCGAGCTGGGCCGTGGCGGCCCGCTGTGTGGGCGTGGCGGCGGCCTCCTGCTTCTACGGCCGGCGGATCACCGAACTGCTGGACGAGGCGCCCCGTTGCCCGACCATCCTGCATTTCGGCAAGACCGACGCCTCTATCCCGCTTGAGCAGGTGGAGGAGATCCGGGCGCGCTATCCCGACATGCCGGTGCACCTTTACGACGCCGGCCACGGCTTCGCCTCGGACCGGCGCAAGGACTACCAGCCCGACGCCGCCCGCCTGGCCCGCCTGCGCACCCTGCAGCTCTTCACCCGCAGCGGCGGCGGCCGCGGCGAAGGCGCCTAGAGATAGGATCGAAGGTCCAGCCAGGCGACGACCTTGGTTTCGAACGGCAGGGTGAAGGCCGGGCTGCTGGACGGCAGGGTCACCAGGGCCGGGCCCGGCGCCTCGGTCAGCTGCGCCTGGCCCATGCGGGCGGCCGTGCCGCCATTGAAGCCGATGGCGGCCAGCTTCGGCAGGCCGGCGATCAGGTCCTGAAGGGCGTTGGGCTGGGCGGCCTGGATGGCGGCGTCCAGGCTTCCGACCCGCCGCGCCGTCTTCACCGTGTCCCAGAGGCCGACGCCACGCCGCAGAAGGTGAGCCAAGCGGTCTTCATAAGCGTCAGGCATCCGGCTCTCGGTCACCGCCGCCATCAGCCGCCAGAACTGGTTGCGGGGATTGGCGTAGTACTGACCCCGCTGCAGCGAGACCTCGCCGGGCAGGCTGCCGAGGATCAGCAGGCGAGTGTCGGAGTCGATGACCGGTGGGAAGGACGACTTCAGGGCCGTCACCGGCTATTCGCCTTCAAAGGCCACCAGGGTGGAGATGGGCACGCCGGCCGCCGCCAGCCGCGCCGCGCCGCCCAGATCCGGCAGGTCGACCACGAAGGCCGCAGCCACGATCTCCGCCCCGCCCTGTCGCAGCAGCTCCGCCGCCGCCAGGGCCGTGCCGCCGGTGGCGATCAGGTCGTCCACCAGCATGACGCGTTCGCCGCTCACAAAGGCGTCCAGATGGACCTCCAGGGCGTCGGAGCCGTATTCCAGGGCGTATTCCACCGAGCGGGTCCTGTGCGGCAGCTTGCCCTTCTTGCGCAGGGGCACGAAGCCGGCCGACAGCTGATGGGCCACGGCCCCGCCCAGGATGAAGCCGCGAGCCTCGATGCCGGCCACCTTGTCGATCTTCAGGCCGGCGAAGGGCTGGACCAGTTCGTCCACCGCCTGGCGGAAGGCTCGCGCATCGGCCAGCAGGGTGGTGATGTCGCGAAACTGGATGCCCGGCTTGGGATAGTCGGGAATGGTGCGGATCGTCGATCTCAAGTCCATGGTCGCGCCTCCCGGCCTGCCGGCCGCGCGCGGCCCACCTTTGACGCTTATCGCCGAGGCCGCGGGCCTTGGCTATGGTTCCAGCCCGGCTGCAGGCTGGTTCTGCGTGAGACGCCCCATGACCGCCCCGCCCGCCCTTCCCCTGGCCCTGTGCCTCGCCCTGATCCCGGCGATGGGCGCCGCAGCCCCGCTGGCCTGCTGGTACGAGCACGGCGTCATCGTGGTCCCGGCGAACGTCGCCGGCGCGGCTGGCGACTACATCCTCGACACCGGCGCGCCCCGCACCGAACTGCACGACACCCGCGCCCGGGGCATGGGCCTGAGCGGCGACGCCACCCAAGGCGAGGTGGACATCGGCGGTTTCAGCTTCCCTGATCGATCCCTGGCGATCGTCAGCCAGGACGCCCGCACCTACGCCTTTCCGACCCCGATCGCCGGGGTCATCGGCGCCGATGTGCTCAAGGCGGTGATCGTGGAGGTGGATTTCAGGCCGTGCCACGTGGAGCTGTATGCGCCGCCTGACGACCCTGCGCTCAAGATGCGGTCGCAGGCTCAGGATCTGCACTGGACGGCGGGGCGGCCGGTGATATGGGCGGCGCTCAGCGACGGGGCGACCGCCCGCCGCATCCTGGTCGCGCCCTCCACCGGGCTCGACGCCGCCGTTCGTCTGGCGCCCGGTGAGGTCGCCGGCATGGCCGAACCGGAATCCCTCGCCCCCTACGAAGCCGGACGCGCAGCGCTTCGGGCCTTCTCCCTAGGCGGCGTGCTGTTTGAGAATCTGAAAGCCGGGCTTGGCGGCGACGAGGTCAGCGCCGTGGGTCCAGGCGCTCTGGAGCGCTGGCGCCTGCGCTTCGATTTTCCCGCCGGGCGGCTTCTGCTGATCACGGACGATCATCCATGAAAAAGCCCGCCGGATCGTTCCGGCGGGCTGATCATGGTCCTGGCGACGCGGCCTAGTGGGCGACGTTGCGCCAGATGCGGCGGTAGCTGGCATAGAGCAGGCCGGCGAAGATCACGAGATAGATCATCGCCCCGAAGCCGAAGGCCTTGCGCTCTTCCATCTTGGGCTCGGACGCCCAGGCCAGGAAGGCCGCTACGTCCTTGGCCTGCTGATCGATGGTCGACGGCGTGCCGTCGTCGAAGGTCACCTTGTCCGGCGCCAGCTGCGGCGGCATGGCGATGAAGCCGCCGGGCGGGGCATGGCCCTCCCCCGTCCAGAACGGTGTCGTGTCGCCGGCCATATAGGGATTGTAGTACTGGCCAGCGGCCACCTGCAGCCCGGCCGGCGGATCTCGATAGCCCGACAGCAGGGAATAGATGTAGTCCGCGCCATGGTGACGGGCCTTGGCCATCACCGACAGGTCCGGCGGCAGGGCCCCGCCGTTGCTGGCGCGGGCCGCCGCCTCGTTGGGGAAGGGGCTCGGGAAGGCGTCGGCCGAGGTGCCGGGGCGCTGGATGACGTCGCCGGTTTCGGAGTCGATGTCGTTGATCTGATATTCCGCCGCGATGGTCTTCACGTACGGGTTGTCGTTGGGGTTGCTGTAGTCCGGATCGTAGAAGGGCCCGCCCTTCTGGCCGAGGTTCCGGAACGACATCAGCTCCATGCTGTGGCAGGCCGCGCAGACCTCCCGATAGACCTTGTAGCCGCGCTGCAGCTGGGCCTGGTCGAACTTGCCGAACGGGCCCTTGAAGCTGAAGTCCACGTGCTTGGGGGGCGCAGCCTCCCCGGCGGCGAGCGCCGGGCCGCCCACCAGAGCCAGGCCGAGCGCGGCCAGAGCGATACCTTTACGCAGCATCTGGGCTCAACCCTTCTTTTCAGGCGCAGCCGTCGCGCCGGCCGGCGTGCTCGCCGGATGGGACAGGACAGGCGTGGAGATCGATTCCGGCTGGGGCAGCGGCGTTTCGGTGAGGCCCAGCAGGGGCAGGATCACCAGGAAGTAGCCGAAGTAGTAGAGGGTGGCCAACCGCGACAGCCAGACCATGCTGTTCAGGTCCGCGTCGATCAGGGTGAAGGTCGACAGGCCCGGGATCACGTGGTTGTCGGGAAGCTGACCGCCGCAATAGCCGAGCACCAGGCAGGCCAGGACGAAGATCAGGAAGTAGAGCTTGCCCGTCGGCCGGTAGCGCATGGAGCGCACCTTGGAGGTGTCGAGCCAGGGCAGGACGAACAGCACCGCAATGGCGCCGAACATCAGGATCACGCCGCCCAGCTTGTCCGGCACCGCCCGCAGGATCGCGTAGAACGGCAGGAAGTACCATTCCGGAACGATGTGCGACGGGGTGACCAGCGGGTTGGCTGGGATGTAGTTGTCGGCGTGGCCCAGCGCGTTCGGATTGTAGAACAGGAAGCAGGCGAACAGGATCAGGAACAGCACGATCGCGAAGCCATCCTTCACCGTATAGTACGGGTGGAAGGGCACGGTGTCGGCCTTGGACTTCACGTTCACGCCGGTCGGGTTGTTGTTCCCCGGCACGTGCAGCGCCCAGATGTGCAGGCCGACGACGCCGGCGATCATGAACGGCAGCAGGAAGTGCAGCGAGAAGAAGCGGTTCAGCGTGGCGTTGTCCACGGCGAACCCGCCCCACAGCCAAGTGGTGATCGCCTCGCCGACGATCGGCAGGGCGCCGAACAGGTTGGTGATCACGACCGCGCCGTGGAAGCTCATCTGACCCCAGGGCAGGACGTAGCCCATGAAGGCGGTGGCCATCATCAGCAGGTAGATGACGCAGCCCAGGATCCACAGCACCTCGCGGGGCGCCTTGTAGGAGCCGTAATAGAGGCCGCGGAACATGTGGATATAGACCGCGATGAAGAACATCGAGGCGCCGTTGGCGTGCATGTAGCGCACCAGCCAGCCGTAGTTCACGTCGCGCATGATGCGCTCGACCGAGGCGAAGGCGTGGTCGATGTGCGGCACATAGTGCATGGCCAGCACGATGCCGGTGACGATCTGGATCATCAGGCAGACCGCGAGGATCCCCCCGAAGGTCCACCAGTAGTTCAGGTTCTTGGGCGTCGGGTAGTCGACGACGCTGTCCCAGCCGAGCCGGATGATCGGCAGGCGCGTATCGAGCCAGCGCTCGACGCCCGTCTTAGGTTCATAGGTGGAATGTCCGCTCATCGCTGTCAGCCCACCTTGACCGTCGTATCGGAAAGGAATTCGTAGTCCGGCACCGCCAGGTTCAGGGGCGCGGGCCCGCGGCGGATACGGCCGGAGGTGTCGTAGTGCGAACCGTGGCAGGGGCAGAACCAGCCGCCGAAATCGCCGCCGCCGAAGGTCGGCACGCAGCCCAGATGGGTGCAGGTGCCGACGAGGACCAGCCATTCGGCCTTGCCGGGCTTATGGCGCTCGGCGTCTGTCTGCGGGTCACGCAGGTCGGCATTGTCGTCGGCGACGGCCGCGGCGATCTCAGCCTCGGTGCGGCGACGGATGAAGAGCGGCTTGCCCCGCCACTTGATCGTCACCTGCTGGCCGAGGGACACCTTCGTCAGGTCGAAATCGACCGAGGCCAGGGCCAGGGTGTCCGCCGACGGGTTCATCTGGTCGATGAACGGCCAGGCCAGAGCGCCCACGGCGCCCACGGCGGCTGCGCCTGCGGCGATATGAATGAAGTCGCGCCGGTTCGGGTCTTCGCCCGCGGCGTGAGAATCGGGATGTTCGCCCACGACGGTGTCAGCCACCTTTAAGCTACCCTTCGGTTGAGGCGGGGCTCCATGAAGAACCACCGCCCGTTCGGACGCTCACGACAAATCTCGCGACGCCCCGCCTTCGGCCCGACCAGAAGCTCTGGTACAGGCCTGTTTCGGAACCCATACAGGGACGGAAGAGTTTTCGCACTGCATCGCCGCAAAACAAACGCGGCGTCGCGTCGCGATTCGTCTCACGCCCCCGACCAATCCCGTGGCTGGATCGCTTAGAATGCGTTTGGCGCTTTTTCAACCGGACATTCCGCAAAACGTTGGCGCCGCCCTTCGGCTGGCCGCCTGCCTCGATGTCGACCTGGAGGTGATCGAGCCCTGCGGATTCCCGCTATCCGATAAGGCGGTGCGCCGTGCGGCCCTGGATTATGGCCGTCTGGCCCGTTGGACGCGGCGCTCGGGCTTCGCCGAATTCATGGCCGCGCCGGAGCGCACAGAGGGCCGGCTGGTGCTGTTCACCACCCGCGGCGCCCAGCCCCTGCACAGCTTCGCCTTCCAGCCGGGCGACACCCTGCTGTTCGGGCGGGAGAGCCAGGGGGTCCCGCCCGAGGTGCATGACGCCGCTGACGCCCGCCTGCTGATCCCCCTGGCGCCGGAAGCCCGGTCGCTCAATCTGACGGTTTCGGCGGCCATCGGTCTTTCGGAAGCGTTGCGCCAGACCGACGGATTCCCTAAGCCCCTGGTCTCATGACAGACGCCGCCGATCTCGCCGCCACGCTCGCCGCCACGCTCGCCGACCGCAACAGCCGCGCCCGGGCCTGGTTCGACGCCCTGCGCGACCAGATCGTCGCCATCTTCGAACAGCTTGAAGACGAGGCGCCGGCCGATCTCTATCCCGGCGATCCGGGACGCTTCGAACTGACGCCCTGGGACCGGCCGGCCGGCGGCGGCGGGGTGATGGGCTTCATGCAGGGCGGTCGCTTCTTCGAGAAGTGCGGCGTCCATATCAGTCTGGTGCATGGGGTCTTCAGTCCGGAAATGGCCGCCACCATGCCCGGCGCAGACAAGGACCCCCGCTTCACCGCCACGGGCATCAGCCTGATCGCCCACATGCGCAATCCGCATGTGCCGGCGGTGCACATGAACACCCGCTTCCTGGCCACCAGCCAGAGCTGGTTCGGCGGCGGCGCCGACCTGACGCCGACCCAGGACTATCAGCGCAACCAGGAAAATCCCGACGCCGTCGCCTTCCACGGCGCACTGAAGGCGGCCTGCGACCGGCACGACCCGGAGTGGTACGCGCCGTACAAGGCCCGTTGCGACGAGTACTTCTTCCTGCCCCATCGCAATGAGCCGCGGGGTATCGGCGGCATCTTCTACGACCACCACAACTCCGGGGACTGGGAGCGGGACTTCGCCTTCACCCAGGATGTTGGCCGCGCCTTCGCCGAGGTCTATCCGGCCATCGCCCGAGGCCGGATGGCCACCCCCTGGACCGAGGCCGACCGCCAGGAGCAGCTGGTGCGCCGGGGCCGCTATGTGGAGTTCAACCTGCTCTACGACCGGGGCACCATGTTCGGCCTGAAGACGGGCGGAAACATCACCTCGATCCTCTCCTCCATGCCCCCGATGGTCAGTTGGCCCTGATCGGCGCGCGACCCTGGTTTGCCTCCTGGACCTTGGCTGTGCGAGGGTTGGGTATGCGAAATCTGATATTTACGGTCTTGGCAGGCGCGTGTCTCGCCGCCTGCGGCCCGCAGTCGAGCCCCTCCGGCGAGAGCCCTGAGGCGCCGGCCCCCGCGCCCAAGCCCGCCGTCGTCGGGCCCATCCTGATTACCTTCAGCGAGCAGGGGGCCGGCGAAATCAATGGCGACACGGCTATGGACGTCCGCCGGCTGGGCGGACTGTTTCCGGAGTCCACGGTTCGGCGGGCGCCGCCCAGCGGGGGGAATACGACCCCGACCATCACGGTTCGACGCGACGACGGGCTGGAACTCGATCTGCTGTCGGCGCCCGATGCGCCCACCGTCGGGCGCATCCTCGGCCGCGCCGGGCCTGTCACTGGCCCGCAAGGCGAACAGATCGGCGCGTCCTGGTCGGAGATGGGATTCCTGACGGAAACCTGTGTTCGGGGTTCGGGCGAGATGGCCGCCAGCCTGATCTGCTACCGGCAGGGGGCGCCGCGGCTGGGCTATGTGTTCGGACTGCCGGGCTTCACGGGACCTGCCAACGCCGTGCCGGAGGCGGGCTTCCTGACCGACAATGCGCGGCTCACCGCCTTCATGTGGTCGGCCCAGGCTAGCTAGGTGATCTCGTCCAGCAGGGCGACAAAACCATCGGGTGAGAGCGGCTGGGGATTGGCCGCCTGACTCTCCACGCTGGCCACCAGCAGAGCCGCCACGGCGCTGGCGACGACGAAGATCAGCTTCGGGGATGTCATGCCGGGCTCCCGTGAACGTCCTTGGGTCTGCAACTCCTAACCTCTCCGGGTCCGGATCGTTGCGAGAAAGGCGTCGATCCAGCCGCCGACCCGCAAAGCATCGTTGGGCGCCGCATAACTGGCCACCGCCTGATCGGCCTGCGCATCGTCATAGCGGCTGCCGCGGCGGGCCTCGATCAGGGCCTTCGCATAGGCCGGCTCGAACTCCGGATGCAGCTGGATGGATATGGCCGGCTGGTCGTCATAGGCCAGCATGCCGAACGGTGTGAATCCGCTGGCGGCCACCACCCGGGCGCCCGGCGGCGGCGCGACCACCTGGTCCTGATGCGAGGCGGCGACGGCGATGGGCGCGGCGCGGTCCATCCAGGCCGCCGGGTCCGTCACCTCATAGGTGTGCAGGCCGACGCCCCAGCCCTTGGGGGATTTGATCACCTGGCCGCCGAAGGCCTGGGCCATGATCTGGTGGCCGAAACAGACCCCCACCAAGCCCGCCCGCCGCCTGGCGGCCCGCAGGAATGTGCTCAGATCCTCGATCCAGGGCAGCGGGTCGTAGACGCCAGCCGACGATCCAGTGACCAGATAGGCCTCGCAGGCCTCCGGGGTCGCGGGCAACTCCCCGGCCTCGGCGTCGAACACCACATAGTCGTGAGCTTCCGGCCCCAGCAGGGCCTGAAACATGGACGGATAGCCGCCGAACTGCGCCTCCAGCGGCGCCGGGGGGGTGCCGGTCTTGAGGATGCCGAGCTTCATGGACGGTCCTAGTAGGCCATGCCCTGGGCGACGGCCTTCAGCTTCTCGATGGCGGAGAACTTGTCGTCGAGGAAGTCATGGTCGATCCACCAGTCCTCGACCTCCTGCAGCACCTGGCCGACCATCGGCCCCTTGGGCACGCCCGCGTGGACCACCTCGTCCCCCGTCAGGGGGAAGGGCGGCGGGCTCCAGCTGTCGCCGAGCGCCAGCAGGCCCCGCCACTGGGCGGCGGTGGCGGTGCGGTTCGACCGCGCCCAGGCGAGCTTGACCCGGTCATGGAAGGTCTGGGCGCCCAGGGCGTAGACCGCCCGGCGGGATTCCCGCGGGCTCATCCAGCTGGTGATCCGCGGGCCCTGCCCCTTGGCGGCCACCAGGCGGTCGCGCTCGGCGTTAGAGAGGCGAAGGCGCTCGGCGGCCTGGGCCACGCCGATCTGGTCGGCCGGCAGCAGGCAGGCCAGACGCAGGATCGGATCGCATTCGAAGAGCATCTCGCTCTCGATCTCCACCAGCGCCTCGAAGTCATGCAGATCGGCCACAGCCGGCAGGATCACGGCCAGCACGCCGGTTTCGGCCATCAGCCGCACGCTGGCCCGCGGGTCATCGGCGGCCAGCAGCTTGAGCAGCTCCTTGGAAACCCGCTCTCCAGGCCGGTCGGCCAACGCATCGCGCAGGGCCTCGCAGGCCGCCAGGGCCTCGGGGTCGGGGGCGCCGCGGCCGTACCAGGCATGGAAGCGGAAGAACCGCAGGATACGCAGATAGTCCTCGGCGATCCGCGTCCGGGCCTCGCCGACAAAGACCACCTGCCCTGCCCGGGCGGCCGCAAGGCCGGTTCCCAGGGGATCATGGATCGTCCCGTCGCGGTCCGCATAGAGGGCGTTGAGGGTGAAATCCCGGCGCTGGGCGTCCTCGACCCAGTCGGTGGTGAAGGCCACCACGGCGCGACGGCCGTCCGTCTCCACATCGCGCCGCAAGGTGGTGATCTCAAGGGGCTGGCCATGAGCCAGCGCGGTGACCGTGCCGTGTTCGATCCCGGTGGGAATGGCCTTCAGGCCCGCCGCGCCCAGGGCGGCCGTGACCTCGTCTGGCGTCAGGGTGGTGGCGATGTCGATGTCGCTGACCGGCTGGCCCATGACGGCGTTGCGGACCGCACCGCCCACCACCCGGGCGCAGCCGGCCCCGGCCCTGGCTTCCAGGGCGTCGAACACCGCCGCCGTCGCCGGCGCGCTCAACCAGGGGCGTGGACCAAGGCTCTCGCTCATGGGGCGGGTGTTCCCTTTTCCTCGAAGCGGCCTGGGGTGACCCGGCCGCCTTCTGTGACTTCCGCCGGCACATAGACCTCGCCGCGGTTGTCCGATTGGAACACGACCATGAACAGCAGCGAAAGGCCAAACAGCAGCGCTGAACCTGTGGCCAGCCAGACCCAGGGGGTCGCGCCCATCGGACGGCCGGTGCGCTTGGAATATTCGGCCCAGATGAACCAGACCACGAAGGGCAGTGCGATCAGCACCGAGCGGAGAAGAAAAACCCTAAGCAACCGCGCCTCCGTAGAGCCGGTCATAGAGCGACCGCAGCATGCCGGCCGTGGCGCCCCAGATGAACCGGTTCTCATGTGTCATGGCATAGAAGCGCCGGAGCTGGCCGGAAAACTCCCGCTCGTGCTCCTCGTGATTGGCCGGGTCCATGAGAAAGCCGAAAGGCGTCTCGAACACGTCAGCGACTTCCGCGGGATTGGGGGCCAGGGTGAAATGGGGCTCGATAAAGCCCACCACCGGCGTCACCAGGAACCCCGTGCCGGTGCGATAGGGCGTCGAGAGGCCGCCCAGGGTGACCAGGGTGCGCGGGATGCCGACCTCCTCCTCGGTCTCCCGCAGGGCGGTCTCCCAGACCGTTTCGCCAGGATCGCGCCGACCGCCGGGAAAGGCGATCTGGCCGGTGTGGCGACGCAGGGTGTCGGCCCGCCGGGTCAGCAGCACTGAATAGCCGTGCTCACGCTCGATCAGGCCGACCAGCACGGAGGCCGGGGTCGGGGGCTCAGGCTCGTCGGCCAGGTCTATGGAGCGCGGGCCGAAATCCGAGGCCACGACCCCGTCCACCGGATCATGGTCTTCGAGGGGATCGAGCCGCTGGGTGATCCATTCGCGCAGCGCCCCGACGGGCGAACTGGGGCTCACGAGACGGGCGCCTCCGACCGGCCGATCGCGAACCACATTCCGCCAGACTCGACGCCCAGCACCCCGTCCCGCTCCTGCGCCATCTCCACAAGTTCGTAGAAGACCGGGCGGCTGATCAGCGCCTCAAGCCCGCGACGCACGTGCAGATAGGGCCGCGGTTCCTGGGTGGTCGGGTCGATCTCCACGCGCAGGGCGTTGTCGGCGCCGGCCTCGACCACATCGCCGACATTTGTGGTGAAGGCCAGGACGGGTGAGCCGTCCGACCCGGCGGCGACGTCCAGGGCCGTGGCGATGAAGGGGGCGTCCTCCACCGTGATCCTCATCTTCTCCACCGGCGTCACCAGCCAGTAGCCGTCCGGGTCCTTGCGCAGGACGGTGGAGAAGAGCCGCACCAGGGCCGCTCGGTTGATGGTCGCGCCCTCGTGAATCCAGCGGCCATCGGCGGCGATCACGATGTCGATTTCGCCGGAATGGGCCGGATTCCACAGGTGGACGGGGGGCAGGCCGCGGCCCGGCGCCTGCTTGGCCGCCGCGATCACCCCATCCAGGCCGGGCTTGGATTCAACCTCTGTCATAGGGGGAAGGTAGGCGTGCGCGACGGGCGCCTCAAGGCGCCGTAACGGCGCCCTGCAACGGGGTCTGGCCCTGTTCGTCGTCCCGCAGGCGCTTCAGGAGCAGCCGGCGCGGGTCCACCGGTCCGGGCATGACCACCCCGGCCGTCGCCTCGGCCGAAAAGCCCAGCCGGCCGAAGAAGGGCGGGTCGCCCACCAGCAGCACCTCGGCAAAACCCGCTGCTGCGGCGGCGGCGCAGGCGGCCTCCACCAGCCTGGCGCCGGCCCCCAGGCGCCGGGCCGCAGCGTTCACCGCCAGCGGGCCCAGGAAGATCAGTCGCCGGCCGCCCACGGCGATCTCCGACTGGCGGACCACGCCCACCAGACGCTCGCCCTCCCAGGCGCAAAAGGACAGATCGGCCCGGAGGGGAGAGAGCTCCCGCACCCGCTCCGAAGCCTTGGCGAAGCGCCCGGGGCCGAAGGCGTGATCCAGCAGCGCCTCGATGACGGGGCCATCCTGGGGCGTCTCGGGACGAATTTCAGGCGCTGGAGTCGGAACGGAGTCCGCAAGGGGAACGAAGGCGGCGGTCATGGGCGAACTTTGCGGCGAACTTTGCAGGCTGCGAGATAGACGGACCCGGCCCGCGACTTCGGCGGCGCCAGGCGGCTCTAGAGGATGCGGATTTCGCGTCCGGTTCGTCGCAGCGCACGCATAGCGCCCTCGCGGTCAGCCTCGGCGATCATGTCGCCCGAAGCGCGCCGGATAAGGCCACCGCGACCAGAGGTCAATGGGAACCGAATGCGCCGTTGCGGGGGGCGGTCGCTCGGGCCAAGTTGCGCCGCCCATGTCCCAGTCCCCTCCCGAGTCGCCGGCGTCAGACCCCCTACCCTCCGCCCGCGCCCTGCTGGGCCAGAGGAGCTACCTGCTGTTCTGGGGCTCGCGATGGGCCAGCTCGATCGGCGTGCAGGTCCAGAGCGTGGCCCTGGGCTGGCAGATCTATGAATTGGCGCGCCGGACCATGGATGTCGCCGAGGCCGCCTTCGTGGTCGGCATGGTGGGGCTGGTCACCTTCATTCCGGTCTTCCTGCTGACCCTGCCGGCCGGCGAGGCCGTGGACCGCTACGACCGGCGCAAGATCCTGCTGGCCTGCTACGCCGTCGAGCTGACCAGCGCGGGCATACTGGCCGTCGCCACCTGGCGCGATTTCGCCTCGGTGCCGCTGCTGCTGTGTGTGGCGGCGATCTTCGGCGCCGGGCGGGCCTTCATGTCGCCGGCCGGCACGGCGCTCGGTCCGATGCTGGTGCCCCGCAGCCTGCTGCCCCGGGCCATCGCCTGGAACTCGCTGGCCTGGCAGACCGCCGCCATCGCCGGCCCGGCCATAGGCGGTCTGCTGCTGGCCCGTTCCACGGCGCTGGCCTACGAGACCGCCTTCTGCCTCTACGTCGCCGGCGCCACGCTCACCTTCTTCATCAGCGGCCGCACCAAGCCCGACCTGCAGCCCGGCTCCCGCCTGGCCTTGATCAAGGAGGGACTGATCTATGTGTGGCGCCAGAAGATCGTCTTCGGCGCCATCTCCCTCGACCTGTTCGCCGTCCTGCTGGGCGGGGCCACGGCCCTGCTGCCGGTCTTCGCCCGCGACATCCTGCATGTCGGCGAGGAGGGGTTTGGCCTGTTGCGCGCCGCGCCTGCCATGGGGGCGACGGTCATCGCCCTGGTGCTGGCCGCCCGGCCGATCCGCGCCAACGCCGGGGTGACCATGTTCGCCGGCGTCGCCGTTTTTGGGCTGGCGACCATCGTCTTCGGGATTTCGCGTTCGCTCTGGCTGTCGGTGGCGGCGCTCGCCATCCTGGGCGGGGCGGACATGCTCAGCGTCTATGTGCGCCAGACTCTGATCCAGCTGGTCATTCCCGACAATATGCGCGGCCGGGTGGCGGCGGTGTCGACCCTGTTCATCGGCGCGTCCAACGAACTGGGCGAGTTCCGCGCCGGGGTCTTCGCCCGCTTCATGGGGGTTGTGGCGGCCGCCGTGGTGGGCGGCGTGGGCACGTTGATCGTCACCGGCCTTTGGGCCAAGCTCTTTCCCGACTTGCGCAAGGCTGACCGCCTCGAATAACAATCCGCGCAATATTCTTTTAGGGAGATAGATCCATGGGCGTATTAGACGGCAAGGTTGTCCTCGTCACCGGCGGCGGCAACGGTATTGGACGTGAGTGCGCGCTGATCGCCGCGCAACAGGGCGCCAAGGTTCTGGTCAATGACCTGGGCGGCAGCCTGAAGGGCGAGGACGAGGGTTCCGCCGGGCCGGCCGAACAGGTCGCTCAGGAAATCCGCGCCGCCGGCGGCGAAGCGGCCTCCAACTCCGACAGCGTCACCAACTACAAGGCGGTCGAAGGCATGGTCGAGCAGGCCATGGACACTTTTGGCGGCCTGCATGCGGTCATCAATCCGGCCGGCATCCTGCGTGACGTGATGTTCCACAAGATGTCGGAAGACGACTGGGACAAGGTCATCGACGTGCACATGCGCGGCTCGTTCAACGTGGCCCGCGCCACCATCGAGCTGTTCCGCAACCAGAACGACGGCGCCTACATGTTCTTCACCTCGACCTCGGGGCTGCTGGGCAATATCGGCCAGGCCAATTACGGCGCGGCCAAGATGGGCATCGCCGGCCTGTCGCGGATCATCGCCATGGAAGGCGAGCGCAACAACGTCCGCTCCAACTGCCTGGCGCCCGTCGCCTGGACCCGCATGACCCAGTCGGTCCCGGTCAAGGACGAAGCGGCCGCCAAGCGCCGCGAAGCCATGGCCGCAGCCATCCGCGCCGACCAGCCCGCCCGCCTTTCGGTGGCCCTGGTCTCGCCGGCTGCGTCCCACGTCTCGGGCCAGGTGTTCGGCGCCTCGGGTGAGAACATCATCCTCTACTCGCAGCCCCGCCCGATCTCGACCCAGACCAAGGAAGAGGGCTGGAGCGTCGACACCATCCTGTCCGAAGCCGTCCCGGCCATGAGCGACAAGTTCTTCCCGCTGTCGCGCGGCCCCCTCGCCAGCCAGGGCGCCGCCCCGGCCAAGGCCGGCTCCTAAGACCTAGCGGTCTGAACTGACCGAAACGACGAGGCCCCGGTTCGAGAGAGCCGGGGCCTTCGTTGGAGCCCCGCAACCGGTGACCAGGCCTTGCCGTCTGGAGAAGGATGGGATTCAGACGTTTTGGCTTCGGCCCCTGTAGGCTAAGCTCATGCTCGCTACCGCTCTAAGCCTCGGCCTCATAACCTCAATGGCCCTTGAAGAACGCGCACCTGACCAGCGGCCGCTGCCAACAGCGCTGATA
The DNA here is from genome assembly GCF_036963605.1 of Phenylobacterium sp. Classification (GTDB taxonomy): domain Bacteria; phylum Pseudomonadota; class Alphaproteobacteria; order Caulobacterales; family Caulobacteraceae; genus Phenylobacterium. Next base: position 6,381 of record NZ_JBALUY010000054.1, on the reverse strand, counting down.
TCCATTGGCTACGTCGAGGCAAAACTCTCCGACTATGCGACGTCTCCTGACTACGGGAAGCGGCTTACAGATCCTGCCGGATTTCTGGCCTTTTCGGCCGACTTTGTGGGGGATGGCCGGCTCGGCCGTGCCCGAGTCTTGCGGAACGTCGAGCGCAACATCGCGTACGTAGTGGTCGTGCTTGAGCGGGAGAAGATCGACACGCACGTCATTGAATCGATGCCCCTCGACCAAGCCGAGAAGATTGGCATCCGAGTTGCGCCCCCTAGCGATGAAAGCATCAGGGCCGTCGGAATCAAAATTTTCAGTCTGGACGGGCTGGACTCCAGAACGTTCGATTTAGTCGACGACGACTTCCAGCAACGGATCGAGCCGTAGCCTCCTCCAAAGTACGCAACGGTCGTGAGCCGAACTCATGGCGTCCCTCACCAGCTGACAAGAGCGAAGCTGGTTGCCAAGCGCCACTTCACCGGGCGTGACCACGCAGGGCGGCGGGGTCGACAGAGCTCAATAGACGGGCTCAATCTCCCACCCGGTGAAGCTCAACATGACCAGACCCAAGGCGCGCACGCTTCCCCGGTCCGGCGTCCAGCGCTCGACATAGCGATAGCGGCCTCGGTCCACGCCTTCGAAAATCCATTGTGCTCCGTCGAACCCCCAGTCGCAGGACACCGCCCTTAGCCGAAGGCCGTTCGCGACCGACAGAGCTCTGCGGAATTGGTTCGCCTCGTCCTGACTCAACCCCCTGACGATTCGCGCCTCAACGGAGCCCGGTTCATATCCCCCCATGCCCGACAGGCGAGAGGCCGTCATCAGCAAGGCGCCGCTCTTAGCCTGCTCGATACGTATCACGATGGGCTTGTCGAATGATCTGAGCCAAGTGAAACGATAGACATCCTGTGTGGGCGCCTCTGGATTCACCGCCTCCAGCAACGACGGCTCACCGGCCGCCGAGAGATGGGATGAATACCAGGCCACTTCCATTTCGCCTAAGATGGGACGGGTCCCGATATCTATATCTCTACACGTATAGCTCGTTTGGCTGAGGGATGCAGGAAAGTAGCCCGGGACCGCTTCTGCGCGTTGACGGCCCCTCAGTTGCGACGGCTCCGCATAGCCTGCGGCTTGTGGTGCCGGAATGTGCTCGAGCGGGAACGCCAATTGAGCCCCCACAATCGTAGCGATGATCCCGATTGTGATGGGCAGCAGCAGTAGCCCCATGATCAGCGCATACCCAACCGGCCGCTTTGCCCGGTCCGCCCGCACGAATGGACCGATCAGGGCGGCGCGACCGGTCAGCAGCGCACGGATCCACCCCGCGACAAGAAGCGCCGTGATGCAGAGCACGAAGGCGAAGACTGCAAGCTCGGCCATGAGATCAGCCTAGCGGGATCAGGCGGCCCCGCAATGTGAAGTTGATGGCCCAGCCCAGGCGCCGCCCCGGCCAAGGCCGGCGCCTAAGCGCCAGCTGGTCGTTCAGACCGAAACGACGAGGCCACGGTTCACGAAGAGCCGGGGCCTTTTCGTTGGGTGGGAGGCGGCGCCAGATCGCCGCTGTCTGAAGATCACGGAAACGGGCGCCACAGCAGATCGTGTCCGACCCGAAGCTTGATCTCAGGTTGCAGGCGCTTCTACGGTGGCGGCTTCCACAGCAGCACCGGGTCCGACGATGGCTATCATCACCGCCAGCCGCTATCGCGACACGCTCGTGGGCACGGCCGACGCCGACAGCATCATGGGCAGCGCGGGTCCCGACTATGTGACCGGCGGCCCAGGCGACGACACCATTGTCGGCTCCGACAGCTACAGCGAATGGTACACGCCAGACGTGCTGCGCGGGGGCGGCGGCAATGACCTTATTTCAGCGCCCTACAACTACGGCGCTCTCCTGTTCGGCGACAACGGCGACGACACCCTCTCTGGGTCGGCCGTCATGCCAAACCAGCAGTTTGTGGCCCTGGAAGGCGGACCCGGCAATGATCTGATCAACGGGAACGCCGCGCCCGGCGAGCAGATCGTCGTCAGCTATGTCACCGCCACCGGCGGCGTCAGCGTCAACCTCAGCATCACCACACCCCAGTCGGTCGGTGGCGGAGCCGGCGTCGACACGCTGCGCCAGCTTGGCGGCGTGCTGGGATCGGCCCATGACGACGTGATCTCAGGGGGCGACACCCCGACTTTGATCTTCGGCGGCGCCGGCGACGATCGGCTCCAGGCCGGCTCGGGCGGCGGCACGATTCGAGGCGACCAGGGCAATGACACGATGATCGGCGGGTCCGGCGTCGATTGGGTCTCCTACGCAGACTCCATCCTGGCCGAGCCTGAGTTCGCCTACCTGCCGAGCTTCCGCGCCGCGGCAGGCGTCCGCGTGGATTTGGCGGCAAGCACGGCCCAGGAGGTGGGCGCAGGCTTTGGGAGCGACCTTCTGATCTCAATCGACGGGGTGGAAGGCACGCGCTTTTCCGACACCCTCATGGGAGACGGGCGTGACAACAGCCTGATGGGCGGCGCCGGCGACGATTGGCTGGAAGGCCGCGAGGGCGCCGACAGCCTCTCCGGCCATAACGGCGCCGACACCCTGCTGGGCGGCGCGGGAAACGACACACTCTCCGATGTTATGGGCCCCGGCCGTCTCGAAGGCGGGGACGGGAACGACGTGATCACGGGGGGCGGCCTCGCCCTCCCCATTCCCGCCGGCGCCCTCGCCGCGGCCGTCGCCAATGGAAACGCCGGCGCTGACACCCTGTCGGGCTTCGATTTCACGGACTGGCTCCGCGGCGGCAAGGGGAACGACAGCATATCAGGCGGCGGCGGAAACGACTTCCTCTCCGGCGATCGAGGCGACGACACGATCAGCAGCGGCGCCGGCGCCGACATCCTCCACAGCTTCGCGGGCGCAGGGCTTGATCGCATCCTCGATTTCGACGCCGCCGCCGGCGACCGCGTGCAGCTCCTGGCAGGCACTAGCCATACCCTTCGCCAGGAGGGCGCGGACACGATCGTCGACCTGGGCGGTGGAGACATGGTGGTGCTGGTCGGCGTCCAGTTAAGTGCGCTGCCCGCGGGATGGCTGCTGAGCTCATAGCTGGTCATTGCCCACAGGCTGAAGCTTGAAGCTCAGCGAGCGAGCTGATGAGCGAGGTTGCTGTCAGCCGGGGCCTCCTCGCGCGAGTTCATGCCATAGTCGCGGACCACCAACGCGATACGCAGCCGGTAGTCGGCAAAGATGTCAGCGCGGCCCGCTCCACCGGAAGCCAATTGTCACAGCCGCCCCGCCCGTTAGGCTAACCCATGCCCCCTCCTCTGACCGACAAGCCCATCGCCATTGCATCCGACCATCGGGGCGTCGCCCTGAAGGCGCGGCTGTCGGCGTGGCTGGTCGCCAATGGCTACGGCGTGAACGACTGCGGGACGGACAGCGCCGCCGAGCGGGTCGATGCGATGGACTATGCGCTGCGGCTGGTGGACGAGATCCGGGCGGGGCGCACCGACTTCGCGCTTGGCATATGTGGCAGTGGGCAGATGATGGCGATAACCGCCAACCGCTTCCCCTTCATGCGCGCGACGCTGCTCCATACCGCCGCGGCAAGCGCGCCGGCCCGGCAGCACGGCGACGCCAACATGCTGGTCCTGGGGGCCGACACCACCGAGCCTGCCGCCGCCGAGCATATCCTCGCGGCCTTCCTCGCCACGCCGGCTCTGGGCGACCGCTACGCCGAGCGTCGCGAGCGTCTGGCCAAGCTCGATGTCTCCCAGCCCCCGACCTAGTTCGTCTCCCGACCGAAAGCCTTGCGCAGTTCGTCCTTGGCCGCCTCCAGGGTCTTGCGCTGCTTGTCCGGCAGGTTGTCGCCGGCGCGGTTGATATAGAAGGTCAGCATGGACATGGCCGACTGGAAGGGCGTGCCCTTCTTGCGGTGGCTGTGCTCGGCCGAGCGCTTGAGCGAGGCGGCGATCTCGGCTGGGTCGTCGCGGGTGAAGACCTCGTCTTCCAGGTCCAGCGCGTCGCTGTGTTCGGTCACGTCCTGCGACCACTTTTCGGTCTTGCGGGTCATTCGATTTCCTCCTCATCGGAAGAACTCGCCTGCCCGGCCTGCGGTTTCGGCTCATCGGTTAAGCATCCGCTTGACTCTTCTGGCGCGCCGGCTAAACACTTAAGTCAATGCTACAGTATCAACCCGCACCCCTCGACGTCGCCTTCCAGGCCCTGTCCGACCCGGGCCGCCGCGCCATGGTGGAGCAGCTGAGTCTTGGGCCGGCCTCGGTCAGCGATCTGGCGCGGCCCCTACCCATGACGCTTTCGGCCGTGGTCCAGCATCTGAAGGTTCTGGAGGAGGCGGGGCTGGTGAAGAGCCGGAAGGTGGGGCGCGTGCGCACCTGCAGCCTGGAGATCGGGGCCATCGCCCAGATCGAAGGCTGGATCGCCGAGCGCCGACAATTCTGGGAGCAGCAGTACGACCAACTGGAGGCCTATCTGGCCCAGACCGCCCCGCAGGAGCCGGACCGATGACGCTGATCAACGCCACCTTCACCATCGAGCGGGTGCTGGCCGCCACGCCGGCCCGAGTGTTCGCCGCCTATTCGAGCCTGGAGGCCAAGATGGCCTGGTTCAAGGCGCCGGCCGATATCGAGACCCTGAACCGCGACTTCGACTTCCGCGTCGGCGGCAAGGAGCGGTTCCATGCCCGATGGCCGGACGGCAAGGTCACCGACTTCCAGGCCACCTACCACGATATCGTCGAGAACGAACGGATCGTGCTGGTCTACGACATGTTCCACAACGACGAGAAGCTGTCGGTCTCCCTCCAGACCCTGGAGTTCCGCCCCGACGGCGAGAAGACCCGGCTGATCCACACCGAGCAGGGCTCCTACTTCACCGGCGGGATAGAGGCGGTTCGGGGCCGAGAGCACGGCACGACCTGGCATGTCGACAACCTGGTCGCCCTGATGGAGGGGCGGGAAGCCCGAGCCTTCGCATGACCCTGGAATTTTTCGCCCACCCCTTCTCGTCCTACTGCCAGAAGGCGCTGATCGCCTTCTATGAGAACGACGTCCCCTTCACGTACCGGATGCTGGAGGATCCCGGCGTCGGCGACGAGTTCGCCACCCTCTGGCCGATGAAGCGTTTCCCGATCCTAAGGGACGATGGCCGCGTGGTGCTCGAGGCCTCGGTCATCATCGAATATCTGCAGGTCCATCGTGCGGGGCCGGTGAGACTGATCCCGGACGATCCCGACCTGGCGCTGGAGGCGCGCATGCTGGACCGCGTCTTCGACAACTACGTCATGACGCCCCAGGGCAAGTTTGTTTACGATTCCCTCCGGCCCGCCGACCAGCGCGATCCCCTCGGGGTGGATGAGGCGCGCCAGATGCTGGAGACCAGCTATGCCTGGCTCGACCAGCGGATGCAGGATCGCACCTGGGCCGTCGGCGAAACCTTCACCCTGGCCGACTGCGCGGCTGCGCCTTCGCTCTTCTATGCCGACTGGACCTATCCGATCCCGGAGGCCTGCGCCGCGCTCAAGGCCTATCGCCAGCGGCTTCTGGAGCGGCCGTCCTTCGCCCGCGCAGTGAACGAGGCCCGGCCCTTCCGCCACTATTTCCCGCTGGGCGCGCCGGACCGAGATTGATGGAGGCCGGCTGGCGCCGATCTTGCTTAACGTCGTGCGACATCCCGCCACGGAGACCCGCACCATGTTCGCCAGCATAGGCGCGTCCAACCCCTTCGCCGCCATGGCCGCCGCCGCGGCCAACAGGCCGACGTCGAAAGAGGTCACGCTGGAGATTGGGAAGACCTCGAATCCGCGCGAGGAAATCCAGCAGGCTGGCGGCTTCTACGAGTGGCAGAAGAAGGTGAAGCGCGAGAAGCTCGAGGCGATGATCCGCGAGCAGGTGGAAACCGAGTTCGCCGCCCGCGGGGCCACAGGCGCGGAGGATCAGCAGGCGCTGAAATCCTCCATCGCCGAAGAGATCGCCAAACGCCTGCGCGAGGCCATCGAGCAGGAGGCCAAGGCCGACGCCCAGTCCGGCGAGGCCAAGGGCGCCATCATCGACATTGCGGTTTAGGCGGGTTCGGGTCTCAGGGCGCCGGCGTTCTCCCATCCGTCGTGGTCAGGCTTGACCCGAGGGGGACGGGCGACAGGTGGGCCGGACTTCGATCAGCCCTCGCGACTGGCCCGCCAGGCCTCGCGCGTCAGCTCCCAATAGAGGCTGCGGCGCACCGTGCCGTCGGGCCGGACATTCTCCCGCTCGCCCATGCGCACAAAGCCCGCCCCATCGATGGCGGCGATGGAGCGGACATTGTCCAGCGCCGCGGTCAGGCCGATCAGGCGCACGCCCAGGGTCTCGAACATGAAGGCCGCGGCGTTGGAGACCCCGCCGCGC
>NZ_JBALUY010000053.1:0-24679 GCF_036963605.1 Phenylobacterium sp. | reverse complement strand
CCCCCCTGGCCGAGGTGATCGGGGAACCCGTCGAGGGAACGGCGCTGTTCACGGGCGCCATCGACTGGGGCGCCGAGGGCCTCGACAGCCACGGCCGGCTCGACGTGCCGGGCCTCGACTTCAAGAGCCCCGCGGGCGCCGTCCAGGGGCTGAGCGGACAGATCGATTTCACCAGCCTGGTCCCGCTGCAGACGGCGCCGGGCCAGACCCTGACCGCCGATGTCGTCCAGGCCCTGGCGCCGCTGACCGGCTCGCAGGTGACGTTCCAGCTGATGCCTGACGAGCTGACCCTGTCGGAGGGGACGTTCGAGGTCGGCGGGGGCGCGATCCGCATCGCGCCCATGTCCATCCCCCTCGACCAGACCAAGTCCTGGCGCGGCGAACTGCTGATCGAGGCGGTCCAACTCTCCGAATTCGTGGAGGCCACACCCTTCGCCGACCGGGTGGATCTGGATGCCGTGGTCAGCGGGCGGCTGCCTTTCGTGATCGGGCCGGACGGAATCACCTTCATCCAGGGCAAGCTCACAGCTATCGCGCCAGGGCGCCTGTCGATCCGGCGGGAAGCCCTGACCCAGGTGGACGCCACCGGCGGAGCGGCGACGGCGAGCGCCGAGGGTCTCGGCGACCAGGTCGTGCCCGTCGCCCAGGCCGATCAGGCCAATGCGGCGGTGGACTTCGCTTACCAGGCCATGGAGCATCTGGCCTTCGATCTGCTGGACGCCGAGGTCAACAGCCTGCCCGGCGGACGGCTGGGGGTGCTTTTCAAGATCCGGGGCGAGCATAGTCCGCCGCAGCGCCAGGAGATTCGTCTGACCCTGGGCGAGCTGATCAGCCGCAGCTTCCTCAACAAGGAGTTGCCCCTGCCGTCGGGCACTAAGGTGGATTTGACACTGGACACTTCGCTCAACCTGAATGAGCTGTTGGCCGACTATGCGGCGGCGCAGGCCGTAGACGGTTCAGGCGCGGTTCAGCCGCCTGCGCCACAATGAACTCGAACGCTGAAACTCGCACACCCGAGGGAGCCGTGACCTTGACGACGACAAAGAGACATATGATCGGGGTGCTGATGGGCGCCTCGGCCCTGGGCGCCGCGCTCGGCGCCTGTACGCCGACGGTGCGGGTCCAGGTCGACCCCATCAATATCTATGCAAAGCTGGACGCCGATGTGCGCGTGCGCCTGGACGAGGATGTCCGGGCGCTGATCCAGCAGAACCCGAACCTGTTCTAGGGGATGCTCATGACCCGCATGAAGTACCTGGCCCTCGCCGCCGCCATCCTGGGCGCGGCCGGGGTCGTCACCGTCGGCGCCATCGCTGGCCCCGCCTTCGCCCAGACCGCCCAGGCCAAGGCCCTGGTGGACGCCGCCAAGGCCCAAGGGATCGTCGGCGAGCAGAACGACGGCTATCTCGGCTTTGTCAGCGGCTCGGGCGACGCCGCCCTGCAGGCGGCGGTCAACGAGATCAATGCCGGCCGGGCAGGCCTCTATCGTCAGGCCGCGGCCCGCAACGGCGTGTCCGTCGCGGCGGCTGGCGCGGCGGCCTTCACCGAGGTGGTCTCCTCCCGGCTGCGGCCGGGCGAGTACTACCAGACCGCTGACGGCGCCTGGCGTCAGAAGTAGCATCGTCCAGCGGCCCTCATGGCGATCCTGTCTACGCGTATCCGCGCGCTCAAGGACGCCCCCGAGGGCCGCGAGGCCCGCTATGTCCTCTATTGGATGCAGTCGTCCCAGCGCGCGGAATTCAATCCCGCCCTGGAGTACGCGGTCGAAGAAGCCAATCGTCGCGGCCTGCCCGTGCTGGTGGGTTTTGGCCTGACCGAGGCCTATCCCGAGGCCAGCGCCCGGCACTACGCGTTCATGCTGCAAGGTTTGGCAGAAGTGGCGCAGGCTCTGGCGGCGCGCAGCGTCGGCTTCGCCATCCGCAAGGGCGCGCCGGACAAGGTCGCCCTGGACCTGTCGCGGCAGGCGGCCCTGGTCGTCTGTGACGCCGGCTACCTTCGTCTGCAACGGCAGTGGCGGCGCGACCTTGCCGAGGTCATCGACCGGCGCCTGGTACGGATCGAAGGCGATGTGGTCGTGCCGATCCTGCAGGTGTCCAACAAGCACGAACATGCGGCCCGTACGATCCGCCCGAAAATCCACAGGCTGTGGGAGGACTATCTCGCGCCCCTGCGTCGCCGCGAGGTGGCCCACAGGATGGCGGAGACGCCGGCCTCCGACATTGATCTGAGCGACATTCCGAAGGCGGTCGCCGCCCTGGACATCGACCACGGCCTGGCGCCGGTTCGCCGCTTCAGGGGCGGGGAGGTCGAAGCGCGCCGCAGGTTGCAGGCCTTTCTCGACGGCGGCCTCGCCCGCTATGGCGACGAGCGTGGCAAGCCGGAGACCGAGGCGGTCTCCTATCTCAGTCCCTATCTCCACTATGGCCAGATCTCGCCGGTGGAGATCGCCCTGGCCGTTCGCGACGCCCAAGGCCCCGACAGCGAGACCAAGCGCGTCTATCTCGAAGAACTGATCGTACGCCGCGAGCTGGCCATCAACCACGCCTGGTGGGCGCCTGCCGACTACGACAGCTATGACGGCCTGCCGGAGTGGGCGCGTCTGACGCTGGAAGCCCACGAGGGCGATCCCCGACCCCACCTCTATACCCAAGCCCAGCTGGAGGCCGGCGGGACCCACGACCTCTATTGGAACGCCGCCCAGCGCGAGATGGTCGCGACCGGCTATATGCACAACCGGCTGCGGATGTACTGGGGCAAGAAGATCCTGCAGTGGTCGGCCAGCCCGAGGATCGCATTCGACACCATCCTGCGGCTCAACAACCGCTATCTCCTCGACGGCCGCGACGCCAATTCCTACACCAATGTGGGTTGGATCTTCGGCCTGCACGACCGACCATGGCCCGCCCAGCCGGTCTACGGGACCGTCCGCTCCATGGGGCCGAACACCTTCAAGAGCTTCGACGCCGAAGCCTATGTGGATCAGGTCGATCGCCTGGCGGCCGCCGAACGGGTCTAGGCGGTCTGGACCTCGGGTTCGGCGGCGTTCGCGGCCTCGCCCGCCGCTTCCTCGGCCAGATAGCGTTCGCGGATCTTCGCCGCCGGCTCGTTGTAGAAGAAGGGCAGGAAGCAGTAGCGCTTTCCAGCTGTCACTGGCGTCGCTTCGTGCATCAGCGAGCAGGAGAACACCACGGCGCCGCCGCTCGGCGGGCGATAGGTTTTCGACCCAAACTCAGGAAAGCGCAGGTCGCCGCCCTCGTGCTCGTCGGTGTTCAGGTTGATGGAGCAGGCGAACTGTCGATGCGCGGTGGCGCGGGTCGTGTTGTCGCGGTGGGGCTGAAAGAAGCCGCCGCCGTCAGAGTCATAGCAGGCCACCATATAGCGCTCGACCCGGGTCGCCTGGAATTGGAAGGCCTTGACGATCTCCGGCAACAGCCGCGTCTGAAGCCTCTGGCGGAGCAGGGCGCGGAGGCCCTCGTCCTCGATCATGGCGTCACGGCGACGTTTGGTGTGGTCCATGACGGGCACCACGCGCCCATTGATCTCCTGCATCACGCCGGAGGGGCGTCCCCCATGCTCGTCGTAGAAGGCGATGAGCTGCCGACAGATGTCAGGCTCGAAGATTCGGGGCACGATGAGGACCGGGGCGTGCAGGGGCGCGCCGGCGTGGTCGTCGGGCTGAGGTAATTGCGCCACCAGCCGCATCACGGCCTCGCCGCCGTCTATGGGTGCGACAGCATAGATCCGCATGGACGGATCGATGAGGACCCAATGGGGATTGGCGCCCTGGTCTCCCAGAGCGTGATAGAGGCGCGACACCTTCCCGTCCGGATCAAAGAACCAGCGCAGGCTGCGTGTATTCTGAGCCGCCGCCATGGTGGGCTGATCCCTCGCGACCGCGAAGGCGTAGACCTTCTCATCGTCGAACAGATCGCGGTGCGCGCGCAAATGTTCCAGGGCGACATCGCGGGCCGCCCCCGGCTCGGGCAGAAAGACCATGAGCATGAACCGGCCACCCAGGCTGCCAAACGCGAACCGCGGATTGACGGGGGAGGGGGTGACAAACCAGGGGGCGGGTTGGCCAGGACGCAGCATGGCGATGACCTAGGCTCGCCCAGGGGCGGAATGGGGTGCGAGTCGGCTCATCTGGCGCTTCCATCAATCGAGGAGCGCGAAGAGGGCCGCCGCCGTCCCCCGGTGGCAAGCATAAGAAGCTTATAAGCCGCCCATAAGCTGGCCATAATTGACGACCCGGACGGGCTCTTGCAGGTTGCCATCCGGTCGGCCGCTACCGACCCGGTTCGTCGGCTTGGCCGTCCCTCACCCCTGGGCGTTGTCGGCAAGGCCGGCGAACCCTTGGATCTCGGCCTCGGGGCGTTCAGGGGCCTTTATGTCAGACATGATTTCGCACTGGATCCGCCGCCGGCCAAGGCTGGTGGGTTATATCGCGGCCATCCTCATCGTCCTCTTGGCCAACCTCCTGGCCCTGATCGTGGCCGAAGGCCTGGGCTATGTGCGGGTGTCGATGATCTTCCTGGGCGGCGTCCTTGTGGTCGCGGTCCTGTTCGGATCGGGACCCGCCTATCTGGCGGCGACCCTGGGCTTCGTCAGCTACAACTTCTACCTGGTCGAGCCGCGATTCACCTTCGGGGTCGAATCCGAGGACGTCATCATTCTCGTGGTCTTCCTGGCGGTGGCCATGATGACCGGCGGCCTGGCCGGTCGGGTGCGGGACGATGCGATCCGTGCGCAGGAGAGGGCGCGAACCAGCGCCGTCCTCTTCCAAGCCGGGCGCGATTTCGCCGGCATGGGCGAGGAAGGGGCCATCGCCGAGCGGTTGGCCGCAGGACTTGCCGAGGCGGCCCAGGGGCCGGCCGTCGTGCTCATCGACGGACAGGCCTATGGCGCGCGCCACGTGGACCTCCCGGCCGGCCTGGGCGACACGCTGGCCGCCTTTGACGCCCCGGGCGCCACGTCTGCGCAGGAAGGCGACTGGCGGTTGCGGACCCTCTGGGCCGAAGGCCGACGGCTGGGCGCCGCGGGCTGGCGGAGCCCAGGCGCAAAGGCCGGCGAACTGGATGAGGCGCAACTCATTCACGTCCTGCTGGACATGGGCGCGACCGCGATCGCCCGGGCGAGGCTCAGCCGCGCCTGGGCCGAGATCGAAGCCACCGATCGCACCCAGTCGCTTCGCAACGCGCTCCTGTCCTCGATTTCGCATGACCTGCGTACGCCGCTGGCCTCCATCCTGGCCTCCGCCAGCAGCCTGCGGGCGTTCGGTCACGCCTTTGACGCCGAGGTGCGCAACGATCTCCTCGACACGATTCAGGAAGAGGCCGAACGTCTGAACGCCTTTGTCGGCAATCTGCTAAACATGACCAAGCTGGAGGCGGGCGCCTTGGCGATTCAGGGCGCTCCGTTCGAGATGGCCGAAAGCCTGGACCGCCTGGTCCGCCGCTTCGAACGCCGTCGCGGCGGCCGTTCGATAGAACTCCGCGTTGAGGGGGACCGCCTCGTGGCCTTGGGGGACCCCATTCTGTTCGAGCAGGCCTTGAGCAATGTGATGGAGAACGCCCTGCGGTTCAGTCCAGAACAAGGGACGATCGAGATCAGCCTGCGCCGATTGGATGACATGCTGCTTGTGGACGTGGTCGACGAGGGGCCAGGTGTCGGGGCCGATGAATCATCCCGCATCTTTGAGAAATTCTATCGGTCGAAGTCGGCCAACGAAAACCTGCAGGGCGCAGGCCTGGGCCTGTCGATCGTCAAGGGCCTGATCGAGGCCATGGGCGGTGTGGTGGCCGCTCGCGACCGTGGCGACCGAAGCGGACTGGTGGTGTCATTGATGCTGCCGAGGGCCAAGCCATGAGCGCCGAGGGACGCCTCCTGCTGGTTGACGACGAGCCGCAGATTCTCCGCGCCCTGCGGCCGGCGCTCACCGCCGCCGGCTACGATGTCGCTACCGCCGAAGGCGGCTCGGCGGCCCTGGCTCATCTGGCGGCCGAGGCCTGCGACGTGGTGATCCTGGATCTTGGCCTGCCCGACATGGACGGCAAGGATGTCATCGCCCACATCCGTGAGTGGTCGGACGTACCGATCGTGGTCCTTTCGGCCCGTGACCTGGAAACCGAGAAGATCGCCGCCCTCGATCTCGGGGCCGACGACTTCGTCAACAAGCCCTTCGGCGTCGGCGAGCTGCTCGCCCGCATCCGGGCCTCTGTCCGGGGACGTGACCGCCGGCTGTCTGGCCAGGCAAGCTTCCGCAGCGCCGAACTGGAGGTGAACTTCGCCACGCGGCGGGCCTACGTCCAAGAACAGGAGGTCCGCCTGACGCCGCGGGAATACGACCTGATCCGCGCGCTGGCCCGCCATGCGGGCCGGGTGGTGACGCACAAGCAGCTGATCACCGCCGTCTGGGGACCTCAGGCGAGCGTCGATGCGCAGTTCGTGCGCGTCCTTGTCGCCCAGCTCCGTCAGAAGCTCGAGGAAAATCCCGCCGCGCCTCGGGTGCTGCTCACCGAGCCGGGGGTCGGCTACAGGCTGGCGACGGACGAAGACGCCTGAAAGCCTATTGCGGCCGGACGGCGATCGCCGACAGGTCTTGACCCGCATCCACGGGAATTCCCGCCGCCTTCCGTTCGGAGTACCGATCCACCAGACCCTGGGCGTGGGGGCGGGTGAGGATGGTGAAGCGGACCAGTTCCTCCATCACATCTACGATGCGGTCATAATAGGCCGAGGGTTTCATCCGGCCGGTTGCGTCGAATTCCTCGTAGGCCTTGGCCACGCTGGACTGGTTCGGGATGGTGATCATCCGCATCCAGCGGCCGAGCAGGCGCAGGGTGTTGACCGCATTGAAGCTCTGCGACCCGCCGGACACCTGCATGACCGCCAGGGTGCGTCCCTGGGTGGGGCGCAGACCGCCCATGTTCAGCGGCAGGTGATCGATCTGCAGCTTCATGATCCCCGTGACCTGGCCGTGCCGCTCGGGGCTGCACCACACCATGCCCTCCGACCACATGGCGTGCGCTCGCAACTCGGCCACCGCCGGATGGTCGTCGCCGATGCTCTGGTCGGGCAGCGGCAGGTCTGTGGGATCGAAGATGCGCGTCTCGCAACCCATGAAGCGGAGCAGGCGCGCGGCCTCCTCGACGCAGAGCCGGGAAAAGGCCATGGGCCGCAGCGAGCCGTAGAGCAGCAGGATGCGCGGCGGATGGTCGTCCGGGCCAAGGCCGAAGGCCGGCCGCCTCGCCAGGAAGGCCGGGTCCAGGGCGGGAAGGTGGTCCGGATCGGGAATCTCGCGCAGGCGGCTCACGGGGCTTCTTCCCGGGCCGGGGCGGTGTCGGGGAAATAGCGACGCCCCAGCCACAGGGCTACCGAAACCAGCAGGACCAGGACCGGCACCTCCACCAGCGGCCCGATCACCGCGGCGAAGGCCACCGGCGAGGTCAGGCCGAAGGCCGCGATGGCCACGGCGATGGCCAGCTCGAAATTATTGGAGGCCGCCGTGAAGGCCAGGGCCGTGGTGCGAGGATAGTCGGCCTCGATCAGCTTGCCCATCAGGAAGCTGACCACGAACATGACGAAGAAGTAGACGGCCAGAGGCACGGCGATCCGCAGGGCGTCGAAGGGCAGGGCGACCACATCGCCGCCCTTGAGGCTGAACATGGCCAGGATGGTGAACAGCAGCGCCGCCAGGGTCAGGGGCGCGATCCTGGGCAGGAACCGGGTCTCGTACCACTCAGCGCCGCGGGCGCGGACCAGCACCCGCCTCGTCAGGAAACCGGCCAGGAAGGGCAGGCCCAGATAGATCAACACTGCGCCCGCAATGGTCCAGAAACTGACCGCCACCACGCTGCCCTCAAGGCCAAAGAGGGGCGGCAGCACGGTCAGGAAAAACCACGCATAGAGACTGAAGAACAGGATCTGGAAGACCGAGTTGAATGCCACCAGGGCCGCCACATACTGGTTGTCGCCCCGGGCCAGCTGGTTCCAGACCAGGACCATGGCGATGCAGCGGGCCAGGCCGATGAGAATGACGCCGGTCATGTATTCCGGCTGGTCGCGGAGAAAGATGACGGCCAGAGCGAACATCAGGACCGGGCCAAGCACCCAGTTCTGGAACAGCGACAGGGCCAGGACCCGCTTGTCGGCGAAGACCCGGGGCAGTTCCTCGTACTTCACCCGCGCCAGCGGCGGATACATCATCAGGATCAGGCCGATGGCGATGGGGATGTTGGTGGAGCCCACCGACAGGCTGTCGATCCAGGCCGGCAGGCCGGGCACGACCGTCCCGAGCAGAACCCCCAGCCCCATGGCGACGAAGATCCAGAGGGTCAGCCAGCGGTCGAGAAAGGACAGGCGTCGCGCTGACGCCAGCGTCGCGACATCAGCCATCAGCGCACCCGCCGGCCGTCAGAGTCGATGACTACTTCGCCGTCCTCCTTGGTGAAGGGCTGCAGCCCCTCGGCCGGCAGCAGGTCGAGCACAGTCTCGGAGGGCCGGCACAGCTTCACCCCGGCCGGGCTGACCACAATCGGGCGGTTCATCAGGATCGGATGGGCCTCTATCGCGTCCAGCAGGGCCTCGTCGCTCAGGCTGAGATCATCGAGGCCAAGCTCGCCATAGGGCGTGCCCTTCTCCCGCAGGACATCGCGGACGCCTATCCCCATCCGCGCGACGAGCTGAGCGACGAGGGTCCGGCTCGGCGGAGTCTTCAGATATTCCACCACATGCGGCTCGACGCCCACATGGCGTAAGAGCTCCAGGACGTTGCGCGACGTCCCGCATTCGGCATTGTGATAGATGACGATGTCCATGAGCGCCTCAGTCGCAGCAGGTAGCTAGTTCGTCCATCAGCGGCGCGCAGATGTCGGCGCGGCCGCCGCAGCAGTCCTTCAGCAGGAACAGGACCAGGGTCCGCAGACCCTCCAGGTCCGCACGATAGATGATCGAGCGGCTGCGCCGCTCAGACCTCACCAGGCCGGCGCGAGCCAGGATGGCGAGGTGGGACGACAGGGTATTGGCCGGCACGCCCAGGGACTGGGCGATCTCGCCGGCCGGCCGGCCCTCGGGCTCGTGCCGCACCAGCAGGCGGAAGACCTCCAGCCGGGTGGGCTGGGCAAGGGCGGCTAGGGCCAGGATCGCCGACTCAGATTCCATAGTTCCAGTATTATCGAATTATGATGGAAGGCAAGCCCCAGACTAGGACTGGTGGGCGCCAGATTCACACCGGCGGCGGATGATCGCTCATCCGCAACGCAGGCCGCCTGGCTGGGGCGATTTTGGTGGACACCCCCCTGATGCGCCCGGCTGTCCGGACTGTTACATGGGTGGAG
Source organism: Phenylobacterium sp. (assembly GCF_036963605.1). Lineage (GTDB taxonomy): Bacteria > Pseudomonadota > Alphaproteobacteria > Caulobacterales > Caulobacteraceae > Phenylobacterium. Next base: position 15,344 of record NZ_JBALUY010000053.1, on the reverse strand, counting down.
TCGGCTGGGCATTTTAGGACGAGAGCGATCGTGGTGATGAACGAAACCCGCAAGGCCGTCGTGCTGAGCGCGGGGCAGGGCCGGCGGCTTTCGCCACTGACCGACAGCCGCCCCAAATGCCTGATCGACCTGTCCGGGCGTAGCGTGCTGCATTGGCAACTGCTCCACCTGCACGCCGTCGGCATTTCGGACGTCGTGGTCGTGACCGGCTTCGGCGCCGACCTGGTCGAGGCCGAGATCGCCGGACTGGACCTGCCGGGCATGGCGGTGCGGACCCTGTTCAATCCCTTCTATGGCGGAACGGACAACCTCGCGACCTGCTGGCTCGCCCGAGGCGAGATGAGCGGTCCCTTCCTGCTGCTGAACGGGGACACTCTGTTCGAGCCCGCCATCGCCCAACGGCTGTTGGCCGCGCCTCAAGCGCCGGTGACCGTGACCATCGATCGCAAGAGCGCCTATGACGCCGACGACATGAAGGTGCTGACCGAAGGCGACCGTCTGCGGGCCATTGGCAAGACCATTCCGGCCTTCGACGCCGAGTCCATCGGCTTCCTTCGGTTCTCGGCCGAGGGCGCTGCGGCCTTTGTTCAGACGGTCGAGAAGGCCCTTCGCACGCCGGAGGGCCTGAAGCGCTGGTATCTGAGCGTCATCAACGAGATGGCGGCAGATCTTGACGCCGTGGCTGTGGCGTCCATCGAGGGCCTGGACTGGGCCGAGATGGACTTCCCTGAGGACGTGCCGCGCAACCTGGCCCTGACCAAGGCCTGGACCCAGCTCAAGGTCGCCGTCTAGGCCGCAGCCGTCAGGCGACGCACGAGGTCGAGGTCGGCCGGCTTATCCACATCGACGGCCGCAAGGCCGTAGGGGGTGCGGACGGCGCAGGCGCGAACGCCGGCCTTGCGCCCCAGCCGCGCGACAGCCTGGTCCAGGGTCAGGCGACCGGTGAGATAGGCCAGTAGCATGCCGGGGCCCAGCAGGGCGGCGATCTTCCAGGGCTGCTTGCGCCGCGCCTCCACCTGTCGCCAGAGGGCCACTGCGCCCAGCGCCGCCTCAGAGCGCAGATAGAAGAGGTTGCAGCCGGAATACCGCCCGTCCCGGAAGGCGAGATAGGTTCGCTTCCCCTCCGGCGCGGCGACCCTGACGGCGGCTTCAGGCGCCAGCAAGGCGGCGATATCGGCCTCAGCCGGGACGCCGGCCAGGAACTCCCGCACCCAGTCGGCCCGCAGCAGGGCATGATCGGCCGTCGTCACCAGCAGGGGAAACCCCATGGCCTGCGCGCCCTGGGCCACGCTCTGGCTGGGGCTGTCGGCGGCCGGGATGATCTCTAGCTCAGCTTGGGAGGTGATCTGGCCCACGGCTCCGATGACCGCCGGGTGCGATGTGCAGACGCCGATGGACTGGGCGCCGGCCTGGGTCAGGGCGTCAATAACGCGGGCCAACAGGGTCTGGCCCTGCAGGGTGATCAGGCTCTTGTGAGGCACGTCTGCATAGGCCAGCAGGGGATCGATTTCAGGACGCGAACCGGCCAGGACCAGAGCGCGAAATCCCGTCACGCCAGGTCCTTCTGATAGATGCGGTAGGTCTTATAGATCTGGCCGCCGAGGGACGCGCAGATGCGGTTCATCGGCGCATTGTCCTCCAGGATCCAGGACAGCTCATAGGTCTGGTAGCCCAGGGCGCGGGCCTGGGTGGCGCCGGCGTCCATCAGCTGGAAGGGCAGCATCTGCCCCCGCAAGGTGTCGGCGAACTTGCGCTTGACCCCCATCAGGGGAATGCGGACCGACTTCACGCGGGCGACCTTGAGCCGCCAGAGCAGCTTGGCCCAGCCGAAGGGAAATAGACGGCCGTCCAGGTCGGCGATGGCTTCATTCACATTGGGCAGCAGAACGACGAAGCCCGCGGTCTCGCCGTCGATCTCGGCGAACCAGATCATCTTGGGCTCGATCACCGCGCGCAGGGACTTGCCCAGTTGGGCGGTCTCCGCCTCGGTCGTTGGCGTAAAGCCCCAGTTGCCGCTCCAGGCGTCGTTGAGCACCTCTGTCATGGCGGTGACCTCGGCGTCATAGCGGCTCATGTCCAGCATCCGCAGGGTGACGCCGGCGGCCGGCCCGCGACGCACGCGGCGCAGGATGTGGGGCGGGATGTCATCGCTCATCTGGCAGAGATAGGCGTAGACATCCTTGGCCTTGCCGTAGCCCTGGGCCTCGATGCGCCCGCCCACATAGGGCTGGTCGTGCCCCATCAGGACCATGGGCGGGGTGTCGAAGCCGTCCACCAGCAGGCCGACCTCCTCATTGACCGACAGGTTGAAGGGGCCGAGCGCCACCTTGCAGCCCCGCGCCTTCAGCCAGGCCTCGGCGGCGGCGAACAGGCCATCGAACACCTCGGGATCGTCTTCCCCGGCGACGAGGCCGAAATGGCCGGCGGGCCGCGCCGGATCGGTCGGCGCCAGGCGATCGATCTGGGCGCTGATGCGGCCCACGTCGCGGCCGCCTCGGGAGGCGATCCAGAAACAGACCTCGGCATGCTCGAAGAAGGGATTGCCCGCCGGGCTGAAGGCCGCCAGGCGCTCGCTGACCAGCGGTGCGATCCAGGCCGGATCGTCGGCGTTCAGGCGCATGGGCACGGCGATGAAGCGCCGCATGTCGGCCTTCGACACAGCCTCCCGGATGACCAGGGGCTCGGGGGCGATGGCGTCAGTCAAGGTCAGCCCTCCATCCTCAGGAGCACGGTGGCGGCCATGGCCGAAAACACCGCCGGCGCGGTCCAGGCGGCCAGGAAGGGCGACAGGGCGCCGCCCTCGCCCAGGGCGGTCAGCAAACCGTCAAACACCAGGAAGGTCAGGCCAGCCGCCAGGGCGGCGGCCGACAGCACGGCCCCCTGCGTCGTGCGAAAATTGGCCAGCGCCACAGGCGCGGCCAGCAGCAGCATGACCAGCACCGCGATGGGTTCGGCCAGGGTCCGATGAACCCGCACAGCGTAGTAGCTTTCCGGCCGCTCGGAGCCGACGCCCCCAAGGGCGCGGCGGGCGGTGGCCCCGCTGGGCGCCTGGTCGCTGAAGAGCAGGGCGCGGACATCGGCGGGCCGCAGGCGGGTGGGCCAAATCAGGGCCTCGGCCGAGGACGCCATGGCCTCTTCCTCGGTGAAACGGATGAGACTCGGCTGCTCCAGCCGCCATCCTTCGGCGCCATAGGTGGCGGAGGGGGCGGCGATGCGCTCATTGACCTGGCCTTCGCCATCGCGCCGATAGATGCGGACTTCGTCCAGGCGGTCGCCGCGCTCGTCGCTCGCCCGCGCCACCACCAGTTCGTCGCCGGATCGGAACGCCCGGAGGCCGCGCTCGGCGCGGTCGGCTTCGGCGGCTGTGGCCCGCCACCAGTTGGCCAGGGCGAGATCGGCGCGTGGCGCGACGACTTCCAGCGCCATCAGGTCGATCACCATCACGCCCGCCGCCGCCATGAGCGACACTCCCAGCAAGCGGTAGACCGAGACGCCGGAGGCGCGCATGGCCGTGACGGCCTGCTCCCGGGCGAGCTGGCCAAACGCGAACAGGCCACCGGCCAGGACGGCGAGGGGGGCGGCCTGTTCCAGCATCCGAGGCAGGCGCAGCAGGGCATGGTAGGCGACGCCGCCCAGGCCCAGGCCGCGCACGAGGATCTCCGGGGTGGCGTCGAGCAATTCCAGCACCTGCAGGATGCCCAGCAGGATGGCGGCGGCCGCCAGGATGCGCGTGCCGACGATCGACAGGATGTAGCCATAGAGCTTCACGAGGCCTGCACCCGCGCGTCGCGAGCCGCCATCGCCCGGGTGATCCGGTCGCCGGCCGTGCCGATCAGCCGGCTGATCGGCGTCTCGCCGGGCCTGTTCCGACTGCCCATGAACATCCAGACGCCAAACCCGGTGAAGAGGGCGAAGGGCGTCCAGATGCCGAAGACGGCCGGGACAACCCCGCTTTCGGCCAGGGACTGGCCGAGCTGCAGGGCGTGCTGGAAGGCCAGCAGCAGAATGCCGGCGAAGACCAGGCCCGGCGTACGCCGGCCCCGCTTGGCCGCCAGGCCCAGGGGAAAGGCGATCAGCGGCAGGAAGGGCAGGAAGGCCGCCCGCGCCAGTCGGCCATAGAGTTCCGAGCGCAGGGTGCTCCGTGGCAGGACGCTGTCGCCGGAGCCCGCCAGGCTGGCCAGCTCGCCCAGGGTCAGCTCGCGCTCATCGCCGCCGCGGGCGCGCAGCAGTTCGGTGGCGCCGGCCAGGGGCGCGGTGGTGCTGAAACTGTCGAAGTCCAGGATGTCATAGACCCCGTCCGTCCCCTCCAGGATGCGCCGACCGTTCTGGAGGTTGAGGGTCACATTCAGCCGGTCCTGGGACACCTGCAGATCGGCCGTGGTGGCGGTGATCACCTCTTCGCGGCCGGTGGGCGTCAGTCGCCGTATGAACAGGCCCTCCAGGCGCTGTCCCTGGGGGTCGGCCCGGTCGGCGGTCATGATCAGGCGATCCTCGGTGACAAAGGCGCCCGCCTGCAGTTCGCCGTTCCAGCCGGCATTGGCCGCCGCATGCATCACCGCCCGATAGGCGTAGCGGCTGTAGGGCTGCATGTAGCCGAACACGATCAGGCTGACCAAGGTGAGCGCCAGGCCGAGGCAGATGAAGGGGGTCGCCAGGCGGGGCAGGGACACGCCGCTGGCCAGCACGGCGTCGATCTCCGAGCCGTCGCTCAGCCGGGTGATCACGATGAACAGGGCGACGAAGAAGGCCACAGGCAGGGCCAGGCCGAAATAGTGCGGCACCAACTGGCCGGTCAGCTGCACCACGAAGCCGAAGCGGTCGCTGCTCTGGGCCAGCAGGTCCAGCAGGCGAAGCGCCCGTTCCAGCAGCAGCGCAATCAGGGTCACCGCCAGGCAGCCCAGCATCGGGCCGGCCGTCAGCCGCAGGACGTAGCGGTCCAATAACGGCAGGCCGAACGTGAACTTGGGCTTGGGCGTCAGGACCGTGGTCACGCCGTGCGCCACTCGCTCCGCCAGGCCTCGGCAAGGCCCCGGAGGGCGTCGGGACTCAGAGCCACCGCGGACGCCAGATCCGGCTGTCCCGGCCAGCCGGCGTCGAAAAATGTCTTGCCGGCGTGCTCGCGGGCGCCCTCATAGCGGGGGATGACGTGGAAATGGACGTCGGGATCGACCATCATGAGCATCAGATAGTTGATCTTGGCATAGTCTACCGCCCGGCGCAGAAGACGCTCAATCCCGCCAACCGCAACCTGCAAGTCCTCGAAGGCCGGGGCGCTCAGATCTGAAAACGCCTGGGCTGGCTCCTTGCACACGAGGACGAGAGACCCAAATGTAGGCTGCTTGGGGCGCACCAGGACCAGCCAATGGTCAGTCTCACCCACCAGCGAGTGGGGATAGCCAAAGTTCACCGCGGTCGCATTGCTCATGAAGCACCCTGCTGATCGGGCGCCATCCGCCGTCGGCGCAAACATAGGGGGTCGTCACAGCCCATGAAAGTCCGAACCGCCCTTGCAGGCCTTGCCTTCGCTGTGTCGCTCGGGGTCGCTGCGCCCAGCCTGGCGGCCGACCAATGCGTCGGCAAGGAAGGGCCGCACAAGGTGTCGGTGGCGGTCACCGGCGTCAGCCCGATCAAGGGGGAGGTGGCGGTCACCCTCTATCCCGACAACGCCCGCCGGTTCCTGGCGCCCAAGGGCAAGCTGCTGCGCGCCCGGGTGAAGGCGACGCCGCGGGTGACCGAGGTCTGCTTCTGGGTTCCCGAGCCGGCGTACTACGCCATCGCCATCTATCACGACGTCAACAGCGACCAGGACTTCAACCGGACGATCATCGGCATGCCCGCCGAAGGGTTCGGGTTTTCCAACAATGCGCCGACCCGTGTCGGCCTTCCGTCCTTTGAGAGCGTGCGGTTCCGCGCCGGACCGGGAACCACCCAGGTCCCGATCTCCATGCGCTATCAGCGCTAGACAGCCGTCAGGCGATAGCGTCCCAGCGTCTCGAATGCGCCCGTCAGGGCCGATGGGCCGCGGGCTGTGACCCAGACCTGGCGGTCATCAGGGTCTTGGCTGATCTCGATCTCATGCCAGCGGGCCGGCGGATGACGCCCGCCATGCCTTGCCGAGGCCGATGGGACCCCCAGGACCGGCACAAGGCCGCTCGGGCCGGGCAGGGCGCCCAGCGCCGCCTCATGGGCATGGCCGTGCAGGACGAGTTCGGCGCCGTCGGCGGCCAGGATTTTCCGCAGGGCCTCCCCATCCTCCAGCGCCTTGCGGGCGGAGACCACGCCGGGGATGGGCGGATGATGCAGCATCACCACGCGAAAGAGCCCGCGGGCCGCAAGGTCTGGCAGCAGGCGGGCCAACCGCGCCAACTGGTCCTCTCCCAGCCTGCCGGTGGCCAGCCAAGGCGCCGTCGGCACGGCGCTGCAGAGATTGATAATCGCCACATGACGCCGCACCCGGACATGGGGGAAGGCCAGCGTCTCGTCATCGGCCAGCCAGGCGCCCCAGGGCGCAAATCGCTGCGTCTCGTCCGGGCCGACCAGGGCGTCATGATTGCCGGGGCTGACCGTCACCTGACCGAGGGGGCGCAGGCTGCTCAGCCAGGTCTGGGCTGCGGCGATTTCCTGAACCGTGGAGAAGTTGGTCAGATCGCCGGTGATGACGATGTGATCGGGCGCCCGGGCGCCTATATCGGCCACCAGGGCGTCGAGAATCGCCTTGTCGTGCTGGCCGCCCTTCCGGCGCCACGCCATGGCGCTGAGCGCCCGTTTGGAGACGAGGTCCCCCAGACCCAGCGAGCCCTTGGGCGGCGGCAGATGCGGGTCGGAGATATGGGCCAGTCGAAATGGCGGCACGTGGTGAAGGTTTCTGGTCAGGGTGGGGCGAAGCTCGCTATCACGTCCTTACAGGCGCAATGCGGTTGGTGGAATTGACGAATACAGACGAACAGACCCGGCCTGCGGCGCGGGTGATCGGCGAGGGCGAAGCCCGGATATGGGGCATGAGCGCGGCCGAGCGGCTGCACCGGACCTTCAGGCGGCTCGGTCTGGATGAGGACGCGGCCACGACGGGCGGCCTGGTGGCGGCCGACGCTCGCTATGTGTTCGACGAATCGCTGATCAAGGCTCTGGTCCAGCATCCGGGCGTTGTCCTGGTTGACGAGGACGGAACGCCCGCCGCGATCCATGCCCAGGGCGTGGCCGCCAGGCGGCTGGCCTCGGGCGAGCCGATCGCCGCGGTGGCCGCTGAATATCGCGCGATGAGCGCCCATGAACTGGGGTCGGCCTACAACAGCGAACTGCGCAAGCGCGAACCGCCGATCCTGCGCCGCCTGACGCCGGGCGACGTGCGCGCGGTGGAGCGGCGTCTGTTCCAGGGCTCCTACAAGGGCGTCACCGACCTGGTGACCAAGTATGTCTGGCCAGTCCCCGCCCGGGTGGTCACCCGCTGGTGCGCCCTGGCCAGGGTCACGCCCAACCAGGTGACCTTCGCCAGCTTCCTGCTTGTGCTGCTGGCCTTTGGCCTGTTCTGGACGGGGCGCTTCGGCTGGGGTCTGGCCGCCGCCTGGGGCATGACCTTCCTCGACACGGTGGACGGCAAGCTCGCCCGGGTGACGCTTACCTCGTCTAAATGGGGCAATGTGTTCGACCACGGCATCGACCTGGTCCATCCGCCCTTCTGGTGGTGGGCCTGGCTGGTCGGCGTCCAGGCAAGCGGACATTCGGTCGGCGCGCCGACCCTGATCCTGACCGTGATCTTCGTCGGCTATATCGTCCAGCGTATGCTGGAGGGCGCCTTCCTCGCCGCCTTCAAGGTGGAGATGCACGCCTGGCGGCCCTTCGACAGCTTCTTCCGGCTGATCACCGCCCGCCGCAATCCGAACCTCCTGCTGCTGACGCCCGCCGCCCTGCTGGGCCGGCCCGACATCGGCCTGATCCTGGTGGCTTTCTGGACGGCGCTGTCCCTGGGCGTCCATGTGGTCCAGATGATCCAGGGCCTGCTGGCGCCCAGGGGCCAAGTCACCTCGTGGCTCTCGAATTGACCAAGATCGGCGTGATCCGCAATCCGCGGAGCCACGCCAATCGCGGCCAGACCTCAGCGCCTCCAGCGGGAGTCCTCTGGGGCGAACCCGAGACGCCGCAGGCCCTGGCCGAGGACCTGCGACGGTTCGCCCAGGCCGGGGTCGAACTCGTGGTGGTGGACGGGGGCGACGGCACCCTGCGCGAGGTCTTGAGCGCCCTGCCGACCGCCTTCGGCGCCGCCGCGCCTATCCTGGCGGTCCTGCCTTCGGGCAAGACAAATGTGCTGGCCCTCGACCTCGGCGTGCGGCCCGGCTGGACCCTGGACGCCGCCCTGGCGCGGGCCGCCCGCGAGCTGATAGGCCTGAAGACCCGGCGCCCCCTGAGGCTGACCTGGGCGGGAGGTGAGCAGGCCGACCTGTCGGGGTTCATATTCGGCCTGGGCGCCTTTGTCCGCGCCACCCAGATGTCGCACTCGGTCCACCGGATGGGGGCCTTCCACAGTCTGGCCGTGGCCTTGACGGTCGTCGGCGCGGCCTTCGGCGCCCTGTTCGGCCGCGACGGCGACGGCTGGCGCCAGGGCGTGCGCGCAGGCCTCGCCATCGATGGAGGTGAGCCGACGGTGGCCCCGCGTTTCGTGGTGCTGGCCACGTCGCTCAAGCGCCTGCCCCTCGGACTTCGCCCCTTCGGGCCTCCGCAGGATGGCCTGAAGGTGCTTGAGGTCTCAGCCCCGCCCAGGCGGCTGGCCTTCGCCCTGCCGGCTGTGCTGATGGGCCGCGCCGACACCTGGCTACGACGCCACGGCTATCGCCGGAGCCTGGCCGAGGGCTTGGTCGTCACCAGCCCGGCCCCCGTGGTCGTTGATGGCGAGGTCTTCCCCGGAGGCGAGATTGCTATCGGACTGGGCGCGCCCGTGCGATTTCTGGTCCCGTGATGGACGCTCTACAGACCCTGGTCCGCGAAGACCTGGCGCAAGCCGCCCCGCCGCCAGGGCGCGCCATGGCCCAGGCGCTGGCCAGCCGCATGGAGGGCGCCGCCGCAGTTCTGTTCTATGGATCGGTCCTGCGCACAGGCGACCTGGACGGCGTGATGGACTTCTACGTCCTGACCCATGGCCCGCGCCCGGGCTGGCGGGGCCTCGCCGGCCGGGTTCTCTGGCCCGATGTCAGCTATCACGAGCTGGAGCTCGATGGGCGCGTCCTGCGAGCCAAGGTGGCGACCATGACGCTGACCCAATTCCAATCGGCGGTCACGGGGCGGCGTATCGACACGACGGTCTGGACGCGATTCGTCCAACCCTCGGCCCTCGTCTGGACTTCCGGGCCGGACACCGCTCAGGACATCTCCTGGGCCGTCTCCAGGGCCGCCTGCGCCGCCACACACTTCGCCGCAGCCCTCGGCCCGCCGGAAGGCGCGCCCCTGGACTACTGGCGTGCGCTGTTTCGCCAGACCTATGCGGCGGAGTTCCGCGTCGAGGCCCGCGGGCGGGAAAACGACATCCTAGGCATTGATCCGGACCGCTATGAACGGTTGCTGCTGGCCGCCTGGCGGGCCCAGGACCTGGCGTTCGAAGAGGTACGAGCTCAAGGGGCGGTGCGGCCCGTGCTGGGCGGGCATGAGCGATCCCGCATCCTGGCCGCCTGGCGCCGCCGGCGTTCCCTGGGAAAGCCGCTCAATCTGGCCCGCCTCGCCAAGGCCGCCTTCACCTTCGAGGGGGCCGCCCGCTACGCCGCCTGGAAAATCGAGCGGCATACCGGTCTGCGCGTGCCGCTTACGCCCTGGCGGGAGAAACATCCCATCCTGGCTTCACCCGGAGTCTTCTGGCGCCTGTGGAAGGCCCGCCGCGCACAGACGGCTGGCGGCGATTAGCTAGCCGAGGGCTCGCTTGGGCGGGCCTTGCAGCACGCCGAGTTCCCGGGCGACCTTACCCATTACGGCGATCACCTGATCCAGTTGTTCGATGCTGTGGGCGGCGCTGACGCTAGAGCGGAGCAGGGGACGATTGTCCGGCGTCGCCGGCGGGAGGGCGAGGTTGAGATAGACCCCATTCTGCAGCAACAGGTTCCACATGGCGGCGGCCACTGCCTGATCCGGCATTGTGACGGCCACGATCGGGCTGCAGGTCGGCCCCGTCGCCAGTCCCAGGGCGGTGAGCCCGTCATAGAGATGCTGCGCGTTGGCGTGCAGCCGGTGACGCAGTTCCGGCGCTTCCTGGATTCGGCGCAGGGCCCCCAGGGTCGAGGCGATCACAGCCGGCGGCAGGGAGGCGGTGAACATGTACGGACGGCAGACGATGCGCATCACGTCGAAGTCGGCCATGTCGGAAACACAGAATCCGCCGACCGAACCCAGGCTCTTGGAGAAGGTGCCGACGATGACGTCCACGTCGGCCTCAGCCGCCACCTCCTCGGCCAGGCCGCGGCCGGTCGCGCCCAGGACGCCCATGGAATGGGCCTCGTCCACCAGCAGATAGGCCCCCATCTCGCGCTTCACCGCCGCGATCTCCCGCAGAGGCGCGACGTCGCCCACCATGGAGTAGATGCCCTCGACGACGACGAGCTTCTCGCCGGGCGCGTCCTTCATACGGCGCAGGCGCTTGTACAGGTCCTCGGGATCGTTGTGGCGGAAGCGCGTCACCTCGGCATGGCCGAGGCGCGAGCCGTCATAGATGCTGGCGTGACTGTCGGCGTCGAGAAGAAGGTGGTCCCCGCGACCGACCAGGGTCGAGAGCACGCCCAGATTGGCCTGATAGCCCGTGGTGAAAACCATGGCGTGCTGGCGGCCGTAGAAGGCTTCCAGGGCGCGCTCCAGCTCTACATGGCCCTCATAGCTGCCATTGGCGATCCGCGACCCGGTGGTGCCGGTGCCCCGCTCGCGCACCGCACGGACCGATTCCTCGACACAGGCCTCGTCGAAGGTCAGGCCCAGATAGTTGTTGGTGCCCAGCAGGATGGTCGGACGGCCGTCGACGATCCCCTCCGTGGGGGAGATGACCGCATCGAAGCGGACCCCGAACGGGTCGGCCGCCGTGTCGCGAAGCGCCTTATAGGCGTCTCTGGACGCCGCGTGCCTATCGAGCAGAGCCATGCTCAAGCCTTGTTCCGGATGTTGTCGATAAGCGCCGCGAGGTCGCCAACGGTCTGGACCTCGCTCAGATGGTCGATGGGAATGGAGATGTCGAAGCGATCTTCGAGCTCCATCACGATGTTCATGAGGGCCAGCGAATCCACGGCCAGGTCACGCGAAATATCGGATGACGCCGTCACCAGGATTTCGCGCTCCAGCACAGCCTCAGCCGCCTTCGCCACCTCAAGCACGGTGGGATCCGTCACCAACTGCATAGAGACTGACTCGCCCCCCTAGAACGATCGTCCGTTAACGCCGCATCTTTGGCGCAATATGACGCGGGCGTCAGCATCTGATCGCCTGCTGTAATGGCGGTTTGCGAAACCTGACGCCGGAAGACGCATACCCCTGAACCGTATGTAGGAACCCATCGGTGAGATTAAAGCGGGCCGGCGGAAGTCCGGTAATCTGCTCGTCCGGGGAGACCGACCAATCCGGATGCGTCAGCTCGCGCAACTTGCCGAAGGTCAACATCGGGGCCGACCGACGGGCCCCCACAGCGCCCAAGAGGGCGACGGCGGCCAGCACGGCGTCTGGGACCCGCTGCAAGCGAGGTCTGCGGCCAAAAGCGTCCGCCGCCGCCTGGAACACTTCCGTCCAGCCGTAACCTTCTGGGCGACGATCAGACAGCGTGACAGTCGGCCCGCCCTCCCGTCCCGCCAGGGCGGCGATCTGCCGCGCCGCGTCTTCGACATGCATCATGGCCATCCGCGTCCTCGGAGCGAGAAGCGGCAGAATCGGACTCGCTGCAGCCAGCTGGAAGAGGGGCAGGGTCTCGGCGTCGCCGGGTCCGTAGAGCGCTGGCGGCCGTACGATGGTCAGGCGGTCACCCAGCAGGGCCTGGGCTGCGATCTCTCCGGCCCGCTTGCTGGCGGCATAGTCCGACAGTCCGGGCTCTCGCGCAGCCAGGCTGGAGACCAGCAGCATAGCGCCCTCGGCGCGCTCGGCCACCCGGCGGGCGCCTTGCTCGTTGACGCTGAAGAACTCAGCCCGGCTGCGCGCCTTGATCAGGCCGGCCCCATGAACGATCAGGTCGGCGTTTGCGCAGGCCCTCTCCAAGGCGCGGTCGTCTCCCAGATCGCCGGGGACCACTTCGACCTCCAGGTCGCGCCACAGGGGATGGATCACGTCACGGCGGGCCAGCACCCGAATGCGCCACCCCTCGGCCACGAGGGCGGGTACGAGAAATCGACCGAGGAATCCTGTCGCGCCGGTCACCGTGGCGAGGCCGCGTGACACCCTAGGCGGGCTCGGCTTCGGCCAGCCCGGCGAGATACGCAGCCTTGGCGCGTGAACGGCTGAGCTTGCCTGATGAGGTCTGCGGCAGGGCGTGGCCCCCGACAAGGTTCACCTGGGCTTCAACGCCATGGCGCTGGCGGAGTAGATCGGCGACCGCCACGGTCAGGTTCCGCCGTGTTTCGGTGTCGCTGCTGCGGGTCTGGACGAGGACGATCACCGCCTCTTCGCCGTCAGCGGGGACGGAGAAGGCGGCGACATCGCCGCTGCGCAGGCCGGCGATCTCAGCCTCTGCGGTCCATTCCAGGTCCTGCGGCCAGATATTGCGGCCATTGAGGATGATCAGATCCTTGCTACGACCGGTCAGGACGATCTCGCCTTCCGACAGATAGCCGATGTCGCCAGTATCCAGCCAACCATCGCCAGCCAGGGCGCGGGCGGTGGCGTCCGGGTCCTGGAAATAGCCGCTCATCAGGCTGGGACCGCGGGCGAAGACCCGCCCCGCCCGGCGCTCCTGCAGGACTTCGCCCTGCTCGCCGCGCACCTGAAGTTCATGCCCGGGCAGGGGCGGTCCGCAGCGGGCGAACTCCCGGGCGCGGGGGGAGGGCGCGCCTGAGGCCGCGACACCGTCCCGCTCGAGGCGGTCCACATCCAGACGCTCGGTGACCAAGCCCTTGCCCAGGGGCGCCATCGTCAGGGCCAGCGTCGCCTCGGCCATGCCGTAGCTGGCCACATAGGCCTCGGAATCAAAGCCGACCGCCGAGAATCGCACAGCGAAGTCCCGCAGGGGCTTGGTGCGGATCATGTCACCGCCGAGGCCCGCGATCCGCCAGCCGGAGAGGTCGAAACCCTCCAGGTTGGCGTTCTCCGCCCGCCGCGCGCAGAGCTCGTAGCCGAAGGTGGGGCTGTAGGAGATGGTCGCCCCATTCCTGCCCATCAGGTCCAGCCAGAGAAGGGGGCGACGAACAAAGGCGCCTGTCGGCATCAGGTCCGCCGACATCTGGGCGGTCAGCGGGCTCAGCAGGAAGCCGACCAGGCCCATGTCGTGATAGAGCGGCAGCCAGGAAAACGCCCGGTCCTCCGGTCGCACCTGAAGCCCGTCGCGGGTGATCGCCAGGGCGTTGGCCATCAGCGCGCGGTGGGTGACCAGCACGCCGGTGGGGAAGCGCGTACTGCCCGACGAGAACTGGAGATAGCAGGGGCTGTCGGGCCCAACCTCGGGCAACGGCTGTCCGGCGGCCGGCGGCAGGTCGGCAAGGGCGCCGGCGAACCTCATCGGGCGCGCCGCTGCGATATCGCTCACCCAGGCCGCCATGGCCTGCGGTCCCAGCAGGGCGTCGGCGGCCGCCGCGTCCAGCATCCTGGCCATCTGCTCGATATAGTTGGCCCTGCCGCCGAGCGGCGCGGGCAGGGGCAGGGGCGCGGGGATCAGGCCGGCATACTGGCAGGCGAAGAAGGCCCGGGCGAAGTCGCCGTCGGTTTCGGCGATGAGGCCGACCCGGTCGCCTGGCGTCAGCCCAGCGGCCAGAAGTCGACGGGCCAGCCCGCGGGCTGCCGCGCGAAGATCAGCATAGGAAAGGGCTTCGGCGAGCTCGCCGCGCAGGCCATGAAAGTTCAACCCTGTCTCGCCTTGAGCGGCGTAGTCCAGGGCCTCGATCAGGCTGGGGAAATCGGCGCGGCGAAGGACGCGGCCCGGCGCGGTGGGGGTGATCATCACCCTGGCTTTCGCCCGGTTCCCTTAGGCCGGCAAGACATTCTTATGGAAATTTTATGTCAGGACGACGACTGCCCGTGATCTGACGCAGGCGCACCAACATGCCGGCCGCCATGGCCAGGGTCGCCCCCACCAGAGCGGCCCCCGCCCCGGGCAATCCATAGGTCCCGATCGCCACCGGCAGGACCGCCAGAAACGCCACGGCCGCAGTCAGACGCACCCAGACCACCACGCCAGGCCGGCCCAGGGACACCAGCATCGGCTCCAACGGCAGGGCCCAGACCCCGATCACGGCGGCGGCCAGCTGCCAGATCATGGTGGACTGGGCCGCGGCGAAGTCAGCGCCCAGCACCAGGGCCAGCAGCGGCTCCCCGGCAAAGACGGCGACGAGCAGCAGCAGCGTCGCCCCGGCGCCCCCCACCAGGCCCACCCGCAGGGCGAGCCTGCCCATGGCGCCGGGGCGTCCCGAGGCGTGCAGCTTGGCGAGCTCCGGATAGAGGGCCGGGATCAGCAGCCGGGCGGGCTTGGCCAGGGCGTCGGCGATCTGCCGGGCGACGCGCCAGAGGCCGGCGTCGGCGGCGCCGGCCATCGCCCCGACGGCGAGGGTGGCCACATGGGTGAAGGCCACGTCCACGCTGCTCGACGCATTGGTCGCCCAGGCGAACCGCCAGGCCTTGGGCAGGCCCGCGGTGAGGGGGCCTGTCCAGGCAAAGCCGGTCCAGAGGCCGCGGCGGCGCATCTCAAGGGCGGCCGCTCCCGCCACATAGGCGAAGGCCGCCAGGGAGCCGAGCGCCCAGACCGCCAGGAAGAAGACCAGGGGCGCATCGATCGCCATGCCTAGGACGCCTCCAGCGAGACGCACGGCCGAGCTGATGGCGCCCTGGGCTGCGAGCAGGCCGAAGCGATCAAACAGACGAAGCAGGCCCACCTGCGCCGTCGGCGCCAGCACCGCCACGCTCAAAGCGTAGACCGTCGCCGCGCCTCGAGCGGCTTCTGGCAGTCCCAGGCTTGGGCCGACCAGCCAGGCGCCCGCCGCGCCGACGCAGACTCCAAAGACGACGCTGATCAAATCCAGGACGAGCCCAAACCGCACCACCCGCTGGAAGTCCGCCCGACGGCCCTCGGCCAGTGGGGCGGCGCCAAAGTGCAGGATGGTCTGCCACGCCTGGAACTTGGCCACGTCGCTGACGAACTGGGCGAAGGTGTTGATCAGCACCAGCACGCCAAAGGCGCCGATCCCCAGGGACCGCGC
>NZ_JBALUY010000052.1:0-24893 GCF_036963605.1 Phenylobacterium sp. | reverse complement strand
AGACGCTCCTGCTCGGCGCCGGCCTCGGACAGGGTCCATTCCAGGGCCACATGGCCCGTGGGATTGGAGAGCGCGCCATACTTCACGGCGTTCGTGGTGAGTTCGTGCAGGGCCATGCTCATGGCCACCGCCGTATTGGGCGACAGCCAGACCGCCGGACCGACGATCTCGATCCGCGACCCATCCGCCCCCGCGTAGGGCCGCAGCTCGATCTCGGCCAGTTCGGCAAGGTTGGCGCCGCGCCAGGCGTCCCTCGTCAGCAGGTTGTGGGCATGGGAGAGCGCGATCAGACGGTCCTCGAAATTGCGCCGGACGCTTTCCACGTCGCCGGTCTGACGCAGGCTCTGAGCGGCGATGGACTGGACGGTGGCGAGCGTGTTCTTCACCCGATGGTTCAGTTCATCGAGCAGCAGCTTCTGCCGGGCCTCGATGGCCGTGCGCGCGGCCAGTTCCCGTTCGGCGGCCATGCGCGCTGAGCCCTGGCGCCAGGTGGCGATGGCCACCAGACCCGTCGCCAGCAGGCCGCCGAAGGCGAATATCCACGCCAGCTGATGGGCCGCGCTGGAGCCGAAGCCGGGCCCTGCGCGATAGACGATCGTCCAGACGCCGCCGGCCACCGAAACCTGACGCACCGCCGACAGGCCCGCCGCCCCCGCCCCGCCCTTGTCTGGGGCGCTGGCGGCCAGCAGGTTCTCCCGCGCGACCTCGCCATTGTAGACGGCGTAGCCGAACTCACTCTGGTCGACCCCGGCGAAGACCGCCTGAAGCAGATCGTCGGCGCGGAACGGGGCATAGACGAAGCCGGCCAGGGTCCGGCGCCGCGCGTCCAAGGTCGCGGGCGGTTCGCCGCCGACATAGACCGGCTCATAGATCAGGAAGCCCGCCTGCTTATGCTCGTCGATTTCCTGGACGAGCTCGACCTTGCCAGACATGGCCGCAAGACCCGTGTCGCGCGCCCGGGCCATGGCTTCGCGCCGCACTGGCTCGGCGTACATGTCCAGGCCGATGGCGATCTGATTGCGGGCGTCCTCGGGCTCCAGGAAGAGCACGGCGTGGCGCGCCCGGGTTCCGCGGCCCTCGGCGGCGATCTGCGCCGAATAGCCCAGCCCCTGGATGCCGCCGTAACGCCCCCTCAGGTCCACCCGCTCGGCGAAGGCCCGAAACTCATCGTGGTTCACCGTCTCGCTGGCGGCGAACAGCCCAGCCGCCGCATGGAGGATGGCGACATAGGTCTCGAGACGGCCGTCCAGGGCGTTGTTGGCCTGATCGACGACGCTGTTGAACCGCTGGCGATCGCGGACGTCGCCGAGCCGGTCCACCAGCAGGGCCCCCGACAGGGTCGCGGCCAGGCCCAGGATGACAATCAGGATGGGGAGGACCGGCGTCGTGCGACGCAGCCGCCGAAGCGCCGTCGAATGCGATCTGCCGGCCAAATCGGCCCCCTCTCCACACCGCCTCTGAGTGCACCATTCGTGCATCGGTGTCGAGGATCACCCCCGGTGGGCGATGTCGGTCCAGCTTGCGAAATGCGGCGGTCGGGCGCAGGCTTTGGCTAACCGGCGGAGAGGACCGATGGGCGAGATCGTCAATCTGAACAAGGTGCGCAAGGCCAGGGACAAGGCGGCGACCCAGGCTCAGGCCAAGGCCAATCGCGCCAGCCATGGCCGCGCCAAGGCCCAGACCCTGGCCGAACAACTGGAAGCCGAGCGCCAGCGCCGCCAGCTCGACCAGTCCCGCCTCGATGACGACTGAACCTTCTTAGGCTTGCGCCTCGTCGCGGGCTTCCGGCGGGATGGCGTCATAGATGGTCGGCGGGGTGAGGTTCAGCCGGCGGCGCGCCGCATCCAGCGGCTCGGCCATCAGGGCCTCATAGTCCTCGCCCAGCAGCCAGGCCGCCGCCTTGCCCCGTTGATAACCCTGCCAGATCGCCTTGGCGTAGGGATGCTTGGCCTTGCGGCCGCGCAAGGCTCCGCCCACGGCGATCAGCGCCCAGCCGAGGCCACGGGTCTGGGCGTAGGAGAAGGCGACAAGACAGCCCTCCCCCAGGCCGTCGCGATGATAGCCGCTCAGCACATGCCAGATGTCGTGGACATCCCGCGTCCGCCGACCAAACCAGGCATAGGGATGCATCACCTCGATCGGCTTGGCGCCCACGCGGCTGATCTGGGCCAGGCCCTCGGCCGACAGCTGCTCGCTGCGCACGAAGTCCCGATAGGCGTGACCCACTGAGCCCGTCGGCAGGCTGTCGAGCCAGGCGTCATCCATCAGCCGGGCCTCGAGCTCGACCCGCTCATAGGCGATGCGACCACCCTGCGGAGTCTCCAGCAGTCGGTGATAGCCCCAGGCCGAGGACCGGCCGTTCAGGGCGCGCATGATCTCGAAGACCTGGACGGTGTCGTCCTTGTCGGCCAGCAGGCGCCGCAGGGCCTTCAGCGCCGCGCCCCACTGCAGCCGCGGCTTGGGCAGGCGCTCGGGCGCAGGGGCTCGCGCGGTGGTGGGGGCGTAGCTGTCGGTGGCGAGGCTCATAGGGCGTCTCCCGGTCAGGCGCTTAAAAGATGACGCCTGCGTCACGGTCGATCAATGCCCAAGAAGGATTGCCGTGGTGTTTCGACCGCGCAAGATAAGGGAATGGCGCGCCTGAAGAAGAGATCGATCCTGCTGGCTGGCCATGCCACCTCGGTGGCCCTGGAGCCGCCGTTCTGGGCGGCGCTGGAGGATCTGGCCGCCCATCGGGGCCTGAGCCTGGCCGCCCTGGTGACCGAGATCGACCTGGCCCGCGGCGATCAGGGCCTGGCCTCGGCCTGCCGGCTGGCCGTGCTGGCTCATCTTACGGGTCAGAGGACCTGAAGCCGGATCGATCGGAAGCCGCCGCCGCTGGGGCGACGGCTTCCTTTGACGATCAGAAGGTGCTGCTGACCCGCACGCCGAAGCTGCGCGGGCGCGGCGAGAAGACCCGGATGCCGTCCGGCGATTCCACGACGCCGATATAGGCGGCTTCATTGCCGAGGTTATTGCCGAACACCGCCAGGTCCCAGTTGTCCCGGCGCAGGCCGACCTTGGCGTTGACCAGGGTGTAGGCCGGCAGCTTGGTGTAGTACTGGTTCTGGCTGTTGAAGGTGGTGAACGACTCTCCGCGATAGGCGAGGCCCCCCTGCACATAGCCGTCAAGGCCATAGGCCAGGGGCTGCTCGTAGCTGGCCTGCAGCGAATAGGACCAGTTGGGCGTCAGCGGGATGTCGTCGCCCTCATAGCCGAAGGTGCCGGCGGCGAAGACGTCGGCCGGCAGGTCTTCGGCCAGCTTGGCGTCCACATAGTTGATGCTGCCGGAGATGTTCAGGCCGGGCATGGGATCGAAGGCGCCGTTCAGCTCGACGCCGTTCACCTCGGTCTTGCCTGCATTGATCGTATAGCCGAAGGCGCCGGCCGCCTGGGCCGAGAGCTGCTGGTCGTTCCAGTCGATCCGATAGACCGACAGGTCCGCATAGAGCCGGCGGTCGAGCCAGTAGCTCTTCACGCCGGCCTCATAGTTCCAGAGGCTGTCGGGATTGTAGGTGCCCGGGAAGACCACCCCGGCCTGCTGGGCCAGTGAGGTGGCGGTGTTCACCCCGCCCAGCCGGAAGCCGGAGGCGGCGCGGGCATAGACGTTGATGTCCGGAGTCGCCTCCCACATCAGCGAATAGTTGTAGCTGGTGTGCGAGTTGGAGCCACGGCTGTCGCCGGTGATCGACGGCGTGGTCACCTGGCCGAAGATGTAGTCGGGGAACACGGTCTGCAGATT
Organism: Phenylobacterium sp.; assembly: GCF_036963605.1. Lineage (GTDB taxonomy): Bacteria > Pseudomonadota > Alphaproteobacteria > Caulobacterales > Caulobacteraceae > Phenylobacterium. The sequence continues at coordinate 21,115 of NZ_JBALUY010000052.1, read as the reverse complement.
GACCACCGTGTCGTGGATCTTGGCCTCGAAGTAGCGGATGCCGACGGTGGCGGTCAGGGTGTCGGTGATCGCATAGTCACCCTGGGCGAACAGGGCGTACTGGCCCACGCCGCGCTTCGTGCGGGTGCCGAACTCGTAGAGGCTGTTGCCGCGGCCTGGCTCGTGCAGGCCCTTGGCGACGCATTCGCCGTAGCTGTAGCAGAGCGCCGTGCCGGTCGAGGTCGCGAGCACCGAATTGGTCTGGTAGGTGCTCTGGCTGTTCTCGTAATAGGCGCCGGTCACAAGCTGGAACGGTCCGTCAAAGTCCGACGAGAAGCGCAGTTCGGACACTACATTGCGGAAATCTACCGAGGCGATGAACAGGGTCGAGCCCGGCAGGCCGAAGCTGTTGGCTGTCGGCGTGCTGTCCTTGGGGTTGGTGACCCGCTGGCTGGAATAGGAGGTCGAGGCGATGATCGAGCCGAAACCCAGGTCGTACTCCCCGGTCACCGAATAGAGATTGTAGTTGTCCCGGTAGAACTCGATCGTCGGCGAAGAGGTCTCATAGGCGCCGTCGGCCTGCAGCCAGGCCTGGGTGCCGTCGACATCGATCTCCTGGTGCAACGCCAGGGCTGTCAGGTTGAAGTTGTCCGTGGGGCGCCAGAGGCCGACGACGCGGCCGCCCTTCACATGGGCGTTGTTGTTGTTCTCATAGAGGGCGCCGTTGATCGTCTGATCCACATAGCCGCCGCCGCTCTCGCCCCAGCCGGTAATACGGACGCCCAGGGTGTCCTCGATGATCGGCACGTTCAGGGTCGCCGAGCCGTCGAAGAACTCGTCGCCGCCCTTGACCGTCGCGGCCGAGGCCTCGACCCGGCCACCGAACTCGAACAGGTCCGGCTTGCGGGTGATCACCCGTAGAGTGCCGCTCATGGAGCTGGAGCCGAACAGGGTGCCCTGGGGCCCCTTGAGAATCTCCACGTGCTGGATGTCGTGCAAGCGCACGCCCGGCTTGCCGTCGCCCAGGATGTTGCCGCCCAGACCGCCCACCAGGGGCGACTCGTCGAGATAGACCCCGGACGTGGCGCCGACATTCGACTCGATGCCGCGGATGACCACCTTGGTCTGCGACGCGCCGAAGCTTTGCACGTTCAGCGAAGGATCGAGGCGGGTCAGATCCTGCAGGGAGCTGATCCCCTGCTCTTCCAGCTTCTCGCCGGAGAAGGCGGTGACGGCCAGCGGCGTGTCGGCCACCGAGACCGCGCCGCGGCGGGCGGCGGTGACCACCAGCTCCGACAGGGTTTCGGGCTCGGCCGCGACCTGGGCCTGGGCCTGGGTGGCCATCAGGCCCAGCGCCACCGCGCTGGTGGAGGCGAGAAGCCCCAGGGACCGGCGAAGCCGGGAGCCGCCTTGGCGGCGCAGTGCGGTGTGCGACATGTTGATCTATCCCCAATCTATGTCTTGCAGCCGGGCGGCCCGCAGGGAGACGCTGACGTGACGCTTGGTTTTTTGCGCCCAGTCATGCCCCCGCCTCCACATCTGAGAGCCTTCCAGTTTGTCTGACAAACCTACAGTCATACACGTGAGGCGCACGACTGAGGCCGTCCGCATCCAGTCGATTTCCGCCTGACGCCGAAAGCTTGGGCGCCCAGCTTTGCCTTTGCGCAGGCGACGGGCGCCTGAACCGCAGCCGGGGACTGCCGGTGACGGCTAAGGCCCGGCCTTGAATTTGGTGAGGAATCGCCGCCGTTGACAGCAAGTGGTCACGGCCCGGGCGCCCTTCACGCGGCATATTGTATTGTATGACAATCATATTGACCTCTGCAGCCGCCTAGGCGAGGTCCAAAGGCCCAGCCAGGAGCGCGCGATGTTCACCACCCGGCCCGAAATCCGCGGCACGTTCGGCGTGGTCACCTCCACCCACTGGATCGCCTCGCAGGTGGGCATGGCCATGCTGGAGCGGGGCGGCAACGCCTTCGACGCCGCCGTGGCGGCCGGCTTCTGCCTCCAGGTGGTGGAGCCGCACCTCTGCGGGCCGGCCGGCGAGGTGCCGATCATCTTTCACAGCGCCGCCACCGGGAAGATCGAGGTGCTCTGCGGCCAAGGGCCCGCGCCCGCTGCTGCGACTATCGCGGCCTTCCGCCACCTGGGCCTCGACGCCGTGCCGGGATCAGGCCTGATCTCTGCCGTGGTTCCCGGCTCCTTCGGCGCCTGGCTGACCCTGCTGCGCGACCACGGCCGGCTGCGGCTGGAAGAAGTGATGGCGCCGGCCATCGGCTATGCCGAGCACGGTCACCCGCTGTTGCCCGGCGTCGCCCGCGCCCTGGCCGAACTGAAGGACGCCTTCACCACCGAATGGCCGACCTCGGCGCCGGTCTGGCTGCCGGGCGGCGAGGCGCCCGCGCCCCATGCCCTGTTCGCCAACCCGACCCTGACGGCCACCTGGAAGCGCATCCTCGACGAAGCCGGTCAAGGCGCGCGGGAGGTCCAGATCGAGCGGGCCCTGGCCGCCTGGTACGAGGGCTTCGTCGCCGAGGCCATCGACCGGTTCGGCCAGGCCGAGGCCCTGATGGACTCCAGCGGCCGGCGCCACAAAGCCCTGCTGACGGGACAGGACATGGCCGGCTGGCGCCCCGCCTATGAGGCGCCAGCCACACTCGACTATCACGGCTGGACCATCTGCAAGACCAAGCCCTGGGGTCAGGGCCCGGTGCTGCTACAGGCCCTGGCCTTGCTGCGGGGTTTCGATATCGCCAGCCTCGATCCCAATGGCGCGGATTTCGCCCATCTGGTGCTGGAGGCTTCCAAGCTCGCCTTCGCCGACCGCGAGGCCTATTACGGCGACCCCGATTTCGTCGAGGTCCCGCTCGACGCCCTGCTCAGCGAGGCCTACGCCGCCCGCCGCAGCCTGATCGGAGAGACCGCCTCCCGCGACCTGCGGCCCGGCGTCCTGCCGGGCTTCGAAGACCAGGTGGCCCAGGCCCTCGGCATGGTCCGGGTGGCGTCCGGCGAGGGCGGCGGCCTGGGGGTGGGCGAGCCGACCATGGCCCATCTCAAGCCCACCCTGAAGCCCGGCGACACGGTGCATCTCGACGTCATCGATTCCTGGGGCAACATGGTCTCGGCCACACCCTCAGGCGGCTGGCCGCAGTCTTCGCCGACCATTCCTGGCCTCGGCTTCGCCCTCAACACCCGGGCGCAGATGTTCTGGCTGACCGAGGGCCTGCCCGCCAGCCTGGCGCCGGGCAAACGACCGCGGACGACGCTCACCCCGACGCTGGCCCTGCATGACGGTCGCCCGGCCCTGGTCTGCGGCACGCCGGGCGGCGACCAGCAAGACCAGTGGCAGCTCGCCCTGCTGCTGCGCCGGATCCATCACGGGCTGGGCCTGCAGCAGGCCATCGACATGCCGCTGTTCCACACCGTCCACTTCCCCTCCTCCTTCTATCCGCGGGAGGCCATGCCCGGCGTGTCGGTGGTTGAGGAGTCCCTGGGCGAGGCGGTCATCGCCGAGCTGCGCCGCCGGGGCCACGACCTGCAGATTGCGCCGGCCTGGTCGGCGGGCCGGCTGACCGCGGCCGAACGCGGCGCCGACGGCGTCCTGTCCGCCGCCGCCACGCCGCGCCTGATGCAGGCCTACGCCGTCGGCCGCTGAGGGGCGCCCGCCAGGGCGCGGAAGCTGGGACGGCCGAGCGTGATCAGGGCCGCGGCGATCAGGCCGGCGGCAAGGCCCACCAGGCCCATGGCGCGGCCCACGGCCATGGGATCGGAGAACGCATAGTCGGTCAGCAGGGCCACGGCCGTGGGGCCGATCCCCATGCCGATCAGGTTCAGGGCCAGCATATAGACCGCCGCGATCCGCCCCCGCAGGTCCGGCGGACAGATGATCTGCAGGGCCGCAGGCGCGGCTCCCATGGGGAACATCATCATGAAGATCGCCCCATAGAGCAGCGCTACCGTCATCGACGTACCGGGCGACAGGATCAGACCGCTGAGCATGGCGGCCGCCCCCAGGGCGCCGATCAGGGCCATGCGCAGATTGGCGTCGAGGCGTCCCGCCGCCAGCCAGCGGTCGGCCACCCAGCCCCCCAGCAGCAGACCTGCGCAGCCGGGACCGAGGAAGCCGAGGCCGAGGATCAAGCCGATCTGGCCCTGCTCCAGCTGATGGACCCGGCCCAGCAGGGTCGGCGCCCAGGCGCTGAGGCCGTGGAAGGCGATGTTCACCACCGAGCAGCCGACGATGACGACGCCATAGGCCCGCCAGTGCCGGCGAAGCGCCTCCAGCGCCGCCGCCGGGCGGGCGGCCAGCGAGGGCCCCGCCACTGAAGAACCGGCCGCCTTGCGCCGGGGCTCGGCCACGGCCAGCACCAGCAGCGCCACCAGCAGGCCCGGCGCGCCCACCACCAGGAAGACCAGCCGCCAGCCGCTGAATTCGCCGAGCAACGGCAGGCTGACGGGCGGCAGGCCCGAGACGGCCATGATGGTCCAGCCACCGATCAGGAAGGCGAGGCCCGAACCGAAGCAGGCGCCCATGGCGTAGACCCCCTGGGCCCGGCTGCGATGCTCAGGGCGGAAGAGGTCCGGGATCAGGGAATAGGCGGCCGGCGACAGGGTCGCCTCTCCGGCCGCCACGCCGATACGCGCCGCCAGCAAGGCCAGATAGTTGCCGGCCGCCCCGCACAGGGCGGTCATCACGCTCCAGATCGCCACGCCCACCGCCGCCAGGCCCCGCCGGCTGCCCCTATCGACGATGGCCCCAAAAGGCAGGCCAAGGGCGGTGTAGAAGATGGCGAAGGCCAGGCCGGTCAACAGGCTGATCTGGGTGTCGCTGAGATGGAGCTCAGCCTTGATCGGCCCCACCAGCATGGCGAGGATCGTCCGGTCGATGAACGAGAAGGTGTAGGCCAGCACCAGGATGGCCAGGGAGGACGAGGCCCGCGCGAGGCTAGGGTGGGTGATCGTCGCCGGCATGGTCTCCCCCGGAGCGGACATCAGGCGGCCCCGTCCAGCAGCCAGACGTCGCCGTCAGCGACCTCGACCTTGAAGGTCTTCAGCGGGAACTTGCAGGGCAGGCTGCAGGCCTTGCCGGAACGGACATTGAAGCTGCCTCCGTGCATGGGGCAGAAGATCACCTCGCCCTCAAGCCGGCCCTCCGACAGCGACGCGATGGCGTGGGTGCATTCATCCTCGACAGCCAGGAAGGCGCCGTCCACATGGCAGAGCGCGATGGGGTCCATGCCCTCGGGCTCGACCTTCAGGATCTGTCCCTCATCCACATCCGCCGCCGCGCACAGCCGAATTCGCCCCATCTCACAGCCTTCCAGAATCGTAAGCTCAGACACACAACACCGGCCGCGACCGACGAGGCCTCGGCGTTTGATGGACAATTGTCTGATTGTCATACAATGCAAGCGCGAGAAGCCACCCGTGTGCAAAAATCAGCAACTGATCGGAGATTGGGCATGAGCAATGTCCTGGTGCTCGACGCCGGCGGAACCATCAGTTCGCGGGCCGATGCGCGCGGTGTGCTGAGCGGCGGCCAGGGCCTGGCCCTTGGGGCCGGCGCCGGCGATACACGCCTCAGCCTGCAGCAGGTGCATGCGGGTCTGAGTGACGAACTGAGCCTCGCAGACGCGGCGGCCATCGTCCGCGCGGCCCAGGCGGCGGCCGACGGCGCCGACGACCTGGCCGGGATCGTGGTCGCCCATGGCACCGACACCATGGAGGAGACCGCCTTCCTCGCCGACCTGGTCTGGACCTCGCCCCTGCCCCTGGTGTTCACCGGCGCCCAGCGGGCGCCGGCCCACCCGGCGTTTGATGGAACGAAGAACCTGGCCGACGCGGTCGCCTTGGCCGCGAACCCGGCGGCGCGCGACCGCGGCGTGCTTCTGGCCTTCGGCGGCCGGGTGATGCCGGCCCGCCATGCGGTCAAGGCCCACACCTCCGACCTAACCGGTTTTGCAGACCGCCAGGGCGAGGCGGGAAGCTCAGGCGACATCCTGGCCCGACTCCCGCGCCTTCAGGATCGGCCCGCCGCCCTTTCCGACCTGCGCATGGACCCCACGGTAGAGATTCTCGCCGCCAGCCTGGGTTCCGGCGGCGGGCTGATCGATGCGGCGGTCGCGCAAGGGGCGCGGGGGATCGTGATCCAGGCCCTTGGCCGCGGCAACGCCAGCCCACCCGTGGTCGCTGCGGTCGGCCGAGCCTACGCGGCCGGCGTCGTGGCGCTGGTGGCCTCCCGCTGCCCGTTCGGTCGGGTGGCGCCGGACTATGCGTCCGGCGCCCGGATGGCGGACGCCGGGGCCATCTTCAGCGCCGACCTGGGCGCCAGCCAGGCCCGCATCCTGCTCTCGGCCATGCTGGGCCTGGAGACTTCAGGCGACGCGGCCGCGGCCCGCCTCCGCGCTTGGTTGGCCGTTTAGGCGCTGGGCAGGTAGCGCTCGGCCCGGATCGCCGACAGGGGCGCGCCCAGCACCGCCAGGGTGGTCCGCGCCGCCTCGACCATGGCTGGCGGGCCACAGAGATAATAGGCCGTCCCCGGCGCCACATCGGACGCCGTCAGCAACGAGACCGCCGTCCCCTGGCTCGCCGCAGGGCCGGGCTCGCCGATGAAGACCGCGAACCGCGCCTGGGCTCGCCCATGGGCGGCGGCCAGGGCCTGGAGTTCGGCCACGTGGAAGAGGTCCAGCAGGCTGGTCACGCCGAAACAGACCACCACCTCGCCCTCTCCAGGCGCCATGTCCCGCAGCATGGAGAGCGCCGGCGCCAGGCCCGTCCCGCCGACCACGAAGACGTGGCGGCTCGCCCGGGGATCGCTGGCGAAGGCGCCCAGCGGCCCCTGGATCTTTACGGCGTCGCCGGGGCTAGCGGCCGTCGCCACCCATTCCGAGGCCAGGCCGCCGGGCACATGGCGTATCAGGAACTCCAGCTGGCTCCCGTCGCCCGGGGCGCTGGCGATGGAGTAGATTCGCGCGCCGCTCTTGCCCGGGGGCCGCAGGCGCACATACTGGCCGCTCTGGAAGGAAAAGCCCTCCGGCCGCTCCAGGGACAGGCGATAGACACTCTGCGACAGGCGCTCCACCTCCTTCACCCGGGTCGAATGACGGGCGGGCGCGGAGGGCTGCGGCTCCAGCGCATAGGGCAGGTCGAAGGCCGCATCGCCGCTCAGCCGTGTCTGGCAGGTAGGCCGCAGGCCGCTGGCGGCCTCGGCCGCCGAGATCGGCGAGGGTCCGGCCGCGTCGAACTCCGCTTCCCCCGCGGTCAGCTGGGCGATGCAGGCGCCGCATTCGCCAGAGGCGCAATCATAGCGGATCGGCGCGTCGATCTGCATCGCCGCCTCCAGCACCGTCTGGCCCGGGGCGACCGGCACCGAGGTGACGCGACCATCGGAAAAGGTGAAATGCGCGGCGTACATCGCCCCTCGCCATTTGACTGAAGTTTGTATGACGATATGACATTACGGCGTGAACACAAGAGGCGGTCTAGCAGGCCGCACGAGCCCCGATGGAGGATCTCATGAGCCCGGCCAGCCAGACCGAACAGCTCGCCCGCCAGTTGCTGGACGCCTATGAGGGCCCGCGCCTCCCCCCGATCCGCGAGGCCTTCGCGCCCGGCGACGTGGCCGCCGCCTATGAGGTGCAGCTGGCCCAGGTCCGCCACTGGACCGGCCAGGGCCGCCGGGTGGTCGGGCGCAAGATCGGCCTGACCTCCAAGGCCGTGCAGGCGCAGCTGGGCGTGTCGGAGCCCGACTTCGGCCACCTGTTCGCCGACATGGTGTTCGGCGACAACGAAGAGCTGCCCTTCGCGCGGCTGCAGCAGCCCAAGGTCGAGGCCGAGGTGGCCCTGATCCTGTCCCGCGACCTGGACCTGCCCGACTGCACGGTGGCCGATCTCTATGAGGCCGTGGCCTGGGTGGTCCCGGCGGTCGAGATCGTCTCCAGCCGTATCGCCGACTGGAAGATCAACATCCTCGACACCGTCGCCGACAACGCCTCGTCGGGCCTGGTGGCCCTGGGCGGACCAGTACGGCGCCTCGACGGACTGGACCTGATCGGCTGCGCCATGACCATGAGCGTCAACGGCGTGCAGGCCTCCCAAGGCACGGGCGCCGATTGCCTGGGCAGCCCCCTGAACGCCGCGGCTTGGCTGGCCCGCCGCTCGGCCGCGCTCGGCCATCCCCTGCGCAAGGGCGAGTTGCTGCTGACCGGGGCGCTGGGGCCCATGGCCAATGTCTCGCCGGGCGACAAGGTGGTGGCCGAGATCGGCGGCCTGGGCGCCGTCAGCCTGAATTTCAGCCTCTAGAGCGCCTCAAAAATAGGCGCCGCGCATCCCTGCGGTTGCAGGGCTAGCCCGGCGCTTGCCTCGACCTCTTCCGTCATATTGTCATACAAACAAGATCGCCAGAGTCGGCGCCGCGTCAGAGTAGGAATCCCATGAGTGAGGATCATTTCGTCAATCCTGAGGTCGCCAACGCGGTCGGTGACTGGAAGGGTTATGTGGAGGCCAAGCTCGGCTTCCGGAATCACTGGTATCCCGTGCGCTTCTCCAAGGAGATCGCCGAGGGTGAGGCGATCACGGTCAAGCTGCTGGGCGAGGCCCTGATCCTCAAGCGCATCGACGGCAAGGTCTATTCGATCCGCGACCGCTGCCTGCACCGCGGCGTGCCGCTGTCGAAGAAGCTGGACTGCTACACCCGCGACACCATCACCTGCTGGTACCACGGCTACACCTACCGGGTTCAGACCGGCGAGCTGGTCAACATCCTGGCCGTGCCGGACAGCCGTCTGATCGGTCGGCGCAAGATCACCACCTTCCCGGTGGAAGAAGCCAAGGGCGTGATCTTCGTCTTCATCGGCGACACCGAGGACGGCCCGCCACCGCCCCTGGCGCACGACGTGCCGCCGGGCTTCCTGGACGACGACGTCATGATCCTGGGCAAGCACCGGGTGGTGAACTCCAACTGGCGCCTGGGGGCCGAGAACGGCTTCGACGCCCTGCACATCTTCATCCACAAGGACACCACCCTTCGCCACTACCGGGTGTTCAACTTCCCCATCGGCCACACCCCCCTGCCCGGCGCGGTGGAGACGGTGGAGGCGCCCGACGGGCCCAAGGGCGTGATCGACGACTTCGCCCTGCACAAGCCGGCCTGGGAGGGCGAGGTGGACGGCGAGGTCGTGGTCCGTGGCGTACGCACCGGCGAGGCCAGCGGCACGTCCGCGGCCATGAAGACCTCGTGCTGGCTGCCCGGCGTGCTGAAGGTGGACGCGTTCCCGGCGCCCGGCCTCACCCAGTTCGAGTGGTATGTGCCGATCGACGCCGACACCCACATCTATTTCCAGACCATCGGCCACGAGGCCAAGACCGACGAAGCCCGCATCAAGTTCGCCAACGACTTCGAGACCATCTGGAAGCCCCACGGCCTGGACGGTTTCAACGCTGACGACATCTGGGCCCGCGAGGTGACCCAGCCCTTCTATCAGGACGACTATGGCTGGCTGGACGAGATGCTCTGCGAGCCGGACGTGACGATCCTGGAATGGCGGCGGCTGGCCAGCCGTTGCAACCGCGGCATCCAGACCCCGGAGCACCTGCGATGAGCGCTGAGATGAAGCTGGACGGAACCGGCGTCGCCAGCCGTTTCATCGAGGCGGGCGGCGTCCGCACCCACTATCTGGAGGCCGGCGAAGGCCCGCCCATGGTCCTGGTCCACGGGGGCGGGGCCGGCGCCGACGCCTATGGCAACTGGATCGAGTGCATGCCGATCTTCGCACGCACCCACCGGGTGATCGCCCCGGACATGATCGGATTTGGCCACACCGATAAGCCCTCGCCCGACATCTATCTCTATGATCAGCCGGGCCGCAACGCGCACCTGACCGCCTTCCTGAAGGCCATGAACCTCGGCCCCGTCGTCCTGGTCGGCAACTCCATGGGCGGCGCCGCCTCGATCGGGGTCGCGCTGGATCACCCGGAGATGGTCGAGCGCCTGGTGCTGATGGGCAGCGCCGGCCTGCCGATCCCGGAAAAGCCCTCGCCCGACCTGATGAAGAACCTGCAGTACGACTTCACGCTCGATGGCATGCGCCGGGTGGTCTCTGGCCTCACCGGCCCGGACTATGTTCCGCCCGAAGAGATGATCCAGTACCGCTACGAGATCGTCGATGGACCTGAGGCCCGCGCGGCGCTCGCGGCGATCAACGCCCAGACCAAGACCGGCACGCTCAACTATCCCGAAGAGCGCCTTGCCACGATCAAGCACCCGATCCTGGTGGTGAACGGCAAGGAGGACGGGGTCTCCATCCTGCCCCGGGCCTATCGCTTCCTGGAGCTGTTCGAGAATTCGTGGGGCTATATCGTCCCCCATTGCGGCCACTGGGCGATGATCGAGCAGCGGGACGATTTCTGCCGTGCCGTGCTGGACTTTGTTCAGCCCCGGACGTTGTAGGCATGGCTGCGCCGCCCGGCGTCCACGCCATGATCCACCACCTGATCGCCACGCCGGGCGACCGGGGGCTGATCAAGACCGATCCGGCCCAGCTGTTCGACCGGTTCGGCGTGCCGGAGGCGGCGCGCGGCGTGCTGAACCTGGGCGGGCGCGACGATCTGCACGGCCTGGGCATCCATCCGAACCTGATCATCAAGTGGCTGATCTGGTCGGGCCGGGCGACCATCACGCCGTTCGCCATCAGCTATTATTTCGACCGGAGGTAGCCCATGGGCCAGATCGTCGGAGCCTTCGCCACCTCCCATGTGCTGGGCGCGCCGGACGGCGTGGAGGACCAGGCCGAGCGGGTCTTTCAGGGCATGCGCGAAATCGGCCGTCGCCTGCACGCGACGCGGCCTGACGTCCTGGTGGTGATCACCGCCGACCACCTGAACAACTTCCACGCCGACCAGCCGGCCCCCTTCGCCGTGGCCATGGACGATGTGTTGGTCCCCTATGGCGACATGGGCCTGCCCACCGACCCCGTCCCGGGCGCCGCGGCCTTCGCTCAAGGGCTGGCCGAATTCCTGGATGACCAGGGCCAGGCGGTGCAGACCCTGTCGGGCGTCCGCCCCGACCACGGCGTGATGATCCCCCACGGGGTGGTCGATCCAAACCGGACCCTGCCTACGGCGCTGCTCTATGTGAACGCCGCCGTCGCCCCGGCGCCGGAGCCGGAAGCCTGCTGGCGCATGGGGGGCCTGTTGAAAGCCTATGTGGAGACCGTGCGTCCGGCCGGCGAGCGGGTCGCCCTGCTGGCCGGCGGCGGCCTCTCCCACTGGCTGGGCGTGCCGCAGGAGGGCCAGGTCAACGCAGAGTGGGACCTCGCCTTAATGGATGCCATGATCGAAGGACGCGGGGATGAACTCGCCCGCATGACCAACGCCGAGATCCTGGCGGCCGCCGGCAATGGCGGACTTGAGGTCAGCGCCTGGATCACCCTGGCCGGCGCCGTTTCCGACGCCCGCGGTGAGCGCCTCTATTACGAGCCCATGCCCAGCTGGGCCTCAGGCATGGGCGGCGTGGCCCTCACCCTCTAGGCCTTAGGACAGCCCGGCGTCGCCGGATCGGCACGCACCGCATCAGGCCGCGCCGGCCCCAGCAGCGGACGGCCAGGCATGGCGCCGGTCAGCGCGCCTGCGCGGATCACCGGCACGCCGTTGATGACCACATGGCGGATGCCCACGGCGTACTGGTGCGGGTCCTCGAAGGTCGCCTTGTCGGCGATGGTCTCGGCGTCGAAGACCGTGATGTCGGCGAAGGCGCCCTCCGCCAGCCTTCCCCGCTCGGTCTGACCGACCTGGTCGGCGGCCAGCGACGTCATGCGGCGCACCGCGTCTTCCAACGTCAGGACCTTCTGCTCGCGCACATAGCGGGCGAGCACCCGGGGGAAGGCGCCGTAGGTGCGGGGGTGGGGGAACCCATCGCCGAAGCCCACCGGGTCGCCGTCGGTCTCGATCATGGCCAGGGGATGCTGCAGGATGCGCACCACATCGGCCTCGTCCATCACGTGATAGATGGCGGTGAAGCCTCCCTTGAGCTGCAGCTCGATCAGCAGCTGGATCGCATCCTCCGGCGTGCCGGCCAGCCCACGATCCCTGGCGAGGTCGGCCAGGGTCTTGCCATTGTAGGAGGGATCGGCGGCCAGGCTGCGGAACTGCAGGCGCTCCAGGTCCGCGCCGCCCCGCTGGACCATCAGGACCCGCATCATCTCGGCCTCGACCTTGGCCCGGACCTCAGGGTCCTCCAGCCGGGCCTTGAAGCCTTCGGGGCCGCCGGCCAGGGCCCAGGCGGGGAACATCACAGCCGAGGACGAGCTCGACGCCGAATAGGGATAGAGGTCATGGGTGATGTCGAGGCCGCGGGCGCGAGCCTCGTCGATCATCGCCAGGGTCTTGACGCTCCACCCCCACTGGGTGGAGCCCATGGCCTTGTGGTGATTGATCTGGCCCGGCAGTCCGGCCTTGTCGGCGACCTCGATCACCTCAGCCACGGAATCCAGCACGCCGGCCCCCTCGTCGCGCATGTGCGAGACATAGATCCCACCCCAGCAGGCGGCGACCTTGGCCATGGCGATCACTTCATCCGGCTTGGCGTAGTTGGCCGGCACATAGACCAGGCCGGTGGACATCCCCAGCGCCCCGTCAGCCATGGTGTCGGCGATGATCTTCTGCATACTCGCCAGCTCGCCAGGCGTCGGCGCCCGGTTCTCCATGCCCAGCACCTGGGTGCGCGCAAAGCTGTGGCCGGCGAAGAAGCCGACATTGGGGGCGACCTTCAGCGCCTCGATATAGGGCTTCAGCGGATAGGGCTGCGGCCCGCTATGCAGGCTGGCGATGATGCTGGTGATCCCTTGCCGGACGAAGTTTTCGGCCAGGGGATATTCGTGGATGTTGTCGGCGATGTGGGCGTGGTTGTCGATGAAGCCCGGCGCCACGATCAGGCCGCGGGCGTCAAGCACCGCGTCGCCATCGTCGGCCTTGAGCCCGTCCCGGGCGATCCGCACAATCCGGTCGCCCTCGATGGCCAGGTCGGCGCGATAGGCGCCCGCGCCCGTGCCATCCACCACCTGGCCGCCCAGGATCACCAGGTCGAACTCCGCGGCCTGGGCTGCGCCGGCCCCCATCAGAGCGGTGGCGAGCAGCAGGGACTTCAAGGTCGCGCGGCGCATGTGCTGGATCCTGGACTGGAGGAAGCTTCAAAAGACGTTCGGGCCGGAACCGCCTGTGGGGGTGACGGCTCCGGCCCTGGCCAGCGCGGCTAGCGGCCGCGCAGGATGACGCGGCCGGCGCGTTCGGCGGTGACTTCGCCCTCGGCCAGGGCCGCCTTGCCGTTCACGAACACGTAGTCCATGCCCTGCGAATAGGCGTGCGGCATGGGATAGGTGGCCACGTCCCGGACCGTCTCGGGGTTGAAGACCAGCACGTCGGCGTAGAAGCCGGGCTTGATCACGCCGCGATCGGGGATAGAGAACACCTGCGCCGGCAGGCCGCTGGACGAATGGATGGCCTGGGCCATGCTGATCACCTCGCGCTCGATCACATAGCGCCGCAGCTTGCGGGGATAGGCGCCATAGGCCCGGGGATGTTCGGCGCCTTCGCCGAAGGTCACCAGGGCGCCGTCAGACGAGGTCATCATCCAGGGCTGCTTCATCAGCAGCTCCAGATCGTCCTCATTCATGTTGAACGAGACGATGCCGGCGCCGCCCTTGATCAGCAGATCGATGGCGGTGTCGAGCGGGTCCTGCAGGTTACGCCGTGCGATCTCGTCCAGGCGCATCCCCTCCAGCGAGGGATCGGCGCTGTAGCTCGAGATCATGATGGCGTTGGCGCCGGCCCGGCGAGCCAGGTTCTCGACCATGCCCTCGCGGATCAGGGCGCGCTGCTCGGGGTTCTGCAGGCGTTTGGACAGGGCCTCTTGCCCGCCCTCCTGCGCCCAGCCGGGGATCAGGGCCGCCGACAGGCCGGTGCTGGAGGCGGCATAGGGGTATTGGTCGGCCCAGATCGACAGGCCCTCGGCCCGGGCGGCGTCGATCATCTTGATCGCGTCGTCGGACTGCCCCCAGACGGTGGGGCCCAGCATCTTCATATGGCTGACCACGCCGATGATCCCGGTCTGGCGCGAGACCTCGATCAGCTCGGCCACCGAGGCCAGCACGCCGATGTCATAGCTGGACTCGTCGCGGATATGGCTGGTGTGGAAGGCCCCCGGAAACTCTGCGGCCACCTTGGCCAAGGCGACGATCTCGCTGGTGTCGGAATACTTGCCCGGCACATAGAAGGGGCCGCTGGACATGCCCAGCGCGCCGAAGGTCATGGCCTCGCGCACCAAACCCTGCATCTCGGTCAGCTCGGCGGCCGTGGGTTTACGGTTCTCCAGGCCCATGACCGCGCGGCGCACGCCGTTGTGGCCGATCATCGGGATCACATTGACACCGGGTCGGTTGGTCTCGATCGCCGCCACCTGCGGGCGCAGATCGGCCGGACCGCCGCCGTCGGGATTGATCATCGCCGTGGTGATCCCCTGGGTGAGGACCGAGATGGCCGGCGCCAGTTCCGGCGTCTCGATGCCCGGCGCGGCGTGGGAATGGGTGTCGATGAAGCCCGGCGAAACATACTTGCCCGTGGCGTCGACCACGGTGGCGGCGGTGGCGCTGGCCGGAATTTCGCCGACCTCGACGATGCGGTCGCCCTTGATCGCCACGTCGGCGGCGCGGCCCTCGGCGCCGGTGCCGTCAAACATCAGACCGCCGCGGATCAGGACATCATACTCCTGCGCCAGGGCGTGGCTCGACACACTCGACATCAGACCGAGCGCGAGGCCGGCGGCCAGGATCCGGCGGCGGAGGAAACCAGAGGGCGTCTTCATGTCAGATCCTTGTTCAAATCAGGGCCGGTCGGACCAGGCTAGGCCGGGTCGGCGACGCCCGCCTCCCGGCAAATTCCGGTTCGCGGCTAAATATTGACAGGATGACTGCCCGAATCTTCGTGCGGACGCCCCAGCGCCGAAGACGTCTTGCTCCAGCCCCTCGGAAGGGTGTCAGTCCTGCGACATTAGTGTCAATCAAGACGACCTTTCCGAATATTGTGCGATCAATAGCCTGACGTCATGGCCTGGCCTGGACAGCCACAGCCCCCTTGGCGGCGCCCCGAATTCGGCGTTCCATCGCCTGGAATCGGGCGCTCCATGCTCCGCGGCCGGCGCGGTCTGGCCATTTTCCATTGTCGGAGACCTGATTAGCCATCACCCGCAAAGGCAGGCCCGCCAAGGCCTCCCTCAGTCTCGGCGCCAACCAGGCCGGCCACACCCATGTCTGAGGGTTATAGGCGCCGCAATATTCCGAAGGGGAGCTGGCGTTGACACTCCGGTGGGGGGCCGACAACCTCATTACGAATACGGGCGCAGATCATCGCAGTTCCGGCGAATTATAATAAAGCCGGGCGCCAAATGAACATTCTGCTTATCGTCAATTCCGAGGGGGTTAGTCATGTCAAGAAATCTTCAGATGCACAACGTGCGGGCTAGGGGGCTCCGATCTGCCCGCAAATTGGGCCTGACCCACGGCGCTTCGGCCATGGCCCTGCTGCTGGGCGTCGCCGCAGCCGGCGCGGCCAGCGCGCAGACCGTCGCGACGCCCGGCGTCGCCAGCGTAGAAGAAGTGGTGGTCACCGGCACCCGCGTCGTCCGTGACGGCTATCAGGCGCCCACGCCCCTGACGGTGATCAGCGAGACCGAAATCCTTGCGGCCGCCCCGTCCAACGTCGCCGACTTCGTCAACGACATCCCGTCCATCGTCGGGAGCGCCACGCCTCAGACCTCCAACGCCTCGATCAGTTCGGGCACGGCGGGCGTGAATGCGCTGAACCTGCGCGGCCTGGGCGCCAGCCGCACCCTGGTCCTGCTGAATGGCCAGCGCTCGGTCGGCTCGACCATCACCGGGTCGGTGGACGTCAACACCTTCCCGCAGGGCCTGATCAGCGGCGTGCAGATCGTCACCGGCGGCGCCTCGGCGGCCTACGGCTCCGACGCCGTCAGCGGCGTGGTCAACTTCATCCTCGACACCGACTATCAGGGCTTCAAGGGCTCGGTCGAGGCGGGCCAGACCACCTATGGCGACGACGACGAGTACCGGGTCAACCTCACCTACGGCACGCCCTTCGCCGGCGGTCGCGGTCATCTGCTGCTGAACGGCGAGATCGTCGATCGCGAGGGCATCTATGGGGTGCCGCGCGACTGGAACAACGACGGCTGGTACATCATCACCAACCCCAACTATGCGCCGGGCAACGGCCAGCCCGAGCGGTTCGTCACCAGCGGGGCCGGCCTGTCCAACGCGACGCCGGGCGGCATCATCGTCAATACCCCCCTGCGGGGCACGACCTTCGGCGTCGGCGGGGTGGTAGGCCAGCAGGCCTATGGCCTGACCCGCGATCCCTGGATGATCGGTGGCGATTGGGAGTCGGTTCAGGTCAACAACAAGCAGTCCCTGAACGCCGACGACCGCCGCAAGGGCTTCTTCGGCCGGGTCAGCTTCGACATCACCGACAATATCGAGATCTTCGGCCAGTTCTCGTACAATGAACACGCCTCCCTCGGCTGGACCGGCGTCCAGTTCAACCAGGGCAATGTCACCATCCGGTCCGACAACGCCTTCCTGCCGGCCGATATCCGCCAGCAGCTGGCCGCCCTGAACATCGCCAGTTTCAACCTCGGCACCACCAACGCCGACCTGCCGATCCGCAAGACCGACAACGAGCGCAGCGTCACGCGCTATGTGGTCGGGGCCGAGGGCGATTTCGACGCCTTCGACCGCGCCTGGCGCTGGGACGCCTATTATCAGCGGGGCGAGACCGACACCCTCGAGATCGCCCGCGACATCACCAACAACGCCCGCCTGGCCCTGGCCCAGGACGCGGTCTTCGCGCCGAACGGCGACATCGTCTGCCGCTCGACCCTGACCAATCCGACCAATGGCTGCGTGCCCTTCAATCGCATGGGCATCGGCGTCAATTCCCAGGCCGCCCTCGACTACATCCTGGGCAATCCGCAGCGGAAGCAGTTCTTCACCCAGCAGGTGGCCGCCGCCAACATCTCCGGCGACCCCTTCTCCACCTGGGCTGGCCCGGTCTCCATGGCGGCCGGTATCGAACACCGCAAGGAAGAGGTTTCCGGCGAGGTCCCGACCGAGTTCCAGTCGGGCTGGTTCGTCGGCAACTATCGCCCGACCTTCGGCTCCTACACCGTCACCGAGGCCTATGTGGAGGCCGTCATTCCGCTGGCCGACGGCTTTGACCTGAACGCTGCGGTGCGCGGCACCGACTACAGCACCTCGGGCTATGTCACGACCTGGAAGGTGGGCGCGGTCTACTCGCCGATCCCTGACGTCCGCTTCCGCGTCACCCGCTCGCGGGACATTCGGGCGCCGAACCTGAACGAACTGTTCGCCGCCGGCACCAGCCGCACCAATACGCTGCTGGATCCCTTCAACAACAACCAGTCCACCCAGTTCCTGGAGCTGACCACCGGCAACCTCAACCTCGACCCCGAGCTGGCTGACACCTGGGGCGTGGGCGTCGTGCTGCAGCCCACCTTCCTGCCGGGCTTCGCCGCCGCCATCGACTATTTCGACATCCAGATCGAAGGCGCCATCGGTTCAGTGCAGGCCAACACCATCGTCGACCGCTGCTTCCAGGGGAACCAGACCTACTGCGCGGCCATCACCCGGTCGGGCAACCAGATCAGCCAGGTGTCGGTGAGCCCGTTCAACTTCGCGGTCCAGAAGTCGCGCGGCCTCGACCTGGAAGCCTCCTACCGCTTCAACCTCGGCGACGGCGCCATGGCCCTGCGGGCGGTCGGCACCTACTACCTGGAAAACTACGAGGACAACGGCATCGACGCCCCGACCGATACGGCCGGTTCGATCTCCCTGCCGGAGTTCATCTATCGGGCGACGGCCACCTATACGGCTGATCCCTGGACCATCCAGGTCACCGGCCGCGGCGTGAGCGAGAGCACCTACGACAACTCGTTCATCGAATGCACCACCGGCTGCCCGGTCTCGACCATCGAAAACCGCACGATCAACAACAACAAGATCGACGGCGCCTTCTATGTCGACCTGGCCATGACCTACGACCTGAAGGTCCTTCAGAAGACCGAGGCCTTTGTCAGTATCTCCAACCTCTTCAATCGCGACCCGGAGATTGTCGCCTACGGCCCGGCCGGCACCGCCTACGGCAACCCGTCCACCAGCCAGGGCGTCTATGACATCCTCGGCCGCGTGTTCCGGGTCGGCGTACGCTTCGAGTACTGACCAATCCAAGCGAGCCCCGGGCGAAAGCCCGGGGCTCTTTTCATGACGACGCCAGACTCCCTTCGCGCTCGATGAGCCGGTCTGGTGAGGAAACGACGACCCAATACGCCCCAGTTCGTGGAGACCACCATGACCCCAGACCGCATCACGACCCCGCCGAGCTTCCTTCGCCGCCGCGTCCTGGCGGCCGGCCTCGCGCTCAGCCTGATGTCCGGGGTCTCGGCCACGGCCCTGGCCCAGGAGTACGATGTCCTGATCCGCGGCGGCACGGTCTATGACGGCACCGGCGCCGAGGGCCGCGCCGCCGATGTGGCGATCAAGGGCGAACGCATCGTCGAAGTCGGCGCCATCCCCGCCACCGCGACCGCCACCACCACCGTCGACGCCACAGGCAAGATCGTCTCGCCGGGCTTCATCGACCCCCACTCCCACGCCGCGCCGGAGATCGGCACACCCGAGCTCTCGTCCGCCGTGCCGATCCTCTACCAGGGGATCACCACAGTGATGATCAATCCCGATGGCGGCGGCCCCGGCGACCTTCGCCCGCAGATCGACGCCATCGAGACCAATGTGCCGGGCGTGAACGTCGTGCCGATGATCGGCCACAACGGCGTGCGCAAGGACGTGATGGGCCTGGAGAACCGCAAGCCGACGGCGGCCGAGCTCGCCCAGATGGAAGCTCTCGTCAAACAGGCCATGGACCTGGGCGCCTTCGGCTTCTCCAGCGGCCCCTTCTACATTCCCGGCAAGTATTCCGAGACGCCTGAACTGGTGGCCCTGGCCAAGGTCGCGGCGACCTATCCGAACGCCTTCCACATCAGCCACATCCGCGACGAGTCCAGCTATGACGTCGGCGTGCTCGGCGCGATCAAGGAGCTGATCGACGTCTCCCGCCAGACCGGCATCATCGGCGTGGTGACGCACATGAAGATGCTCGGCCCCAGTGTCTGGGGCCAGTCGGAGCAGGCGGTGGAGTTGATCAACACCGCCCGGGCCGAGGGGCTGTCCATCTGGGCCGACCAGTATCCCTATGCCGCCTCCGGCTCCTCCCTCCAGGCCTCTCTGGTTCCCGGCTGGGCGCAGGAAGGCGGGCCCGACGCGACGGTCAAGCGCCTGCAAAATCCCGAGCAGCGCGCCCTCATCCGCCAGGAGATGGTGGCCAATCTGGAACGCCGCGCGGGCGCCAACGCCATCATGATCCGCAACTATGCGCCTGATACCTCCCTGAACGGCATGCGTCTGGACGAGATCGCCCGGCGCAAGCTGCAGGACCCGCTCGACACCGCCATCGACATGCTGATCGAGGGCGGCGCCAGCATCGTCTCCTTCAACATGAACGAGCGCGACGTGGAGCGGCTGATGCAGCAGCCCTGGACCATGACCTCCAGCGACGGCGCCCTGGGGCCGTTCGGGGTCGGCGGCGAGCATCCGCGGGCCTATGGCGCCTTCCCGCGCAAGTTCCGCCGCTATGTGCTCGATCGCGAGGTGATCAGCATGGCCCAGGCGATCCACGCCTCCACCGGCCTGTCGGCCGAGGTGTTCTCCATCCCCGACCGCGGCGTCCTCCGCGCCGGCGCCTATGCCGACGTGCTGGTGTTTGATCCCGAGACCATCCGCGACGTGGCCACCTACCAGCAGCCCCACGCCTATTCCGAGGGCATGGAGTACATCTTCGTCAACGGGAAGCCCGCCGTGATGGATGGCGAGGTGACCGACGAGCGGCACGGCCGGGTTCTGCGCCGCGGCCAATAGTTCTAGTTGAAGACCCGGCGCGCCCGGCATGGGGCGCGCCGGCCGTAAGTGTAACGCGTGGATGGTCCCGATGAGTCACCCGCAGCCCGCCTCGTCCGCCACCCTGCCGGGTCCCGCCTGGGCCGCGCGCCTGTCCGCCGAGGTCGGCAAGGCGGTTCTAGGACAGACCCAGGTGATCGAGCGGCTGCAGATCGCCCTGCTGGTGGGCGGTCACGTCCTGCTGGAAGGCATGCCGGGCCTGGCCAAGACCCTGCTGGTCAAGTCCCTGGGCCAAGCCATGGGCCTGGATTTCGAACGCATCCAGTTCACGCCTGACCTGCTGCCCAGCGATGTGGTCGGCACGCTGGTCTATTCCCCCCACGACGGCAGCTTCACTCCGCATCTGGGACCGGTCTTCGCCAATATCGTCCTGGCCGACGAGATCAACCGCTCGCCGGCCAAGGTGCAGAGCGCCCTCTTGGAGGCCATGCAAGAGCGGCAGGTGACCATCGGCGGAACCCGCCATCCCCTGCCCGATCCCTTCCTCGTCCTGGCGACCCAGAATCCGGTGGAGCACGAGGGCACCTATCCCCTGCCCGAGGCCCAGACCGACCGCTTCCTGTTCAAGGTCCTGCTCGACTATCCCTCCGATACGGACGAGCTGGAGATGCTGCGCCGCTGGGGCTCGGCCACCCGGTCGCCCTCGGTGGAGGCCACGTCCAACGGGCCTGAGCTCCTGGCCCTGCGCCAGGGCGTCGATGAGGTGTTCGTGGCGCCGGAGATCGAGGCCTATCTGCTGGCCCTGGTCCGCCGGACTCGCGACCTGGCCGCGCCGGCCCTTGTCGGGAGCACATCCGGCCTCCGCCAGCTGGCCTTTGGCGCCTCGCCCCGCGCCACGCTGGCCCTCTACCAGTCCAGCCGGGCGCTCGCCTTCATCCGTGGCCTGGCCCAGGTGACCCCGGCCCTGGTTCAGGAGGTGGCCCACGACGTGCTGCGCCACCGGGTGGGCCTGACCTATGAGGCCGAAGCCGCCGGCCTGAGCGCCGAGACGGTGATCGCCCAGGTGCTCGCCGACGTTCCCGTCCCAGGCTGACGCTGAAGCCCCA
>NZ_JBALUY010000051.1:0-25037 GCF_036963605.1 Phenylobacterium sp. | reverse complement strand
GGCCAGGGGCGAGAGCGCGGCGGGCTGCAAGCCCTCGGCCGTGAAGGTCAGGGTTCCGGTGTCGATGCTCACGCCGCCGGCCCCGCTGGCGCCGTCGTGCCGCAGGCTAATCTCGGCCACCTGATAGCCGCCGGACGCGAGTTCGAGGGCGCCGGTCCAGGCGTCGGCCTGCAAAGCGGCGACGCCGGTCAGGTCGAGCGGGTGGAAACGAGGCTCGGGGCTGGTGTCGGAAATCTTGGCGCGCGCCACCTGCGCCTCGACGAACAGGCCGCCCCGGTTGGTCCCCAGCCGAAGATCGGCCGCAGCGTCGCTGGCCCGAGCCAGGAGGAAGGGGATTTCTGCGCTGGCAGCCTTGGCCGCAGCGTCCAGCGCCCACTGCCCGCCCTGAACGACGACCAGGGGCTGGTCGGTGGGACAGAGCTCGGCTTCGATGTCGATGACGCTGGTTTCGCCGGTCTCGAGCCTGGCCATTTCGAATGGCGCACAGGCGCTGGCGACAAAGGTCATCCGACCATCGGCGAGGTTCAGACGGCCCCGGGCCTCGCCCTTCATGCCGCGTAGGGGGCCGAAGTCCGTCTCGAAGGCTAGCCGGGTCGTGGCGTTGAGCTTGCCGGCCTCCAGGCTGTAGCCGGCGACTTGAGCCTGGAGATTGGGCAGGCCGCCCCCGGAGGTCGAGATGTTCATGGCGCCTTGGCGGCCGTAAAGCGGAGCCTCCGCGCGGGGGCTCACCCGAACGAGTCCCCCCGATCCCGTCCGGACCGTGGCGGCCTGGGTGAGGCCAACCTGCAGGCCGCCGGCGCCAAGGGCGAGCCTGACGCCCGGGGCCGCAAGGCTGAAGTCGGCGGCGGCGCGCTTGATCGCGGCCAGCTCGGCGAAATCGTCAGAGGTCACAGCGCCCAGGCCGGCCCAGCCGCCGGCTGCCGCCACAGGGCCCGCCAGGTCCAGGGTGAAGACTTGGCCGTCATAGGCTGCGGCGCCGTCGAGGTTGGCGCTTGCGCGGTCGAGGGCGAGGTCGCCGGAGGTCACCTTCTCGGCTTTCAGACTGGCCCGCACGGCGCCGGTCAGGGCGCCGCCCTCCCCCCGACGCCAGGTCAGATCGTCCGACGCAGCAGACGCTTCGATCGCGCCGAGGCTGGCGCCGGCCGTCGACAGGTCCTCGCCGCTGGCGGTGATGGAGCCCTGGCCCCGCAGGCCCAACTGGTCCAGGGCGCCCTGCGCCACGCCGCGGAAGCTTCCATTGAGGTGAACGCGCGCGCCCTTGATCTCGCCATGCGACACCTCGGCGGCGTTGAGATCGGCGACAAGCACGACAGGCCCGTCAATGGCGCGGGCCTCAAGATCGGGATAGGCCGCAGCGGCCGCCAGGTTCAGGGCGCCGGCGCCGAAGGTGGTCTCGCCCAGGCGGCCGGACTCAAGCGCGCCGACAAAGCTCAGGCTGATCCGCCCTTCCCGCGTCACCAGGCCGACGCGGGCGTCGGCGATATCCAGCATCAGGACTTCGGTTTCAAACCGTGTCGGCTCCATGCGCCCGGCAAGACTGACGAGAATCCCTTGCGCCATGTGGGCGTCAGCATGGATGACCGCCTGGCCGGAGGCATGAGAGACCCGCAGCACCCCGTCCTCGACCATGATCTCGGGAGCCGGGGTGTCGGCCTGCGCCGGGCGGGCGCGGAAGTCGGCGATCAGGGGATCGAGTTGGCCAAGGCTTAATCCACTGTCGGTCAGCTGCACCCGAATGTCCGGCCGGACCAGTCGAATGCGGGCGACCTCCACCCCAAGGGCCTCGCCGCGCCAGGGTCCGGTGAGGCGGTAGCTCACCTCGGCGCGGGCGGCGGTGATGACGGGGGAATCGGCCGGCCCGATGCGGAGTTCGCCGACCAGGCCCCGGGGACCGAGGGATTCGAAGCTCGCCTCTGCCTCGACGCCGCGGGACTGCAACCAGCCGACCAGGGCCTCCCGCGCCAGATGCCGGCGGGCGCCATAGGCGGTGGCCAGAGCCACAAGCAACACCGCCACCACGGCGAGCGCCAGCCAGCGCGCCTTGCGGCGGCGGGCGGGTGCGGCCTTGGGACCGGCTTCGGGCTGGGCGTCAGATGTGCGTGTCACGGAGGGTCCGGCGATAATGCGCAGGCTTGGCCATTAGCTCCACCCTTCCCGCGAAATTGGGTCGGATGGTGGGGGCCGCAGGACCCTCAGGGGACGTCGTCAGGCGCCTGCGACAGGGGCGGCGCCACCTCCTCCAGAGGCCGGCGTTCCGCCGCCACGCCCAGCTTCAACTCCACGAGCGCCGCCAGCACCATGAGCCCGCCGCCTAGCAGATAGCCCCAGAGGATCTGGCTGCGCTCGCCCGTGTCGATCAGGGCGCCGAACAGCACTGGTCCGCCGACTCCGCCGATGAGGGTGCCGAAGGCGTAGAACATGGAGATGGTCACCGCCCGGATCTCCAGGGGGAAGCTCTCGCCGATGGTGAGATAGGCCGCGCTCGCCCCGGCCGAAGCGAAGAAGAAGATCACCGTCCAGGCCGCGGTCTGCGCGGGCGCCGACAGGATCCCGGCGCTGAACATCCAGCCGGTGACGCACATCAGCACCCCGGCCACGCCGTAGGTCAGGCTGATCATCGGCTTGCGGCCCCAGGAGTCGAAATATCGGCCGAGCAGCAGCGGGCCCATGAAGTTGCCGACCGCGAAGGGCAGCATGAACCAGCCGATGCTGGCCGGCGCGATCCCATAGAACCGTGTAAGAATAAGAGCGTAGGTGAAGAAGATCGCGTTGTAGCAGAAGGCCTGGGTCGCCATCAGCACCACGCCGAGGACAGTTCGGTGTGGATAGCGGCGGACCAGGGTGCTGGCGATCTCCAACCAGCTTGTCGTGGTGCGCCGGATCAGGCGCAGGCTCTGCAGACTCTCGTGCGGCGGCAGCTTCTGGCCGGTCGAGCGTTCCACCCGGGCTTCGATCTCGGCGATGATCGCCTCGGCCTCGGCCTCTCGGCCGTGAGTCATCAACCACCTTGGGCTTTCGGGCATGAAGCGCCGGATCCAGATGATGATCAGGGCCAACAGGCCGCCGATGACGAAGGCCAGCCGCCAGCCCAGCTCCTGGTCGATGAAGGTGGCGTTGAGCAGGAAGATTGAAGCCAGCGCGCCAACGGCGGCCCCGACCCAGAAGCTGCCGTTGATGACCAGGTCGGTGAAGCCCCGCCGGCGGGCTGGAATCAGTTCCTGGATGGCGGAGTTGACCGCCCCATACTCGCCGCCGATCCCGGCGCCGGTCAGGAAGCGGAAGACCATGAAGGACCAGAAGTCCCACGAGAAGCCCGTCGCGATGGTGGCGACCATGTAGACGAAGACCGTGGCGGTGAAGAGCTTCTTGCGTCCGAACCGGTCGGTCAGCCGGCCGAAGGTCAGGGCGCCCACGACCGCGCCGAGGATATAGGCGCTGCCGGTCAGGCCGACCTGGGTGGCGGTGAGGTTCAGACCGTCCGAGCCGGCGATGGCCGGCGACAGCGAGCCGACCAGGGTCACCTCCAGGCCGTCGAGAATCCAGGTGACCCCGAGCGCCACCACCACCAGCCAGTGGAACCGACTCCAGGGCAGCCGGTCCAGCCGGGCGGGAACGTTGGTGACGAAGACGTCAGGCTGGGCCATGAACTCCCCTCTCCTCTCGCAAGCCGTCGTCCTAACGCGCAAAGCGGCAGGCTGGACGCAAGGCCGCAGCAGGAAATCAGACGCGGATGCTTTCGTCCTGCGAGCCGCAGCGCTATGGGGGCGGCATGTCACCCCCCGAAATCCTCGTCGACGCCCGAGGCCACCGCTGTCCGGTGCCCACCTTGCGTCTCAGGCGCGCCCTCGAGGCGGCGCCGCCGGGGGCGCGGGTGCGGCTGCTGGCCGACGACCCCTTGGCCCGTATCGATGTGCCCCACTTCGCCGCAGCGGTCGGCGCCGTGGTGATCGCCCAGGAGACGCGCGACGGCGCGCTCAGCTTCCTGGTCGAGAAGTCAGTCTCGGACTTTGTGGGCGAAGGTCCCGCAAAAGGCTGAGGCGGCGGTGCTCGTCCAGCCGGATCTCGATTTCCGTAGCCAGGGCGCCGCCAAAGAAGACGGCGTTCACGCTCCAGGACAGCCAGATCAGGAAGACCACCACGGCGGTGATGGAGCCATAGGTCGCGCCAAGGTGGGCGATCTGCTCCACATAGAAGGCGCTGGCCCAGGAAGCGAACAGGCAGAGCATGGCCGCCGAAAACCCGCCGCAGATCGAGGCGCGCCAGTCCACTGTGCGGCGCGACATGGCGTAGCGATAGATGAGGCTCATTCCCAGGGTCAGGCCGGCGCTGGCCCAGGTCCATTCGCTGTAGAGCCAGGAGACGCCGGCCAGGGGGCGCATGTCCAGGGTGGCGGCCGCCACCCGCAGACCCAGGAACAGCGACGAGACGAGGCCCATCATGGCCGCCGCCGCCAGCAGCACCATCAGGGCCAGCAGGTTGAACCCGACGAACCCCCGCGGGTCCGGCTCGTCATGGATGAAGGACAGGCCCGCCAGCAGGGCCTTGAAGCCGCGATGGGCGGCATAGGCGCCGATGACCAGGGCGACGCCGCTCTGGGCCGAGATGGCGTCCCGCGGCGCATGGGCCAGGCGCTCCAGCTCGGCCTGGAACAGGTCCCGCGCGCCGGTGGGCATCAGCCGCGCCAGGGCTTCGGCCTGAAACTCGGCCTGGGCCGGATCGGCCAGCAGGCTGTAGGCGCCGATCAGCAGGGCCACGGCGGGGAAGATGGCGAGCATGATGAAGAACGACGTGCCGCCCACATAGAGCATCACGTCACGACCCCACAGTCGGGTCAGGGAGCGCCCGAGCGTGGACAGCCCCAGGCGCCCCGCATGGATCGGGTCCCAGCCACGCAAGCTCAAGCGGTCCAGCTCCTGGTGGATCGACATGGGCGCAGGTTGATCAAGGAATGGCAGACGGCGCAAGCATCCCGTCAAAGGTGAGGACGCGCCCCCGGTCAAGCCGGGGGCGCGCCATCGATGGGCGTGTCAGCCATCGGGTCGGCGCCGCTTCGAGGGACGGGAGAGCGCGGCGTTCAACCTGGGGACACTATTGAGCCCGGCGGCTGAACCGCATCTGAACGGAGTTAAGCCTTCCCGTTCATGGACTTACGCCGGCTCAGCCATGGCGCCGGCCCCGCGGAGCGCTGCGATGTCAGAAGGCGAGAATCCCCAGTCCGCCAGGGCCGATTCATCGTGGGCGCCAATGGCGGGCGGCGGCCCCTGGATGGCGCCAGGGGTGGCGGAGAATCGCGGCGCAGGCGCCGGCTGCACGACTCCGGACATTTCGACGAAGGTCTGCCGGGCCTGGTTGTGGGGGTGACTCGGCGCCTCGTCCATGTCGAGCACCGGGGCGAAACACACATCGGTGCCGCCCATGATCGCGGTCCATTCGTCCCGGGTCTTGCCCGCGATGACCTCGGCGAGCTTGCTCCGCAGGCCTGCCCATTCCCCGCGATCCATCTGTTTCTGGAAGGCCGGGTCGGTGATTCCGGTCTTCTCCAGCAAGAGCGCGTAGAACTGCGGCTCGATGGAGCCGATCGAGACCCACTTGCCGTCCTTGCATTCATAGGTGTCGTAGAAGTGGGCCCCGCCATCCAGCAGGTTGTTGCGCCGCCCGGCCGACCACATGCCCGACGCCTTGAAGCCATAGAACATGGCCATCAGCGAGGCCGCCCCATCGCTCATGGCGCAGTCGATGACCTGTCCTTGGCCGCTTTCCCGGGCATGGATCACCCCAGCCAGCAGGCCGAAGGCCAGATAGAGCGCGCCGCCGCCGAAATCCCCCACCAGGTTCAGGGGCGGCACCGGCTTGTCCCGAGTGCCGATGGCGTCCAGGGCGCCGGTGATGGCGATGTAGTTCATGTCGTGGCCCGCCGCGTGGGCGTAGGGGCCTGTCTGGCCCCAGCCGGTCATCCGGCCATAGACCAGCTTCGGATTGCGTTTCAGGGCGACCTCAGGGCCGAGGCCCAGACGCTCCATCACGCCGGGCCGGAAGCCCTCGAACACCGCATCGGCGCCCTCCATCAGCTTCAAGCAGGCCTCGATGGCGTCGGGCGACTTCAGGTTCATCCCCACCGAGCGGCGGCCGCGGGCGGTGACGTCGGCCGGCGAGGCGCGGCCCTTGCCCATGCGGTCGATCCGCACGACGTCCGCCCCCAGGTCCGACAGCAGCATGCCGGCGAAGGGACCCGGTCCGATCCCGGCGAACTCGATGACCTTCAGCCCCGATAGCGGTCCCTGGCCCATGTGCGATCTCCCGTCACTGATTTTGCCGACAGCCTAGAGCCCGTGACGCCCCGTCAGCCAAGCCGCTCAAGGTAGGGACTGGCCATCATCAATGGTGATGAGCGTACCCGTGATCGCCCGCGCGGCAGGTCCAGACAACATCAGCAGAGCGGCGTTCAGGTCGTCGGCGTTCATCAGCCGCCGCCGCGGGAAGCCCTTGATCTGGCGCTGACCGGCCTCGGTGGCGAACCAGGCGCCATTGATGTCGGTCTCCACATAGCCGGGGCAGAGCGCGTTGACCGCGATCCCATGCCGCGCCCATTCGCGACCAAGAGACTTGGTCAGCATGGCCACGGCGGCCTTGGACGCGCAGTAGGCCGGCAGGCCCGGCAGAACCGTATGGCTGGCGATGGAGGCGATGTTGATGATGCGTCCGTCTCCCTGCTCAGCTATGCCGCTGTCGATCATCCGCCGAGCCGCCGCCTGGGCGCAGAAGAACACGCCGCGCACATTGACGTCGAAGGCCTGGTCCCAGGCCTCAGGGGTGAGGTCGAGCGCGCGGCCCTCCCCGCCGACGCCAGCGTTATTGATAAGGATGGACACCGGCCCGATCTCGGCGGCCACGGCGTCGAACAGGGGGCCGATCTCGGCCACATTGGTGACATCCAGGGAGCGGGCCTGGGCGCGCCCGCCAGCTTCGCAGATGGCTCGAGCCTCCGCCTCCACCTTGTCGAGCCGCCGGGCGGTCAGCACCACTTCGGCGCCTTGGTGGGCCAGGACGCGGGCGAAATGGGCGCCCAGCCCCCCGGACGCGCCGGTGACCAGCGCCACCTTGCCCTGCAACGTCTGATCCGCGACCATTGGCCCCTCCTCCGATTGCGAGGCCCGCGGCCTCGTCCCTCGCCCGTGCCTCTGCGTCGGGATATCGTCTCGAACTCCGATTCTGCCGCCCAGGCGGACAGAAGCCGGGAAGTTGTTTGCGTCAAAGGTGCAGAGAATGTCCGCAGGCGTCCAGGCGCGTGTCCTGATCATCGCGCGAGACGATGGACTGGCCGGTCCGTTGGCTGAGGGGCTCGACCGCCTCGGCTGGCGCACGATCACGGCCCGGGGACCCTATGCCGGGATCGCAGCCCTGGCCGACCTTCAGATCGAGGCGGCCATTGTCGATCTGCACAGCGGCGGGCCTGAGGCGCGCACCCTGGCCCGGCGGCTGAAGGCCGCCTGCGCCCCGCGCCGCCTGCCCGTGGTGGCCATCGGCGCGCCCGATGATGAGGATCTGGATTTCGACCTGATCCTGGCCCCGCCGCTGCATCCGGCCCAGGCGGTTCTGCGTCTGGAGAATCTGGTGCGGATGGCCGTGGCCGAGGAGGAGTACGAGCTCCGCCAGGAAACCTTCGCCGAGAAGAACCGCGCCCTCGAGCCCGCCGACATCGATCCTGCGCCGTTCCGCGTGCTGGCGATCGGGGAGCCCGCGCCGCAGTTCCTGGCCCTGTCCAATGCGCTCACCCGCAGCGGGGCCGAGGTGGTGGGCGCCTTCACCGCCTATACGGCCTTCGACTATCTGCACGAGCGCCCGTTCGACACTGTGGTGCTGTGGGCCGGCGACAATCCCAACGAGGCCCTGTCCATCGCCGCAGGCATGCGCCGGAACACGCGCCTCTATCACGTGCCCGCCCTGCTCTACATGCGCGAGGAATCCTATCTGACCATGTCGGAGGCCTTCCATCGGGGCGTCTCCGACGTGGCCTCGCCCGGCACCGCCGAGAGCGAGACCGCCGGCCGGGTGATGGAGCTGGCGCGCAGCTATCGCCGCCAGACCGCCACGCGCAAGGCCCTGGAGCACGCCCGCAGCTCCGGGCTGATGGACCCGGCCACAGGCCTGTTCACTCGGGAGCTCTTCGCCACCCATCTGGGTCGCCTGGCTCAGGCCTCACGCATTCGCAACCGGCCGCTGTCGGTCTGCGTCCTGAAGGTGTCCGAGCGCGCCGAGGTGGCCGAGGCCCGCGCCCAGGGCTGGCTCGACCGCGCCGTGCCGCAGATCGGCGCCATGATCGGCCGGCTGGTGCGGGTGGAAGACACCGCAGCCCGGCTGAGCCACGAGGTGTTCGCCCTGGCTCTGCCCGCCACGCCGGCTGCGGCGGCTCGGGCGGCCGGCGAGCGGATCGCTGCGGTGATCGGCTGTACGGCCTTTGAGGCCGGCGAGGGCAAGCCGCCCTTCGTCGTGGAGTTCGACATCGGCGTGGCCGAGGTCAGCCCGGCCCATGGCGCCGGCCGCGCCCTGGAAGAAGCCGCCCGCAAGGCGATGGCGACCTAGGCTGCGAGCGCCAGCCGCGAGAGTTCGGTGAGGATGCGCTCAGCGGCGTTCAGGCGCTGTTCGGGGCTTTCCCACTCGCCCTTGACCACGGCCTTGTTGTCCGGCCGCAGCCGCCAGCCCATCTGGTTGCGGTGGACGAACTCGATCAGGCCGCCCGGGTTCGGGAAGGCGTCGTTGCGGAATGTGACGACCGCGCCCTTGGGGCCCACATCGATCTTCGACACATTGGCCTGGCGGCACATGCCCTTGATGGCCACTACCTTGAGCAGCTGGTCGGTCTCCGGCGGCAGCGGGCCGAAGCGGTCGATCAGTTCGGCGGCCAGGGCTTCGCGGTCGGCCGCCTGCTCAGCGTCCGACAGGCGGCGGTAGAGCGACAGGCGCACGTTCAGGTCCGGCACATAGGCCTCGGGGATCAGCACGGCGGCGCCGGTGTTGATCTGCGGCGACCAGCCGCGATCGACCACGCCCTCGGCGCCGACCAGCTCCTTCAGCTCATTGACCGCGTCCTCCAGCATCTGCTGGTAGAGTTCGACGCCGATCTCGCGGATGTGGCCCGACTGCTCCTCGCCCAGCAGGTTGCCGCCGCCGCGGATGTCCAGGTCGTGGCTGGCCAGCTGGAAGCCGGCGCCCAGGCTGTCGAGGGACTGCAGCACCCGCAGGCGCTTCTCGGCCGACAGGGTGATCGGCTTATCCTCGGGCGTAGTCATATAGGCATAGGCCCGGGCCTTGGCCCGGCCGACCCGGCCCCGGATCTGGTAGAGCTGCGACAGGCCGAACATGTCAGCCCGGTGGATGATCAGGGTGTTGGCGGTGGGCACGTCCAGGCCCGACTCGACGATCGTGGTCGAGAGCAGCACATCGTACTGGCCGTCATAGAAGGCCGACATGACCTCCTCGAGTTGGGTTGGGGCCATCTGCCCGTGGCCGACCACGAAGCGGACCTCCGGCACCTGTTCCCGCAGGAATCGTTCCAGGTTCGGCAGGTCGGCGATCCGGGGCGTGACGAAATAGGCCTGGCCACCGCGGTACTTCTCCCGCAGCAGGGCTTCGCGCACCGTGACCGGATCCCACGGCGTCACATAGGTGCGCACCGCCAGGCGATCGACCGGCGGGGTGGCGATGATCGACATCTCGCGGATGCCCGACAACGACATCTGCAGGGTGCGCGGGATCGGCGTGGCGGTCAGGGTCAACATGTGCACGTCGGCCCGCAGCTCCTTGAGCTGCTCCTTGTGCTTGACCCCGAAGTGCTGCTCCTCGTCGACGATCACCAGTCCCAGGTCCTTGAACGCGACCTGCTTGGACAGCACCGCATGGGTGCCGACGACGATCTCGATCTCGCCGGTCTTGAGCCCCTGGCGAGTTTCGGCCGCCTCCTTAGGCGGGACCAGGCGCGAGAGGCGCCGCACCTTGACCGGCCAGCCCTGGAACCGGGCCTCGAAGGTCTTGAAATGCTGCCGCGCAAGCAGGGTCGTGGGGCAGACGACCGCCACCTGCTGGCCGCTCATGGCCGCCACGAAGGCGGCGCGCAGGGCGACCTCTGTCTTGCCGAAGCCGACGTCGCCGCAGATCAGCCGGTCCATCGGCCGACCAGACCCGAGGTCGGTCAGCACGTCGCCGATGGCGTTGAGCTGGTCCTCGGTCTCCTCATAGGGGAACCGGGCGCAGAATTCGTCGAAAACGCCCTGCGGCGGGTCGATGCCGGGGGTGGTCTTCATCGCGCGCTCGGCGGCGATGCGGATCAGGCCGCCGGCCATTTCGCGCAGCCGCTCCTTGGCGCGGGCCTTGCGGGCCTGCCAGGCAGCGCCGCCCAGGCGGTCGAGAACGACGCCGTCGGATTCAGCGCCATAGCGGCTGAGCAGGTCGATGTTCTCGACCGGCAGATAGAGCTTGGCCTCGCCGCCGTATTGCAGCTCCAGGCAGTCGTGCGGCGCGCCCTGGATGTCGAGGGTCTTGAGCCCCTCATAGCGGCCGATGCCGTGCTCGATATGGACGACCAGGTCGCCCGGCGTCAGGGCCGAGGCCTCGGCCAGGAAGTTGGCCGCCCGACGGCGCTTGCGTGGCCGCGCCAGGCGGTCGCCCAGGATGTCGGTCTCGGAGATGACCGCCAGCTTGTCGGTTTCGAAACCGGCCTCCAGCGGCAGCACCACGCGCTGCGGCGTCTTCGGGTCAGCCGCCTTGGCCGCCTGCCAGTAGGGCGCCAGAGAGATCTTCGACAGGCCGTGATCGGCCAGCATGCCGCCGAGCCGCTCTGAGGCGCCTTCGCTCCAGGAGGCGAACAGCACCCGCTTGCCCGCCGCGCTCAAGGCCTTGGCGTGGTCCACCGTGGCCTCGAACAGATTGACGCTGTCACGTTGCCGTTCCGGCGCGAAACTGCGGCCCGCCCGGGCGCCGAGGTCGATGACCTGCTCGCCCTCGACGGCGTTGAAGGCGGAGAACCGGCGGTTAGGACGCACGGCCAGGGCCTGCTCCCATTCGCCGGCGTCCAGATAGAGCCGCTCGGGCGGCAGGGGGCGGTAATTGGACTTGCGGCCCGCCTCGGCCCGGGCCGAATAGGCGTCCTGGACCATGGCCAGGCGCTCGTCCCGCGCCTCGGCCGCCAGGTGGTCGACGCCGATCAGGGTTCCTGCCGGCAGATAGTCGAACACGGTCTCGAGGGCGGGATAGTAGAGCGGCAGCCAGTGCTCCATCCCGGCCCGCCGGCCGCCCTCGCTGACGGTCGCGTAAAGCGGATCATCGCCGGCGGCGCCGAAGGCTTCGATATAGCCGCGGCGGAACCGCGACACGGCCTCGGCGTCCAGCAGGGCCTCACTCACCGCCAGAAGACGAACCTCGGTGAGTTGACGGGTGGAGCGCTGGGTTTCCGGATCGAAAGCCCGGATGGACTCCAGGATGTCGCCGAACAGGTCCAGGCGCACCGGCTCCTCGGCCGAGGGCGGAAAGACGTCGATGACACCGCCGCGGATCGCGAACTCGCCGCGCTCCGACACGGTCGAGGCGCGCTGATAGCCATTGACGGCGAAGTAGCGCTCCAGATCGGCGATCAGCACCTGCCGGCCCACATGGGCGCTGAACGAGGCCGCCTCCACGGCCGACCGGGGCGGAACCCGCTGGATCATCGCCGGAACGGCCGCCACCAGCAGGGCCGGCTTCTTGGCCTCGAAGCCTCCCGCGGCGAGGCGCGCCAGGGTGGTCATCCGCTGGGCGGCGACGCCTGGGGACGGCCCGATTCGGTCATAGGGCAGGCAGTCCCAGGACGGCAGGCGCATGACCTCCACGTCCGGAGCGAAGAAGGCGAAGGCCTCGGCGAACGCGCTCATCCGCGCGGTGTCCCGGGCGATGAAGACGCTCAGGCCCCCCCGCGCGCGCAGGATGTCGGACATCACCAGGGCGTCGAAGCCCTCCGGCGCGCCGACCAGGTCGATGCGTTCGGGATCGGTATTGATGCGCTTGA
Organism: Phenylobacterium sp.; assembly: GCF_036963605.1. GTDB lineage: Bacteria > Pseudomonadota > Alphaproteobacteria > Caulobacterales > Caulobacteraceae > Phenylobacterium. Next base: position 13,003 of record NZ_JBALUY010000051.1, on the reverse strand, counting down.
GCTGGGTGGCGCTCGGGCCCGCGCCGTCAGCCGCCATGGGGGGCGCCAAGCGACTTGTGAGCCACGTCCCGGAACGCCTTGATCATGTTCATGATCTCGCCGTCGAACTCGGGCGGCGTGGGAACGCGCTCGACGATCCAGGCATAGATGTCCTGGTCCGGTTGGTCGAGCAGGTGCTCCAAGGCGTCGAGCTGGGCTTCACTGAGGTCGCGGGCATGATTGTCCACGAACGGCCCCAGGATGAGGTCGGCTTCGACAAAGCCCCGATGCCAGGCTCGGAACTTCAGGCGCTTCAATCGGATGGCGTGTGCGTCAGACATTGAGGCCGCGGATATAGAGCGCCGGCCTCTGCGGCGCCAGCACCCATTGGCGCTCAATCGCCGCCAAACCAGAAGAAGGACAGGGCTGTCAGGCGTTCAGGGCCGATCTGGGCTGCGACCCGCAGCACCGGCGCGGCGCCATCACCGCTCGGGCCGGCCGCCTGGGTCTGGCGTAGTTGGTCAAGATCGAGCTGACCGTCCAGTCGGACCTCGCCGATATCCGGCGCCGAGCCGACGAACCGCAGGTCGCCTTCCCCCACCCTGTAGGCGCTCGGCAGAACGCGAACCTGACGGGTGTGGGTTTCCTGGCCGAGTTCGTTGGTCACCAGGGGACTGGAGACGTCGGAGAACTGGAGCATGATCGGCGCATAGGTCTCCAGCCGCTCGCCCTGCTCCCAGGCGGCGAACTCCATCTCGCTGCCGATGTGGAGGTGATCGAGGCGCAGATCTCCAATCCGGACCTCCTGCGTCGGCATGTAGTAGCCGAACAGGTTCTCATCCTGCACGTGGGTGAAACCGGTCAGCTCGGCCGGAGAGGCCGGCGCCTCCACCGCAGCCTCCGGGACCGACTTCGCCGGGGTGGCCGGGGCTTGCGTCTCTTCAGCCCGATTGCATCCGCTCAGCAGGGCGATCAGGGCCACGCCCGCCATCACTCGTCTCATGACCGTCCCCAACCCTCGTGTTCGTCGCTGCGAGATCAGCACAGCCAAGGAGCAGCGTCCACCGCGCGCCGGGCGCACGGTCGCGCTATGTTCCCGTCCATGCGCCCGGAGATTCTCTACCCCCTGTTCGCCCCGATCGACACGCTGAAGGGCGTGGGACCACGGGTGGCCCCCCTGCTGGAGAAGCTGGCCGGGCCGATCGTCCGGGATGTTGCCTTCCTTTCACCTCACAGCCTCATTCATCGCCACCCGGCTTGCGTGGACGCCGCGCTCGAAGGCGCGGTCCAGACCTTCGCAGTGACCATCGAGGCCTACCAGCCACCGCGGAACCCGTCCCAGCCCTGGCGGGTGCGCGCCTTCGACGGCACGGGTTTCCTGACCCTGGTCTATTTCGGCGGCCTGGGCGGGCGCATCGAGGCCCAGCACCCCGTCGGCGCCCAGCGGCTGGTGAGCGGCAAGGTCGAGCGGTTCGGCTCGGAGATTCAGATCGCCCACCCCGACTATCTCGTCCCGGTGGAAAGGGCCGACCAGATCCCCGAGGTCGAGGCGGTCTATCCCGCCACCGCCGGCCTGCCCGCCCGCACGGTGCGGCGCTTGGCCCTGGACGCCCTGGCTCGATGTCCCGACCTCGCCGAATGGCAGGACCCGGCCTGGCTGGCCCGCCAGGGCTGGGCGAGCTGGCGTGAAAGCCTGGCCCGTCTGCACGCGCCGGAGAGCGAGGCCGACCTCACCGCCCAGGCGCCCCATCGCCAGCGCCTGGCCTTCGACGAACTGCTGGCCCACCAGCTTGCCATGGGCCAGCGGAAGGCCGAACGGCGCGCCGAACCCGCCCCGCCGATCGCCGCGGGCCGCTTGGCTGAGGCTCTGGCCAAGGCCCTGCCCTTCGCACTGACCGGCGCCCAGGCCCGCGCCCTGGCCGACATCCGCGCGGACCTGGCCTGCGGCGAACGCATGTCGCGCCTGCTGCAAGGCGATGTCGGATCGGGCAAGACGGTCGTCGCCATGCTGGCCATGGCCGACGTGGCCGAGGTCGGCGGCCAGAGCGCCCTGATGGCGCCCACCGAAATCCTCGCCCGCCAGCACTTCGAGACCCTGGCGGCGCCGCTGGAGGCCCAGGGCCTGGCCGCCGTGCTGCTGACGGGCCGCGACAAGGGCGGCGCCCGGGCCGAGAAGCTGCGGGCCCTGGCCAGCGGCGCTGTGCAGGTCGCCGTCGGCACCCACGCGCTCTTTCAGAACGATGTCGTCTTCCATGACCTGCGGCTGACGGTCATCGACGAACAGCACCGGTTCGGCGTGGCCGAGCGCCAGCGCCTGCAGGCCAAGGGACAAGCCACCCACCTGCTGGCCATGTCGGCCACCCCGATCCCGCGCACCCTGGAACTGACCGTCTTCGGCGATCTGGACGTCTCTCGGATCGACGAAAAACCGCCGGGCCGCACCCCGGTGGCCACCCGGGCCATCCCCATGGGCCGCATGGCCGAGGTGGAGGCGCGGCTGAAGGCCGTGGTCGCCGGCGGGGCCCAGGCCTTCTGGATCTGCCCCCTCGTCTCGGAATCCGAAAAGACCGATCTGGCCGCCGCCGAGCGACGGGCGGGCGAACTTCGCCAACGGATCGGACCCAGCGTCGGCCTCGTCCACGGCAAGATGCCGGGGCCGGAAAAGGACGCCGTCATGGCCCGCTTCGCCCAGGGCGAGCTGTCGGTGCTGGTGGCCACCACGGTCGTCGAGGTGGGCGTGAACGTGCCCAACGCCACCATCATGGTCATCGAACAGGCCGAACGCTTCGGCCTGGCCCAGCTCCATCAGCTCCGCGGCCGGGTCGGTCGGGGTAAGGCGGAGAGCGCCTGTGTGCTGCTCTATGATCCGCCCCTGTCAGAGGCTGGTCAGAAACGGCTCGATATCCTGCGTCGTACCGATGACGGCTTCCTGATCGCCGAGCGAGACCTGGAACTGCGCGGCGGCGGTGACCCCCTGGGCCTTCGGCAGAGCGGTTTCCCTGCCTATGTGTTCGCCGATCCCCTCGCCCATCGGGACCTGATCGCCGCAGCCGGGGACGATGCGCGGCTAATCCTGGCCCGCGATCCGGGCCTGACGTCCGAGCGGGGCCAGGCCCTGCGCACCCTCCAGGCCCTGTTCGACTGGCAGGCGCAATCGCCCCTGCAGGACGCAGGCTGAGCCGTCAGTCGATCCGGTGGACCGGGGAATCGGTCACCTCGGCGCCTTCGAGGATCGGCCGGGCGGCCTGGGCGAAGTCGGGATCGGCCATCAGGGTGTTCAGCCGCGTCTCGGCGTTGGCTTCAAGATCCCCATAGAAGAGATTGTATCCCGGCATCTTTCGCTGGTTCGCCCAGGATCCAGTCGGCCGGAAAGCCGCCGAGCGCGGGCGGGAGACGCGCAGGACGCTGTTCTCGCAGCGGGCGCTGATCTGGCGGGTCTGTAGAGCTGGCCTCGCGCCCCATTCCAGGCCTGTCGCGTTGGTGGCGCCGCGCGCCAGCCGGGCCGGGGCGGCCGCACCGCTCACCTGCCCGAGGATGGGATTGTAGCAGGCCGCGGGCCCCGACAGGTTGGCGAGCTCTCCTTCCGAGGTCCAGACCAGCGAGCGATCGCGCAGTTGCTGAGCCCGCTCACGGTCGCCGTCATAGGCCGACATCCACGCCGCCAGACAATGCGGCTCGGTAGGGCTCGTGCACAGCGGGATCGGCGGCGCATCGGCCGGAACGGCGGTCTGAATGAGATAGGCCGCCACCAGACGGCTGCGGATATCGGCGTCGCCCGCCACCTCCTCGGCCAGCAGGCGCGAGGCCAGGGTCCCGCCCTGCTCGACCCCGACGATCAGGAAGGGGCGGCCATGATTGTAGGCGGCCATGTAATGCTCGAAGGCCTGGCGCACGTCGCCATAGGCGAACCGCCGCGCTTCCCGCGCGTCATCGCGCAGGGTGAGCATGGAATAGAGGCTGGCCTGGCGGTAGCGGGGGGCAAAGACCCGGCCGACCCGCACGAACGGCCCCACATAGTTTGGGCCGATGGTCCGGCGGAAGAAGGCGTCTGAGCGCTCATCGTCGATGGGCGCGTTCCAGTGGGCGCCGCCGTCATAGATGGTCGGTCCCACGAAGAAGACATCGGCCGCCGGATCGTCGTCCGCCCAGGTCTGCGGTTCCGATGGCAGAAGGCTCCAGGACTCCCGGCGGGCATAGTCCGGCGCCGGCGGTGGATCATAGGTCTGGAACGGCACCTTGGGGTCGAGGCGGGTGCGCAGGATGTCGTCGCGCCAGACCACCCCCCCGGCGGCCAGGACGCCGACGACCATGACCGCGATAGCGGCGAATAGAATTCGAGTGCGGCGGGAGGTCTCGGCCATGTCCAGGCTTTATCTCACAGTCCCCACCGGCGGCGAAAGCGCCTCACCGATAGGGGTCAGCCTTGGCCAGATAGCCCTGGACGTAGTCGTCGATCCCCGCCTCCAGACTGGTGAAGGGCGCCTCATAGCCCGCCTGACGGAGACGGCCCATCTGCGCCTGGGTGAAGTACTGGTAGCGCTCGCGGATCGCCTCCGGCATCGGGATATATGCGATGTCGGGCGCCTGGCCGGCCGAGGCGAACACCGCCCGCGCCATCTCGGCGAACGACCGCGCCTCGCCTGATCCCAGATTGAAGACCCCGTTGACCTGCGGATTGGCAGCCAGCCAGACCACCACATCGGCGACGTCGCGGACATAGACGAAGTCCCGCAACTGCCCGCCGTGCGCCACGTCGGCCCGATGGGACTGGAAGAGCTGGACCGTCTCGCCGGCGCTGACCTTCGGCCAGATCTGGGCGGCCACCGACTTCATGCCGTGCTTGTGGTCCTCATTGGGGCCGTAGACGTTGAAGAACTTCAGGCCGACCCACTGGGGCGGCGCCACGCCGCGGGTTGCCTGCCGCACCGCGTGCAGATCGAACAGGGCCTTGGACCAGCCATAGGTGTTCAGGGGCCGTAGGGCCGCCAGGGCCTCGAAGCTGTTGTCATCGTCGAAACCCAGCGCGCCGTCGCCATAGGTCGCCGCCGATGAGGCATAGATCAGCCGCCTCTGACGGTTGGCGCACCATGCGAACAGGTCCCGCGAGAGGGTGAAGTTGGAATGGATGATCCTGTCGGCGTCCGGCTCGGTCGTCGAGGAGACCGCCCCCATGTGGACCACCAGCTCCACATCGCTCCAGTGGGCCTCCAGCCAGTCGAACATGGCTTCCGGCGCGACGAAGTCGGCGATGGGATGCTTGGCGATGTTGCGCCACTTGCCGAGCTCGGCCTCCCGCAGCCGGTCGCAGACCACCACCTCCAGGCTGCGATCCTCGCTCAATCGCGCCACGATGTTGGAGCCGATGAAGCCGGCCCCGCCGGTGACGAAGACGATGCGGCGGCTCATGGCTTGTCCTGCATGCGGGAAATCGCGGCCGTCGTGGAAAAGCCCTGGACGATCTGGGCGAGCTTCACCTCGCCGCCCCAGGCGCGGACCTGCGCGGCGCCGACCACCTGGTCCTCGGAATAGTCGGCGCCCTTGACCAGGACGTCGGGCTTGGCCGCCTCGATCAGCTTCATAGGCGTGTCCTCTTCAAAGGGCACCACCAGGTCCACCGAGCCGAGGCCGGCCAGGACGATGGCGCGGCTTTCCAGGTCGTTGACCGGCCGCCCCTCCCCCTTAAGGCGCTTGACCGAGGCATCATCGTTGACGCCGACGATCAGCCGGTCGCACCAGCTGCGGGCCTGGTCCAGATAGGCCACATGGCCCTTGTGGAGGATGTCGAAGCAGCCGTTGGTGAAGCCGACCCGAAGCCCCTTGGCCTTCCAGCGCGCGACCTCCTCGGCCATGCGCAGAGGCGTGGCGACCTTGGCCTCGGCCGGCGCCATGTGGGCGGCGAGCGTCGCCTCCATCAACTCAGCCGGGGTGACCACAGCTGTGCCGGCCTTACCCACGGCGACACCGGACGCCAGCATGGCGAAGGCGACGGCATCCTCCATGGAAGCCTTGGCCGCCAGGGCCAGGCCGAGCGCCGCCAGGGTCGTGTCGCCGGCGCCGGAAGCGTCGAACACCTCCTTGGGCGCGCCGGGGAAATGCCGCACAGGCTCGCCGCGGACGGCCAGGGAGATCCCTTTGGCGGAGCGGGTCACCAGAATGGCCTTGGCCTCGCAAAGGCTCAGCGCGTGGGCCAGGGCCGCGGTGATCTCTTCGTCAGTGTCGGTCGCCATGTCGGTGGCGTGAGCCAGCTCGGCGGCGTTGGGCTTGATGATGTCCACCGCGCCATACTGGGCGAAGGATCTTGCCTTGGAGTCGACGATCACCCGCGCGCCGGCGGCGCGGCAGGCGGCGATCACCGCCGGCGTCACCACGCCCTTGCCGTAGTCCGACAGCAGGATCAGCCCGACATCGGCGGCGACGTCGCGGATCGTGCGGACCAGGCGGTCCTCGACCTCGCCCCGGGCCGGGGCGGCGACCTCATTGTCCACCCGCAGCAACTGCTGGCCGCCGGAGACGAACCGGGTCTTGAGCGTGGTGGGGCGATCAGGATCGCTGACGATGAAGCCCTCGACGCCCGTCTCGTCGGCGACCAGCCGCAGGGCCTCGTGCCCCTCGCCGTCGCCGCCGACCAGGCCCACAAGGCAGACATGTCCGCCCAGGGCCGCGACATTGCGGGCGACATTGCCGGCCGCGCCCAGCATCACCAGCTCCCGGCGACGGGCCAGGACCGGGATCGGCGCCTCGGGCGACACCCGGCTTACATCCCCATAGACGAAGCGGTCGACCATCAGGTCGCCGACACAGGCCACGCGGACGCCGGGAATGGCCGAAAACAGGTGTTGGAGCGCTGCGAGGTCCACTGGCGTCAGGCCTGCTGAACCGCAGCGCGCAGGGCGGCCAAGGTGCGCAGCAGCGGCTCGGCCTGGCTGAGGGGAAGACAACTGGGGCCATCACAGAGCGCGCGATCGGGATCGTGGTGGAATTCCAGGAACACCCCATCGGCGCCGGCGGCGACGGCGGCCTTGGCGATGATCGGCACCCCTTCGCGGCGGCCGCCCGTTGAGGCCCCGTTGGACTTCGGATTGGCGCCCGGCAGCTGGACAGCGTGGGTCGCGTCGATGGTCACCGGCGCCCCCAGGGCCTGCATCTCGGCGATGCCCAGCATGTCCACCACGAGGTTGTTATAGCCGAAGCTGACCCCGCGCTCGCACAGGATGGTCATGTCGACGCCGACCGCCTCCTTGATCTTGTCGAGGATGTTGCGGCAGTCCCAGGGCGCCAGAAACTGGCCCTTCTTCACATGCAGCAGCCCGCCGGCCGCCTTGGTCGCCTCGGCCGTGGCCACGACCAGGTCGGTCTGGCGGCAGAGGAAGGCCGGGATCTGGACAAGGTCCGCCACGGCCGCCACCGGCTGGGCCTGGCTGATCTCATGCAGATCGGTGCAGACCGGAACGTCGAACTCGTCCTTGATCTGGCGGAGGATTTTCAGGCCCTCCTCAAGACCAGGCCCACGATAGCTGCGGATCGACGAACGGTTGGCCTTGTCGAAGCTCGCCTTGAATATGTAGGGCAGGCCAAGCTCGGCGCAGACGGCCTTCAGATGCCGCGCGGCGTCCCGGGCGAGCTCAAGATCCTCGAGCACATTGAGGCCGGCGATCACCACCAGGGGCTGATCGGCGCCGATGGCGAGGTTCCACGTCTTGAGCTCGAGCGCGGCCATGCGATCCTCCTGAGGTCTGCGGATCGGGCCTAAGTGGCGCCCGCCCGGCGGCTTCACAAGCCTGAATTCCGACGTCGCTCCGCCGCCCATGCGTCCGGAGCCCGGGCTCGGCCGTAAACTCGGCTCCGGCTTGGAGTCGCCCGTCGGTGTTTGCATGTTATGGTACGAAAGACACGAGGGGTAAGCGAAGATGACTATCGCCCACGACTCGTCATCCCTGGCTGATCTGGCCCAAACGCCGGGCGCCCTGCGCCGCGCGCCGGAGCTCTCAGGCTCGACCGCCGCCTTCCGAAGCGCTCTGGGCCTTCTCGCCCGCAACTGGACGGTGGGAAAGCTCACCTTTGTCCTGCCCAACGACAAGGAACTCACCATTGTCGGCGCCGAGCCCGGCCCCAGCGGGCGGCTGGTGGTGCGGGACTACGCCTTCATGAACCGGGTCCTGTCGGCGGGCGATATCGGCTTCGCCGAGGGCTTCATGGCCCAGGAGTGGGACACGCCGGACATGGCCGCCCTGCTCTGCGCCTTCAGTCTGAACTTCGACAAGATCGAGCGCCTGGCCCTGGGTGCGCCGCTGATGTGGGTGCTCAACCGCATCCTGCACATCTTTCGCGACAACAGCCGAGCCGGCGCCAGGAAGAACATTCACGCCCATTACGACCTGGGCAACGCCTTCTATTCCCGGTGGCTGGACGCCACCATGACCTATTCGTCGGCCCGTTTCGCCCACGAAGGCCAGGATCTCGCCCAGGCGCAGGAGAACAAGTACCGCCTGCTGACCCAGCAGATGGCCCTGGAGCCGCATCACCATGTGCTGGAGATCGGTTGCGGCTGGGGCGGTTTCGCCGAGTATGCGGCCAAGACCGTCGGCGCCAAGGTGACGGCTATCACCATCTCCAAGGAACAGTACGACTTCGCCGCCAAGCGCATCTTCGAGCAGGGCCTGTCCGATCTGGCCGAGATCCGCCTGGTGGATTATCGCGATGTGGACGGGACCTATGACCGGGTCGCCTCCATCGAAATGTTCGAGGCGGTCGGCGAAAAATACTGGTCAAGCTATTTCGGCAAGATCGCCGAGGTGCTGAAGCCGGGCGGCCGGGCCGGCCTGCAGATCATCACCATCCAGGACGAGTTCTTCGAGTCCTATCGCCGTCGCGCCGACTTCATCCAGCGTTACATCTTCCCTGGCGGCATGCTGATCAGCGAGGCGCGCCTGCGTCAGGTGACCAAGGCGGCAGGCCTGGACTGGCGCGACATCAGCCGTTTTGGCCAGGACTATGCTGACACGCTGGCGGAGTGGACCCGCCGGTTCGAGGCGGCCTGGCCGGACATCCGCCAGAATGGCTTTGATGAGCGGTTCCGGCGGCTCTGGCGCTTCTATCTGGCCTATTGCGAGGCCGGTTTCCGCACCGAGCGCACCGATGTGGTTCAGCTCAGCCTGTCGAAAAGCTGAAGGCCCGCGCCGCTTGCCCCTGTTCCTGCGCCTGCGCCGCGCTTAAGTAGCGGCCCATGACCGTCGCAAACAGCGTTCTCGACACCATCGGCAACACGCCGCTCATCCGTCTCAACCGGGCCAGCGAACTGACCGGCTGCGAGATCTTGGGCAAGGCGGAGTTCATGAACCCCGGCCAATCGGTCAAGGACCGCGCGGCGCTCTATATCGTGCGCGAGGCCGAGGCCAAGGGTCTGCTGCGGCCTGGCGGGCGCATTGTGGAGGGCACGGCGGGGAATACCGGCATTGGCCTGGCCATGGTCGCCAAGGCGCTCGGCTATCGCGCCACCATCGTCATCCCCCGGACCCAGAGCCAGGAAAAGAAGGACGCCATCCGCCTGTTCGGCGCTGAGCTCGTCGAGGTGGACGCGGTCCCCTACTCCAACCCCGACAACTATGTGCGCTATTCTGGCCGTCTGGCCGAGGAGTTGGCAGCCACCGAGCCTAACGGCGCCATCTGGGCCAACCAGTTCGACAATGTCGCCAATCGCCAGGCCCATGCCGAGACCACGGGGCCGGAGATCTGGGCGCAGACCGACGGCAAGGTGGACGGTTTCATCTGCGCGGTGGGCTCCGGCGGCACCCTGGCCGGGGTGGCCCAGGCCCTGCGGGCGCAGCGGCCCGACGTGAAGATCGGCCTCGCCGACCCCTATGGGGCGGCGCTCTATTCCTACTACACGACTGGCGAGCTCAAGTCCGAGGGCGGCTCGATCAGCGAAGGCATCGGCCAGGGCCGCATCACCGCCAATCTGGAGGGCCTGAAGGTCGATCACGCCTACCGCATCGCCGACGACGAAATGCTGGGGGTGATCTACGATCTCGTGGAGCACGAAGGCCTGGTGATGGGCGGCTCCACCGGCGTCAATGTGGCTGGCGCCATCCGGATGGCCAAGGACCTGGGGCCTGGCCACACCATCGTGACCATCCTGTGCGACCAGGGCGCGCGCTACCAGAGCAAGATCTTCAACAAGGCCTTCCTGACGGAAAAGGGCCTGCCGATCCCCGCCTGGCTCTAGTCATGGAAACCGGCCCCCTCGTCTCCGTCGACTGGCTAGCGCAGCGGCTGGGTGATCCCGACCTCCGGGTGGTCGACGCCACCTGGTATATGCCCGCCGAGCAGCGGCCCGGCCTTGAGGAATTCCGCCAGGGGCATATTCCCGGCGCGGTCTTCTTCGACATCGATCTGGTCTCCGATCGGGACACCGACCTGCCGCACATGCTGCCGCCCCAGGCCGCCTTCGCCGCGGCGGCGTCACAGCTGGGCCTGGGCCCGTCCCACCAGATCGTCGTCTATGACGGCCAAGGCATCTTCTCCAGCCCGCGGGTCTGGTGGACGCTGCGGGTCATGGGCTTCGACAAGGTCGCCGTGCTGGATGGCGGCCTGAAGGCCTGGCGGGCGGCGGGCCAGCCGGTCGAAACCGGCGATCCCGCGCCCACGCCGGTCGAGAGCGCGGCGCGACTGCGGCCCCATCTGGTGCGGACCCTGGACGATGTGCGCCAGGCCCTCGGCGATCCTGACGTCCAGCTGCTCGACGCCCGGCCGGCCGGCCGTTTCCTGGGCGAGGTTCCAGAGCCGCGACCAGGCCTGCGGGGCGGCCATATGCCCGGCGCCTGCAACCTGCCCTGGAACGCCGTGGTCGCCCCCGACGGTACCCTGCGCTCCCGCGATGAGCTGCAGGGGGCCTTCGCGGCGGCCGGCGTCAATCTGGATCGACCGATCATCACCACCTGCGGTTCAGGCGTCAGCGCCGCGGTCCTCGCACTCGCCCTGGCGCGGGTGGGGGTGGATCAGGTCCCGATCTATGACGGCTCCTGGAGCGAATGGGGCGGTCGTTCCGACACCCCGATTGTCGTCGGGCCATGAGCGACTTCCTGGTCCGCGCCGCCCGGCCTGACGATCTTCCTCTGCTGCCGGAGATCGAGGTGTCGGCCGCCAGCCTCTTCCGGGACCAGGGTGTGGAGGTTTTCGCCGGCGAGACCGAGGACGCGCCGATCGACTTCACCCCAGCCGAGGTCTGGGAGCCCATCAGGGCCGCCGGACTGCTGTGGGTTATGGCGCAGGACGATGGTCCCCCCGGCGCCTTCCTGGCGGCCCGGATCGAGGAGAACCGGCTTCACGTCCTGGAATTCGATGTCCACCGCCGCCTTCAAGGCCAGGGGGTGGGGCGTCGGCTGCTGGCCTTCGCCATCGATGAGGCGCGGCGGCGCGATCTTGCGGGCCTGAGCCTCACCACCTTCCGGGACGTCCCCTGGAATGCGCCCTTCTACGCCTCGGCCGGGTTCGAGATCGTCGAACGGAATGCGACGACGCCCCTGCTGAGGGCCTATCTGGATCGGGAAGCGGCCCGCGGCCTGGATCCGGCTCGCCGCTGCGCCATGATCCTGAAGTTCTAACGGACCGGCGGGGCGTACATCAGGCCCGGTTCCGGCGCGCTCCACAGGGCGTTGAGGCCCCGCTCCAGCTTCAGACCGGAATCGGCGCCGAGGTTGCGGCGGAAGATCTCGTTATAGGCGCCGACCTGGGCGATGGCCTGATAGGCCCAGTCCTCCTCCAGGCCGAGCAGGGCGCCCAGTTCGCCATCGACCCCCAGGAGCCGCCGCGTCTCGGGATCGGAAGCCGTCTCGCGCGAACCTTCCACCGTGGTGGAGTTCACGCCCAGTTCTTCTGCAATAATCAGGGCGTTGACGGTCCATCTGACGATATCGGTCCAGGCCGGATCGTCCTGCCGCACCACCGGACCAAGCGGCTCCTTGGAGATGACCGTCGGCAGGATCACATGGGCGTTGGGATTGTTCATGATCGACCGGGCCGAGGCCAGGGCCGAGATGTCGGCGGTGAAGACGTCGCATTCCTCGCCCTCATAGGCGGTGCGCGCATCGGCCTCGTTATCGACCACCACGGGGGTGAATTCGAGCCCACGGGCTCGGAAATAGTCGCCGAGATTGCCTTCGGTCACCGTGCCGGACTGGACGCAGATCCGTGCGCCATTGAGTTCGTCGGCGCTGGTCAGGTTGAGCGACCTCGGCGCCAGAAACCCCTGACCATCGAAATAGGTCACCCCTGCGAAATCGAGGCCCAGGCCAGCGTCCCGCGACAGGGTCCAGGAGGTGTTGCGCGACAGAATGTCGACGGCGCCTTCCTGCAGTTCGGCGAACCGGTTCTGGGCCGAGACCGACCGGTAGCGGACGGCGTTGGCGTCCCCCAGGACGGCTGCGGCCACTGCCCGGCAGATGTCGACATCAAAGCCCCGCCAGACCCCGCGCACGTCCTGCACCGCAAAACCCGCCAGTCCCGCATGGACGCCGCACCGCACGTGGCCTCGGCGGCGAACCGCCTCCAGGGTCGGGCTTGGCGTCGGCGCGAAGTCCCGGGCCACGGCCGTCGTCTTGGGCGCAGGCGCAGGTTCAGGTTCCGGGGACTCCGTCTCCTGGCCACATCCGGCCAGGACCAGCGACAGGACAGCGGACGCCGCGAGGCGTCGGATCATGGGGGGCTCCTTGATCGGACAGGACAGGAAAGGTCTAGTACAGGGAGTTTCGCCCCTGATGCCTTACGAACGTCAACCCGCATGACCGAAGAAACCCGCCTGATCCACTCGGGTCTGGCAGAAACGCCCCTTGCGCGCACCGTTGGCCCGCCGATCCAGCGCGGCTCCACCGTTCTGCTGCCCAATGCAGCGGCGCTCTATGACGATGGCGCGCATCTGACCTATGGCCGCCAGGGCCTGGCGGCCCAGAGCGCACTGATGGCCGCCCTGGCCGACCTGGAGCATGCCGAGGCCGTCACCCTCTATCCGTCGGGCCTGGCGGCCCTCACC
>NZ_JBALUY010000050.1:0-25068 GCF_036963605.1 Phenylobacterium sp. | reverse complement strand
CAGGACCATCCGCACGACACCGAATATCCCGGCGGTCCGCCCAAGGCGCCTTACGATGTGACCGGCTACACCCTGGCCTATCAGATGGGGATCAAGTTCGACCGCATCCTGGACGGGTTCGAGGCGCCCACCGAACGCCTGTCCGACCTGGTCGCCCCGCCAGCGGGCTCGGTGAAGGGTTCGGGCGCAGCGGGCTGGCTGATCAGCCATGAGCCGAACAACAGCTTCACCCTGACCAGCCGTCTCCTGAAGGCCGGCCAGCCGGTGTTCTGGCTCAAGGACGACGCCAAGGCCGGCGCCGTCAGCTTCGGCCCCGGCGCCATCTGGGTTCCAGCCTCGGCCCAGGCCCAGACCGTGATCGCCCAAAGCGTCGGCGAGCTTGGGATCGACGCCTATGCCGTGGGCGCCAAGCCCGCCGGCGAGGCCCTGCCGCTCAAGCCCGTTCGCATCGGCCTGGTGGACGTCTATGGCGGCTCCATGCCCTCGGGCTGGAATCGCTGGCTCTTCGAACAATTCGAAGCGCCATTCGAGGTGGTTTATCCGCAGCGCCTGGACGCCGGCGATCTGGGCAAGGACTATGACGTCCTGGTCTTCGCCGACGGCGTCGTTCCTGCGCCCCAGGGCGGTCCCTTCCGCGCCGGACGGCCCTCGACCCAGCCGCAGGCCGCCGACATCCCCGCCGAATATCGCCCCTGGCTGGGGACCATTACGGACGACAAGACGCTGCCCCAGGTGGCCGATTTCATCCGCAAGGGCGGCACGGTGATCACCATCGGCTCCTCCTCGCGTCTGGCCACGGCCATTGACGCGCCGGTGGACGTGGCCATCGCTCGTCAGGAGGATGGCAAGCTCGCCGCCCTGCCGACCAAGGAGTTCTACATCCCTGGATCGGTGCTGCGCGCGACGGTCGATAATCGCCAGCCCCTGGCCTACGGCATGCCGCAGGAGGTGGACGTGTTCTTCGACCGCAGCCCGACCTTCCAGCTGAAGGCGGGGGCGTCTGGCGCCACGCCGGTGGCCTGGTTCAGCAGCGAAACCCCGCTGCGCAGCGGCTGGGCCGTGGGTCAGGAACGACTCGACGACACGATCGGCATCCTCGACATCGACATGGGCGACGGAAAGCTGTTCGTCATGGGTCCGGAAGTGACCCAGCGGGCGCAGTCCTACGGAACCTTCAAGTTCCTGTTCAATGGCCTGCTGTACGGACCGGCGAGCGCCGGACAATAGTCCCTCGACCGGAGGGTCAGACCTCCGCCAGGCGCCGGACCTTCGGGTCCGGCGCCTTTTTCTTTGCGTCCAGGTCGGTGACGATCTGAGACCCGGCCGGCGCGGGCTGCCAGGAAAGGGCGCCGGTCTTGCGACCGGGCGGAAGCTCCAACAAGAAGGGCGCCGGTCTTGCGACCGGCGCCCGGGGGGGACCGCCTGGGACAGGCGGCGAGTGGAACCGGAGGAAGGGGGCGGCCTCCGGTTCCAACAGGGGTCAGAAGCGCTTGCGCATCCCGACATAGTAGGCGCGGCCCATGACGTCGTAGTTCTGGGCGTCGCGGTTGCCTTCGGTGTCCCCGGCCTGGGGCGGCGCCTTGTCGAACAGGTTGTTCACCCCGAAGCGCAGATCGGTGTCCCAGGGCAGGCTCACCCGGCCATTGAGGTCGAAGATGTCATAGGCCTTGACGCCCAGCGACGTGCTGGTCGGGGTGACCACCACGGCCGAGGCCTCCATCTCGCTGATGTGGCGCCACCGCAGGCCGAGGCTGGCCGGCCCCCTGGAATAGGTGGCCGAGGTCACCGTCTTCCATTCGGGGTGCGCCTGACCGGCGTTGCTCTCCACCGCCGTGCCCCAGGTGCCGGCATAGTCGTAGCTGGGCGATTCCGGCAGATTCTGGATCTTGAAGCTCTCCAGATAGCCAACGGTGACATTCAGCGCCAGGCGACCGGAGTCGTCGCCCAGCCCCAGATCCATCATGTCCAGCGTCCAATCGAACTGCACGTCGACGCCGCTGGTCTCGAACTGGCCGAGGTTCAGGAGCGGCTGCACCGGATTCAGCGGCACGCCGCTGGCCGGGTTCCGCTGGATCAGCTGACAATAATAGTTGTCAGGATCGAAGTTGGGGTTGTTGCCGCCCTCGTTGAAGCAGAAGCGGAAGGCGTTGCCCACCGGCAGGGTGCCGACGGCGTCGGTGACCTTGATGCTGTACCAGTCGATCGAGGCCGACATGCGGCTGAACAGCGGGCTCTCGAAGGGCGACTGGACGACCGCGCCGAAGGAATAGGTGTCGGCGGTCTCCTCTTCCAGGTCCGGGTTGCCCCCGGTCAGCGCGAAGACCTGGGCGGTGCCCAGCTGGTAGCTGTCGATGATCGAGGCCGGAACGCCCTGGGTCAGGCAGAGCGCCTGCACCTGGGCGCCGCTGCCCCCCCGGCGGAAGGACGAGCGAACGTCGCAGGGGTCGCCATTGGTGTTGGTGGCCGACGCCGTGCCGATCGTCACCGAGCCGGTGGAGACGGGCGCATAGAGTTCGCCGACGCTGGGCGCCCGGATCGCGCGGTTATAGCCGCCGCGGAGGCGAAGCCCCTCCACCACCGACCAGTCGAAATCGGCCTTGTAGGTGTGGATCCCCCCCACCGAGGAATAGTCGGAGAAGCGGTAGCCCAGGTCGAGGTTGAACTCGCGGATCATCGGCAGGTCGCGCAGGATCGGCACCAGAAGCTCGCCGAACACCTCATAGGTGTCCACCGAACCGCCCGCGTCACGCAGGACGCTGAAGCCCAGCACGTCAGAGGTCCCATCGGGCTGGTTCAGCAGGCTGTCGGCCCGGAAGGTGTATTCATTGGAGCGGTAGTCCGCGCCGACGGCGAAGCGAATCTCGCCGGCCGGAAGTTCGAACAGGCCACCCTGGACACTGGCCTCCACCATGCGCTGCTCCAGCTCATTCTGGTTCAGCGTGCGGCGAGACAGGTACCTAATGCAGTCCTCCGAGGGCGTCAGGTCGCCGAAGGGATTCCAGCCGCCTGCGCAGAGGTCCGCGCCGCCGGTGGGGCTGTTCAGCAGCCGGGCCGCGGCGCTGGCGCTGGCGCCGCCCGTCTGCTCGTTGTCGAACTTGGCGCGCGAGAACGAGGCATAGGCGTCCCACGTCCAGTCCCTCACCCCGACGTCACCGGAGAGGCCGCCGGTGAGCTGATAGACCGTGTAGCTGTACTTCTGCTCCCGCGGCCCCAGGATGTTCAGGGCCTTGTAGAAGGTGAAGGGCGCGCTGGCGTCCGGGCGCGAGGCCAGGATGGTGCGGAACTCCGCGGGGATGAAGGGATTGGTCGCCGGGACCGACAGGCCATAGACGTTGGAGGCCAGGGTCGGGTTCGAGATCCCCAGGGATTCGTAGTCGGTGAAGGTGAACTGGACGAAGGACCGTAGGGTGTCGGTCAGGTCATAGTCGATCTTCCCGAACACGGCGTACCGGTCCAGGTCCGATTGGATCGAGGCGCCGTCATAGCCGAAGTTCACCTGCTGGGAGGTGCCCGCAGCGTTGGCGTTGACGATATAGGCGCTGTTGGTCTCCGGATCGCGGAAGTTCTGCACCCGCACGCCGGCGGTGGAGAAGATGGTCTGGTCGGTGTTGAACCCGATCTGACCGGTATAGCGTCCCGCGGCGTTGCCCGGCAGGGCGGCCAGGCCATATTGACCCACGAAGACGCTGTTGACGGCCGACTGGGTGGGCAGGTTGGCGCCGAACAGCACCGTGCCCTGAGGGATGGTCGATAGGCCCGGCGTGGTCTGGCGGAAGATGTAATAGTCGCGCGCGCTCTGCAGCGCCCGGTCGCGGTTGGTGTAGTCCACCGAAATCACGGCCCGGCCGCGGCCCTCGTCAAAGGCCTGGCCGGCGGTGAGCGCCACCTTGAACGATTCGCCATCGCCCTTCTCGGTGACGCCGTACTGACTGTCGATGACAATGCCGTCGAAGTTGCGCCGCAGGCGGAAGTTCACCACCCCGGCCGTGGCGTCCGAGCCATAGGCCGTCGAGGCGCCGCCGGTGATGATCTCGACATTCTCGATCAACGCCTCGGGAATGGTGTTCAGATCGACCGAGCCGTCCGGGTTGGAGGGCTGCAGGCGCCGGCCGTCCATCAGGATCAGGGTGCGCTTGGAGCCCAGTCCGCGCAACGAGGCGTAGGACTGGCCGCCGTTCAGGCCAGTGGAGGTCGAGCCGGTATTGCCCTGACCGAACGAGCCCGAGAACTGCGGCATCTGCGACAGGGACTTCTCCACCGTCACCTGGCCGGTGGCCTCGATCGCCGCCTGGCCGACCGAGACGATCGGGCTGTTGGCCACATAGTCCTGCCGCACGATGCGCGACCCGGTGACGACCACCTCTTCGATGGTGGCGGGTGCGGCCTCCTGGGCCTGGGCTGCGCCGGCGGCGGACAACGCCCCATAGGCGACGCCGCCCGCCATCAGCCACTTCAGAGATCTTGATTTCATGCGCCTGGCCTTCTTTTTTGGAGGGCGAGCCCCTCGCACGCCCGAGCCCAAGACGCAGGCCCGCGGGGTATCCGCAGGTTCCGACTGTCGATTTTTCGTCAGCGGCGCGCGCCTCGCCCCTGGCGCCTCATCTGCGCAGTCCCCGGTCAGCGGCGCCCCCTGGACAGGCGCCCAGGCCCGTTCGCACAATGGGCGCACGCACCCAGGCGGACATGTCCGTCGTTGGGCCTTTGTGTCGGGGGAAGATGACAGCCCAGCCCACCGTCCTACAGCCGCTCTCCCTGGCCGCGCGCCAAGGGCTGGATGCGGCGCGCGCCCTGGGGCAGGCCGGCCGCCTGCGAGAGGCCGAGGCGAGCTACCGGTCGGTCCTGGCGCGCGAGCCGGGCGTCGTCCAGGCGGCCGTGGCCCTGGCGCGGCTGCTGACCGCCAGCGGCCGGGCGGCCGAGACCGAGGCCCTGCTATCACCCTTTCTGCAAAGCCCGGCCCCCTGGCCCGAAGCCCTGTCGGCCCGCGCGGCGGCGCGCAAGGCCTGCGGCCGCAGGACCGACGCCCTGGCCGACTACGTCCTGGCCGCACGCCTCAGCCCGAAAAGCGGCGTGGCGGCGCACAACGCCGCCTCGAACCTGGGCGACGCCGGGCGGGACCGCGAAGCCGCCGCCGAGTGTGAACGCGCCTTCGCCCTCGGTCTGGACGCGCCCGAAACCTGGCTGGTCTACGGCCGCGCCCTGCAGGGCCTGTGCCGCTTCGATGAGGCCGAGCAGGCCCTGCGCCAGGCGGTGCAGCGCCGGCCGGCCTATGCCGAGGCGACGCGCGACCTCTGCCAGTTGTTGTGGATGCGCTCCGGCCAGGCCGCCTTGGCCCTGGCGCCGATGGACGCCGCCCTGGGCGTCGCCCCGCCGCAGGACCGTGCGGCCCTGGCCGCGGTCAAGATCCGGCTCCTGCATCACATCGCCAGCGAAGACGCCGCCCTGGCGTTTGCCGAAACGGCGCTGGCCCAGGCGCCGGATGATCCACGCCTGGCCCTGGAGACCGCCGCCCTGCTGCTGGCGCACGATCCCGAGCGCAGCCGCGATCTCTGCGCCCGGGTGGTCGACCGAAACCCGGTCGAGCCCGCGGCCCGCCAGGCCCTGGCCCATGCCTTGCTGGCCCTCGGCGAAGCCGATCAGGCCGCAAGCCTCGCCCAGTCGCTCCTGGCCGAGCGCCCCTTCGACCAGGAAGCCGCGGCGGCCCTGGCCACCGCCTGGCGGCTGGCCGGGGACCCCCGCTATCGCGAACTTTGGGACTATGAGGCCCTGGTCGGCGTCTACACCCTCGACACCCCGGCCGGCTGGAGCAGTCTTTGGGCCTATCTGGAGGACTTGCGCTGCGCGCTCAACGACCTCCACCGGCTCTCGGCCCATCCCATCGAGCAATCCCTGCGCGGCGGCGCCCAGACCCCGCAAAACCTGCGCGCCTCCGAAAATCCTGTCATTTCCGCCTTCTTCCAGGCGATCGAAGGCCCCCTGGCCGCCTACCGCCAGAGCGTGGGCCAGGGGTCAGACCTGTTTCGCGCCCGCAACCGCGGGGGCCATCATGTGGTCGGCGCCTGGTCGGCGCGGCTGCAGCCCCACGGCTTCCACGTTGACCACATCCACCCGCAAGGATGGATCTCCTCAGCCTGCTATATCGAGGTCCCGGCTGCGGTGAGCGAAGGCGAAGACCACGCTGGCTGGCTGCGTTTCGGCGCCCCGCCCATCCCCACTCGCCCCAAGCTCGCCGCCGAGCACCATGTGCGGCCAGAACCCGGGCGGCTTGCCCTGTTTCCCTCCTACATGTGGCACGGCACCGTCCCGTTCGGCGGCGACCGGCCGCGCATGAGCATCGCCTTCGACATCGCGCCTGACTGAGCTCGCACGTGGGTGACCTAGTCTTCGCCGTCCTCCTCGATCCGCTGCTGGCGGCGGGCGGCCTTGGCGCGGGCGGCGAAGAGCTTGCGATGGACCACCTCGGCGGCCGGGTCAGCCTTGCGCGGCAGGCTCGCGCCCTCGCGCTCCAGCTTGCGGTAGGACTCCAGGCGCTCGCGGGAAATGACGCCGGACGCGAGCGCCGGCCCCACCGCACAGCCCGGCTCGCCATTATGGCTGCAGTCATTGAACCGGCACTGCAGGGCCAGGGCCTCGATATCCTCGAAGGTCTGGGCCGCGCCCTCGCCCGGATCCCACAGCCCCAGTTCGCGCATGCCGGGCGTATCGAGAATCAGGCCGCCCTGGGGGAGCAGAACCAGCTCGCGATGGGTGGTGGTGTGGCGGCCCCGACCATCTGCGGCGCGCACCTCGCCGACCGCCTGGCGCGCCTCGCCGGCCAGGGCGTTGACCAGGGTCGATTTGCCCACCCCCGACATGCCCAGCATCACCGCCGTCGTTCCCGGGCCGAGATAGGCCTCCAGCGCGTCCAGGCCGAGGCCTTGAGGCGCGGCGATCGGCAGGACCGGCGCGCCCAGGGCGACGCTTTCCACCTCGCGCACGAAGGCGGGCACATCCTCCACCAGGTCGGCCTTGGTCAGCACCACCACCGGCTGGGCGCCGGTGCGCCAGGCGGCCGTGAGATAGCGCTCGATCCGACGCAGGTTGAAGTCGGTGTCCAGCCCCGTGGTCAGCAGGACCACGTCGAAATTGGCCGCCACCACCTGGGGCTTCTCCACCACGCCGGCGGCCTTGCGCACGAACTGGCTGTGGCGGGGCAGCACGGCATGGATGGTGGAGACGCCGTCGCCCGACTGGGGCGCCACGGCCACCCAGTCGCCGACCACCGGCAGGTCGGTGGTCGAGGCGTTGTGCAGGAAGCGGCCGGCGGTCTCGGCGGAAATCTCGCCCTCTTCGCTGATCAGCACGAAGCGGGCGCGGTGCTGAATCACCACCCGGGCGGGCTGGAGCCCCTGGGCCGCAAAGGGGGCGAAGCCCGCTTGCAGGGCGTCGGTCCAGCCGTAGGATTTCAGCAATTCGACGTCCTTCGCATGGATTTCCGACGAGTCTGAATGGGCTCACGGCCCCGCCTGACGGTCATGCGCGGCGGCGCTCGATCTCGCGGTCGGGCCAGGCGAGCTTCACGGCGATGGCCACGAAGAGCACCCAGCGGAAGTCGTTATAGGTCACCGCGATGCTCTCGGTGATGGTCATCAGGCTGTAGACGATCAGGAAGGGGATCGCCAGATAGGCGCCCGGATGCCGGAACAGCGCCACCAGGGCCAGGATCAGGGTCTGGGCGTACAACAGGGCGTAAACCACCAGCCCGATGAGGCCCATGCCCAGCCACTGCTCGATCCAGGAATTATGGGCGTGTTGCGGCCGGAAGCCGGCGTCCTTGGTTATCTGGGCCAGGGGCGCCCAGGGGCCCAGGTCGTCCCACACCACGCCGAAGCCATAGCCCGTCCAGGGACGCGCCTGAATCTGGGTCATGGCTGCGGCCCAGATCTTCGTGCGACCCGTGAGTGTGGCGTCCTTGCCCAGGGCGTCGAACACCACGTCGGCGGCGAAGAGCACGATCCCCAGTCCCATGCCGGCGCCGACGATGGCCAGCCACAGGATGGCGATGCGGGTGGCCGGTCCCCGGCGCACGATGGCCACAAAGACCAGCCCGCCCAGGCCGAGGATCAGGGCCACCAGAGAGGTCTTGGACGTCGACATCAGGGTTAGCAGGAGGGCGAGCGCGGCGAATCCGGCCCAGACGAGCCGCCGACGTGGGTTCAGCATGGCCGCGGCCCCCAGAACGGCGAAGCCTAGCGCCATATTGCCCCCCAGGGCGTTCTTTTCCGACCAGACGCCCCGCCAGGCGCCCGGGAAGATCTCCTGCATGATCCCTACAGACGGCAGGACCAAAGGGACCACGAAGGCGACGACCGCCAGGACGGCGAAGGCGCCGGCGATCACCTCGGCCAGCTCCGACCACTTCAGCCGCGAGGCCAGAACCACGCCGCCCAATGCCGAGCAGTAGGCGGCGAAGACCCGCCGCAGGGTCTGGTCCGGGGCGATGGACCAGAGGAAGGACGCCGCCAGCAGCAGCATCAGGGCCACAAGGAAGGGCTGGCGCAGCAGGGCCTGGAAGGTCGCGCCCGGCGACACCGCCAGGAGCAGGAAGCCCGCCGCATAGGCCGGCAGGTAGAGCGCCCGGATCAGTCCCCCCTGCTCGGCGTTGGCCTGTTCGCCCATGAGCGGAAAGACCCAGGCCTGACTGTAGACCAGCAGCAGGAAGACCGAGGCGCCGGCCAGGATCAGCCGCCACGCCGTCAGCCGCGGGGCCGGCGCCTCGAACGCCGGCGCGCCGGCATAGGCGGCCCCGGTCACCGCAGGAAGGCGCGCGCAAACGGCGGCTGTTCCACCGTGGCGCGGTTGAAGAACAGGCCCGCCACGTCAGCGCCAGCTCCGGTCAGGGCGTCACGCATCAGGGCTGGGGCGCGGACATCCTCTTCGTCGGCGGCGACCACCATCACGGTCTGGTCCATGAAAGGCGCCACCGTCGCCGCAGCCTGCGACCGGTCGCCCGACGGGCAATCGACAATGATCAGGTCGGCGAACTTGCGCAGGGCGTTCCAATAGTCGCCGCTGGGCAGAATATGGACGTTCTGACGGCCCCGCAGCGCCTCTCGACGAAAGCGCGTCACCCACCAGCGCGCAGCGCCGACCCGGTGAGCGGCCAGGTAGCGGGCGTCCGGCCAGGGGGCGCCATCGGGTCCCTGGGCCGGGGGTTGGACGGCGAAGAAGATGGAGCCGTCAGGGCTGGCCTGGGCCGGCTGGCCGACCAGGCCATAGCGCTCGCTCTCGGCGCCGATCGCTGCGTACTGCGGTGAGGTCATCAGATCGAGGTCGACCAGCCACACCGCTCGGCCAGCCTGGCGCGCGGCGAAGAAGGCGAGCTCTCGCGCGATGGTGGAGGTCCCCTCCCCGCGCCGGGCCGAAACCAGCTGAAGAATACGCGCGCGGCCGGCCGCGGGCGCCCCCAGGGAGGCCCACAGCTCGGCCATCTCAGCGTTGAGGTTCACCATTGCTCGAATCGCCACGCGTACACTGTCGCTGACGTTAGCCCAAAGGGCTGCGCCACACAGGAGCCCTTGCCCATCAGGCCTTCATCGGCGCCGCGCCCAGCACGGGAAGCTCCAGGGTTCTCGACGCCGACTGGGCGGTGGGCAGGCCGGGTCGCAGGAACATTCGCAGCAGGCCCGCGCAAAGGGCCGTGAAGCCGGCGAACAGGAAGGCCAGCACCAGCACGGGCTTCTTCAGGCTGGAGCCCCGCGCCGGCGCGGTGGCCCGCTGGACGATGCGGATATTGTCGTTGGAGGCCGCGGCGATCTCGCGGGCGGCGCGGCTCTGTTCTTCCTTGACGGCGAAGTCGCGGACATTGGCCTGCAGGACATCGCGGTCCAGGCTGAGCGCCTGGAACCGAGGCTCCAGTTCCGCCAGCTTGAGGCGACGATCCAGAAGCTGGGCCAGTTGGGTGCTGAGGGTGGCCTGCGCCTGGCGCAGAGCCGCCACTTCCGACTGGAGCTGGATGCGCTCGGTCTGCAGGGTCTGGAAGACCGGATTGACGCCGATCCGCCGGGCGCCCTCCCCCGTCGTGCGCCCGGCCTCGATGCCCTGCTCCAGCCGGGCGATCTGGGAATCAAGGTCGCGCACCGGCTGGGCGTCGGCCCGGTAGCGGCCGAGCAGATCCTCCCGCTGCAGCTTCAGCTCCACCAGCTTGTCGGAGGCCGCATTGTTCACATCCCGGTAGAGGCCGACCTCGGGCGAGACCTGGCCCATCTGCGCCTGCAGCGCCGCCAGCCGGCCGACCCGGTCCTGAAGCTGGGTTTCGGTCTGATACTTCTGCTGCTCGATCTGGCTTTGCAGTTGCGACAGCGCCGCCTTCTCGGCCACGAAATCGCCGATCTGGTTGCTGGTCAGGAACTGCTCATAGGCGGCGTCGGCCTCGGCCAACCGCTCTTCGAAGGTCTGACGCTGGGTCTCCATGGCCGGCAGGTTGGACTCCACCAGCACGGTCCGGCGGAAGATCAAGTACTCTTCCAGCAGCGTATTGAGGACCAGGGCGGCGGTCTTGGCGTCCTGGTGCTCGAACACCAGCCGAACGATCGGCGTGTCGGGCGCCGTCTGAATCTTTAGGCTGGTCTCCATGGCGCGCATGGCCTTGCCCATCACGATCCGCTTCTCGCCGGGCGGCGCCTCGGTGAATTCGTCGGCCAGCTTCGGATAGATGCGCGACAGGCCCAGGCGATCGATCACCCGTTGCTTCAGCTCGCTGGAGGCCAGGATCTCGGTCTCAGCCTGGATCACCTGCTCGGCTTCCGGCACGGCGCCGCGACCGGCGTCCCCGGCTCGGGGCTCATAGACATATTCCTGGCCCAGCCGCACAAGGATGCTGGAACTGGCCGGATAGACGGTCTTCAGGCTGAAGGCGAAGGCTGCGCCAATCACGAAGATGACGGCGAACACCGCCAGCATCAGGAACCGTTCGCGCCATAGCAGGGCGACGAAGTCCGATGGCGCATAGCGCGGCCGCATGGCCCAATCCGACCGGGGCGCCCTGTCATTCGATCGTGCAGTCCAGGCGCTCGATGCGGCCATAACGAATCCGGCGGTCCGACCCAGTTAGAGCCGGACCCTCGCCCCCCGCGCTTAAGACTTCGTTACCCATTCCTGTTAACCCTGGCCCCATGCTTAGACGCGCCAGATTCCACGCCCTGCCGTGCCTTTTCGCGGCCCTTTCGGTCGCCGGATGCGGCGGCGTTCGCGCCATGCCCGGCGCGCAGGCGGCCGGCCTTGTGGCGCCGTCTCATGAGGCGGATTTCGTCAATCTTCCCTATGCCCAGTGGACGGAGGATGAGCCGGCCTATCGCTTCTATCCGGGGGACGAACTCGAGGTGACGGTGCCCTCGGCGCCCGAGCTCACCAAGACCCTCACCGTGCAGCCCGACGGCCGCGTCACCATGCCGCTGATCCCGCCGGTGATGGCCGCCGACCGCACCACGATGCAGCTCGAGGCGGCCCTGTCCCAGGCCTATGCGGCGCATCTGCTACGCCCGGAGGTGTTCGTGACCGCCAAGGCCGCGCCGTTGAAGGTGTTCGTCGGCGGCGAGGTGGGCGCCCCTGGCGTCTATGACATGGTCGGCGACGCCGACGCCCTGCGCGCCATCATCCAGGCCGGCGGCTTCAGCCCGACGGCCAATCGCAGCGAGGTGATCATCATCCGGCGAGGCGCCGGCGGGCGGGGCATGATGCGCACGGCTGACCTGCTGGCGGGCCTGCGGCGACCGAGCGCGGACCTGATCCCGTTGCGTCGGTTCGACATCGTCTATGTGCCGCGGAGCGGCGTGGCCAATGCCGGACTGTTCGTCCAGCAGTACTTCCGCGACCTCTCGCCGATCCAGTTCGGCTTCAGCTACGCCCTGAACGGTCAGCCGGTAAACTGACGGCGAACCGGTTTAGGACTTCAGCCCTGGGCGAGCCATTCGCGGGCGGCACGCTGGGCCTCGGCCACGTCTTCGGTGGCCATCTCCTGAGACAGCTCCTTGCGGTAGACCTTGGCTTCCAGCGAACCGCGCATGGCCGCCAGGTTGAACAGCATGTGGGCCGAAACATAGTCCAGCGGCGCGCCGCCCTGGCCGGTCGAATAGAGCATGCCCAGCCGGAACAGTTCGTCTCCGGAAGCTTCCGGGCCCGGCAGCGGCAGGCCTTCGGCGCCCCCTACGTCCACGTTCGCAAACATGACCTTCACGTCCCTCATCCAGCGGCCGGTCCCCGTTCTGGGAACCTTGCGCCGCTATCCATGACCGAAGAAAAGTCGAACTCGGCTGAACATATGGTTAAGTCCGAAAATAACGCGAATTCATGCGACAATCTGGCAGAGTTCGCGGCGCTTACTGTTGCGAAACCTTTGTCTACACAGGCTTAACGCGAGCACGCCCGGCCTGCGGCCCAAGGTGGGAGCCAGATGGCACCTTGGACGTTCCTTGTGTGAGGGACACGACACAAGGAGCCTTGTGATGAAGACCATTT
This sequence comes from Phenylobacterium sp., assembly GCF_036963605.1. Classification (GTDB taxonomy): domain Bacteria; phylum Pseudomonadota; class Alphaproteobacteria; order Caulobacterales; family Caulobacteraceae; genus Phenylobacterium. The sequence continues at coordinate 12,576 of NZ_JBALUY010000050.1, read as the reverse complement.
TGATCGCCGCCGCGGCGGTGGCCATGGCCCTGCCGGCTTCCGCTCTCGCGCGACCGCACCCGGACTATCACGGAGACCGCGACCGCTATGAGCGCGACCACCGTGGCGACCGGGGCAAGGACTACGGCAAGCGCCATCCCCACGGCATGCCGCCTGGCCAGACCAAGAAGCGCTGGAGTCGCGGCGACCATGTGCCGCGCGCCTATGTGACCGAGCGCAGCTACTACATCAGTGAGCCCGCGCGATATCGCCTGCGCCAGCCGCCCCCGGGCTACCAGTGGGTGCGCGTCGATAACGACGTCTATCTGGCCCAGACCCAGACGGGCCTGATCGCCGACGTGGTCCTGAGCCTGTTCAACTAGCAGCCCCCGATCCTGAATTAACCGTTCAGCGGGGGTTCAGGGCGCGCCGCCCATCCTTCAGACCATCGGGGGATGTGGCGGCCCGCCCGGCGGGCCCGCAAGGAAAACGGAGACGTAGAATGCGACGTCTGATCTTGAGTCTCGCGGCCATCGCCGCCGTTGCGGGTCCCATGGCGGCCTCTGCGACATCAGCCCAGGCGCAGTCCTGGGACCGGCGCGAGAGCCATGACGATCGTCGGGGCGACCGCTGGGACCGTCGTGACGACCGGCGCGACGACCGGCGCTGGGATCGCCACGACGACCGGCGCGATAACCGCTATGACAATCGTCGTCACTATCAGCCGCCACGCCCGGCGCCGCGCTGGGATAGCAGCCGGTACAACGGCTACTACTATCAGAACCGCTGGTCCTATGGGCCGCCGCCTACGGTCTATTACAGCCATCCGCAGTACCGTCCGGGCTATGTCGCCTGGCGGCGCGGCGCGGTCTTGCCGCCGCAGTACCGCGGCTATGTCGTCCACGACTACCACCGCTACCGCCTGCGTCCGCCGCCGCGGGGCTATGCGTGGCACCGGGTCGGCAATGACTACCTGCTGGCCGCCGTCGCCACCGGTATCATCTTCGAGATCATCAACAATCGCTGATCCCCGAGGCGATCCACGACAGGCGTCATGAAAAAGGCCCCGGGCGAACGTCCGGGGCCTTCGTCGCGTGCGGGGTTCGATTCAGAGGCCGAGCTTGGCCTTGAGCAGTTGATTGACTGTGCCTGGATTGGCCTTGCCGCCGGTGGCCTTCATCACCTGGCCGACGAACCAGCCGATGGCCTGGGGCTTTTCCTTCACCGACTCGGCCTGGGCCGGATTGGCGGCGATCAGGCCGTCGATGATGGCCTCCAGCTCGCCGGTGTCGGAGACCTGCATCAGGCCCTGCTTCTCGACGATCTCGGCCGGCGCGCCCTCGCCCGCCCACATCCGCTCGAAGACGTCCTTGGCGATCTTGGACGAGATGACCCCGTCCTCGATCAGCTTCACCAGTTCGGCGATCTCGCCGGCGCTGATCGGGCTGTCCTGAAGGTCCAGGTTCGCCGCGGTCAGGCGGGCGGCGAGGTCATTGGTGACCCAGTTGGCCACCAGCTTGGCGTCGCGTCCCTTGGCGGCGGCCTCGAAGAAGTCGGCACGGGCCATCTCGCCGACCAGCACCCCAGCGTCATAGGCCGACAGACCATACTGGCTCTGCAGCCGCGCCTTCTTGGGGTCGGGCAGTTCGGGCAGGCTGTCCTCGATGGCCTTCACCCAGGCTTCGTCCAGCACCAGGGGCAGCAGATCGGGGTCGGGGAAGTAGCGATAGTCGTGCGCATCCTCCTTGGAGCGCATGGAGCGGGTCTCGCCCTTGCCGGGATCGAAGAGGCGCGTCTCCTGGTCGATCTTGCCGCCGTCCTCGAGGATCTCGATCTGCCGGCGAGCCTCGTACTCGATCGCCTGCTGGATGTAGCGATAGGAATTGACGTTCTTGATCTCGCAGCGGGTGCCCAGGTGGCTGAAGTCGCCCGTGGCGCGGAATTTCTCATAGGCGCCCGGACGACAGACCGAGACATTCACGTCGGCCCGCAGATTGCCCTTCTCCATGTCGCCGTCGCAGGTGCCCAGATAGACGAGGATGGTCCGCAGCTTCTTCACATAGGCGGCGGCTTCCGGCGCGCTGCGCATGTCGGGGCGCGAGACGATCTCCATCAGGGCGGTGCCCGAACGGTTCAGGTCCACATAGGTGGAGTCCGGATCCTGGTCGTGCAGCGACTTGCCCGCATCCTGCTCCAGGTGCAGCCGCTCGATGCGGACGGTGATGGTCTCGCCGTCGTCCAGCTCTACCAGCACCTCGCCCTCGCCGACGATCGGCTCCTTGAACTGGCTGATCTGGTAGCCCTGGGGCAGGTCCGGATAGAAGTAGTTCTTGCGGTCGAAGGTGGACTTCAGATTGATCTGCGCCTTCAGGCCAAGCCCCGTGCGCACGGCCTGCTCCACACAGCGGCGGTTGATCACCGGCAGCATCCCCGGCATGGCGGCGTCCACCAGGCTGACCTGGGCGTTGGGCCCGGCGCCGAAGCCGACGGCCGCCCCGGAGAAGAGCTTGGCGTTGGAGGCGACCTGGGCGTGGACCTCCAGCCCCAGGACCATTTCCCAGGGGCCAGTCCGACCTTGGATCAACTTGGTGTTCTCAGTCATCCGCTCTTCCTAATCCCAGCCGCCGCCCTGCGGAAGCGGCCAAGTTAAACCCTCTTGCGAAAGGCCGGCGTCTGCCGCTCACTCCGCGTCGGCGACAACGCCGATCCAGGGAGGAGACCTCACCTATGCGCAAATTTCTCATGACGGGCGCCCTCGCCCTTTCGATGACACTGACCGCGGTGACGGCCGTGGCGGCCAACACGACGCTGTCGGTCGAATCCAACTCGGTCGCAGAGCTGATGGCCGACGAAAAAGCCAAGGCCGTGCTGGAAAAGCACATTCCGGGCATCGGCGCCCATCCCTCCTACGACATGTTCAAGGGCATGACGCTGGTGGAGCTGAAGCCCTATTCCGAAGGCCAGATCACCGACGACACCCTGGCGGCCATCAAGAGCGAACTGGCCACCGATTAAACCCTGCAGGTCAAGCCCGTCCGCGGCCGCCGGCCGCGGCGGGCGTCACCACCAGCGTTGCGGCCGGACCTTGAACTGAGCCGCCTCCTCGATCACCCCGCCCAGCGAGAAAAGCGTGCCCTCGTCCAGGGGCCGGCCGATCAGCTGCAGGCCCAGCGGCAGGCCGTTGGCGTCCACCCCGGCAGGCACGCTCATGCCCGGCAGGCCGGCGAGATTCACCGTCACGGTGAAGATGTCGTTCAGGTACATGGCCACCGGATCGTCGGCGTTCTCGCCGAGCGCGAAGGCGGCCGAGGGCGCGGTGGGCGTCAGCAGGGCGTCGACCTTCTCAAAGGCCTGGTCGAAGTCGTCGGAGATCCGCCGCCGCACCTTCTGGGCCTTGAGATAGTAGGCGTCGTAATAGCCGGCCGAGAGCACGTAGGAGCCGATCAGGATCCGCCGCTTGACCTCTTCGCCGAACCCCTGGGCGCGCGTCTGCTCGTAGGTTTCGGTGAGGTTGGCGCCGTCGACCCGCAGGCCGTAGCGCATGCCGTCATAGCGGGCCAGGTTGGATGAGGCCTCGGCCGGGGCCACGATGTAATAGGCCGGCAGGGCGTACTTGGTGTGGGGCAGCGAGACCTCGACGATCTCGCAGCCGGCCGCCTTCAGCCAGGCCACACCCTGCTCCCACAGCTTGTCGATTTCCGGCGCCATGCCCTCGGCGCGGTACTCCTTGGGAATGCCGATCCGCAGGCCCTTCACCGACTTGCCCACGAAGCTGGGGAAGTCCGGGACCTCGATGTCCAGGCTGGTGGAGTCCTTGGCGTCGTGGCCGGCCATGGACTTCAGCAGGATGGCGGCGTCCTCGACATTGCGGGCGATCGGGCCGGCCTGGTCCAGGGACGAGGCGAAGGCCACCACCCCCCAGCGCGAGCAGCGGCCATAGGTTGGCTTGATGCCCACCGTGCCGGTGAAGGCCGCCGGCTGGCGGATCGAACCGCCGGTGTCTGTAGCCGTAGCGCCCAGGCAGAGCTCCGCAGCCACCGCAGTCGCCGACCCGCCCGACGAGCCGCCAGGCGTGCGCGGGGTGTCATCGCCCTGGCCGCGCCAGGGATTGATCACCGGGCCATAGGCGCTGCTCTCATTGGACGAGCCCATGGCGAACTCGTCCATGTTCAGCTTGCCCAGCATCACCGCCCCGTCGCGCCAGAGATTGGCCGTGACGGTGGACTCATAGGTGGGGACGAAATTGCCCAGAATCTTGGAGCAGGCCGTGGAGCGCACGCCCTCGGTGCAGAACAGGTCCTTGACCCCCAGGGGCGCGCCGTCGAGGGCGCCGGCCTCGCCGCGGGCGCGGCGCGCGTCGCTGGCCCGGGCCATCTCCAGGGCCTTTTCCGGGGTCTCCAGGACATAGGCGTTCAGCGCCTTGGCCGACTCCACGGCCTCCACATGGGCCTGGGTCAGTTCAAGCGCGGAAAACGACTTGGATTCAAGGCCTTCGAGGGCGGTCTTGAGCGTCAGCTTGGTCAGGTCGCTCATCTATTCCACCACCTTGGGAACCACGAAGAAGTCCTTGGCCGTCTTCGGCGCATTGGCCAGCACCCTGGCCGGGTCGCCGCCCTCGGTGACCACGTCCTCGCGCATGGGCAGGCCCTGATGGACCACCGAGGTCATCGGCTCGACCCCGTCGGTGTCCACCTCTTCCAGCTGCTCGATCCAGGTCAGGATGCCGTTGAGCTCCTGAACCAGGGATTCCAGGCGCGCCTCGGGTTCGGCGATGCGCGCCAGCTTGGCGACCTTGCGAACGGTCGCCACGTCGATGGCCATGGGGGCCTCCTTGCAATCTGATCCGTGGGTTAGCCGTCAGGAGCGGTCTTTGACAAGCCGTCAGGCTGATCAGGGTGTCAGAGGCTTGAAAGGCGGGTCTCAAGCTCGGCCAGATCGGCGGCGAACCAGACCTGCCGGCCGCGATTGCATTCATGCGCCCAATCGCGGAGCGCCTGGCTTCGCGCCATAGGATCGGACAGGTCGCCGACGAAGGCCAGACCGACGCCATAGTTCACAAGCTTTTGGGCGATGGCCCCGGCCAGCCGGGTTTCGAGCCGGAAGACATCCGGCGCCGCTCGGGCGACTGGCAGCGCGATCCAGGCCGCGCCTGCTCCCAGCGCCTCGCCCAGCAGGTCCAGAGCGTCGGCCTCCGATCCGACCGCCTGGCCCTCGGGCGTCAGAACCAGGACGCGGACGCCGCCCACCTGAAGTATCTCCGGACTCATGACCGGGCCTGCCGCAGGAATTTGTTTGAGGCGCGATACATCAAGCGGGCTGGATGGCGGACGCGCGCCCATCCGCTAGCCAACCCGCGCAATCGGGCCCAAGCTCGGCGAGAGCCCTTTGCTCATAGGCGGCGATATCTTCGTCGCTCAACAGGTCCCGCCAGCGGCCGTTGACCCCCTTGTTAATGAAGGTCTGGGCGCCGCCCTCGAAGATCGCGCCCCCCAGCGGGGCGACGTTCTCGGCATGGGTCTTCATCCAGTCGAAGGTGCAGTGCTCCAGGATCTGCGGCCAGCGGTCCTCGGGAATGTCGCAGTCGAGGAAGGCGGCGATCCTGCGCATCTCGCCCTCCAGATCCTGCTTCAGATCGTTGAAATGGACCAGCATGACATTGGGCAGGTCGCGGATCGCCCACCAGGTGGAGATGTTCTCCCAATAGGGCCAGAACGGTGCGCCGTCCTCTTTCAGCCAAGTCTGAAAATAGCGGCGAACGTCGGGATCCGGCCGCTCGATGGGCGGCCCCATGCGACCGGGCGTGTCGTTGAGGGTGTCATACCAAAGCTGGTTGGCGCCGGCGTGATGATTATACAGGCTCCAGACCACGTCGCGGCCGTCGCGGCCGATATAGAGGTACTTGGCCTTCGGCGAGAAGTTCAATGCGTCCACCGGCAGGTGCGTTTTCAGGATCCGTCGGTGGCTTTGGGCCTCAAGGATGTCCAGCAGATCCGGTGGCATGATCCGAAGGTCCACCCAGGGCGACACCTCGGCGATCCTGACGTCTGGATCGCCTGCGAAGACCAGTTGGCCCACGATCTGCTGGGTCCAGGTGGTGCCGGATTTGCCGTAGGTGGCCACGATGACGTCGTCATCGCGAAAGGCCAGCCTGTCCCAGACCGTGGAATCCATATGATGATTGTGCATGTCGCGCGTCTTGCGCGGCCAACCGGTTGACGCCGACATTCCAATCCCTCCCCAGGTCGTCAGAGCCCCATAGCCCCACCGCCGCCAAACGCCAATATCGACGTTCGACGAACCCCCTCATTGGCGCCCGAATTCGTACTCCGCCGGCGCCGTGATATGAGCCGCCATGCCCATAATGGACCTTACTGATCTGCCAGCCGCCCTGCCCCGCCTGGGAGCCGTTGTCGGCCTGGACCTCGGCGAGAAGACGATCGGCGTGGCGGTTTCCGATATCAGCCGGACCGTAGCCTCGCCCCTCGTGCTGATCCGCAAAGGCAAGTTCAACCAGGACGCCGAGCATCTCTTCCAGTTGATGGCCGAACGCGAAGCCCTGGCGATCATCATCGGCCTGCCGGTCAATATGGACGGCACGGAGGGACCGCGCTGCCAGTCCAGCCGCGCCTTCGGCCGAAACCTCCTGAGGCTGCGCGACCTGCCTATCGTTTTCTGGGATGAGCGCATGTCGTCGATGGCTGTGAACCGCATGCTTGTGAATGAGGCCGACATGACCCGCGCCCGACGCGGCGAGGTGGTCGACAAGACCGCCGCGGCCTGGATTCTCCAGGGCGCCCTGGAGCGCCTGCGCAACCTGGCGGACGCCCCCGCCCCGCCGTCCGAGGCCTGAACATGTGGACCGTCACCACAGGTGTCTTGGCGAAGCCGGCCGGTCCCCTTAAGACGGCGCTTTAATGAGCGCGCCCGAATCCGGTCTGATCGACGTCCTGGGGAAGACCTTCCCCTTTCCCAAGCGCCATTTCCTGTCGGTCCTGGACCTGAACCCCGTCGAGGTCGGCGACCTGCTGGACCTGGCCGACACCTTCGTGGCCCTTAACCGCCAGACCTCGAAGAAGCTCGACCTGCTCAAGGGTCGGACGCTGATGAACCTGTTCTTCGAGAACTCCACCCGCACCCAGAGCTCCTTCGAGCTGGCCGGCAAGCGGCTGGGCGCGGACGTGGTCAATATGAGCCCCCGAGCCTCGTCGATCTCCAAGGGCGAAACCCTAATCGACACCGCCGTGACGCTCAACGCCATGCAGCCGGACCTGCTGGTGGTGCGCCACGCGTCCTCGGGCGCCGCCTCCCTGCTGTCGCAGAAGGTGTCCTGCTCGGTGATCAACGCCGGCGACGGCCAGCACGAACATCCCACCCAGGCCCTGCTGGACGCGCTCTCCATGCGCCGGGCCTTTGGCCGCATCGCCGGCCTGCGGGTGGCGATCTGCGGCGACGTGCTCCACAGCCGGGTGGCGCGCTCCAATGTCGGCCTGCTGCAGATGATGGGCGCCGAGGTACGGCTGGTGGGGCCGCCGACCCTGATGCCCGCCGAGGCCGATCGCTGGGGCTCGGAGGTCTATCACGACCTGCGTAAGGGCATTGAGGGCTGCGACGTGGTCATGATGCTTCGCCTGCAGCTGGAGCGCATGGATGGCGTGCTGGCGCCGTCGCAGCGGGAATATTTCCGCTTCTTCGGCCTCGATCGGGAGAAGCTCGCCTGCGCCGCCCCCCACGTCCGGGTCATGCATCCCGGGCCCATGAACCGCGGCGTCGAGATCGATTCCGAGGTGGCCGACGACCTGGCCGTCAGCCTGATCCAGGATCAGGTGGAGATGGGCGTCGCCGCCCGCATGGCGGTGCTCGCCGCCCTGGCCGCCCGACTGGACAACGACTGATGGCGCCCCGCCCGCTCGCCCTTCTAAACGCCCGCCTCGTCGACCCGGCCAGCGGCCAGGACGCGCCCGGCGCCCTGCTGGTCAAGAATGGCAAGATCGCCGAGGTGGTCTTCGGCGGTGAGCTGGGCAGCCTGTCGGACGATATCGAGACGCTCGACGCCCGCGGCGCCATGCTGGCCCCCGGCCTCATCGATCTGCGGGTCAAGACCGGCGAACCGGGCGCCGAGCCCAAGGAGACGCTGAAGTCCGCCGCCCTGGCCGCGGCCGCCGGCGGCGTCACCTCCATCGTCGTCCAGCCGGACACCTCACCGGTGGTCGACGATCCGTCAGTGGTGGACTTCATCCTGCGCCGGGCCCGGGACATCGAGCTGGTCCACGTCTATCCCGCAGGCGCAGCCACCAAGGGCCTGGCGGGCGAGCGGATGGCCGAGATTGGCCTGATGCGCGACGCCGGCTGCGTCTATGTCACCGACGCCGACCATCCGATCGTCAATTCCAAGGTCTTCCGCCGCCTGCTGGCCTATGCCCGCAGCTTCGGGGTGCTGGTCGCCCACCGACCGGCCGACCCCTGGCTGTCGGCCGGCGCCGCGGCCACCGAGGGCGAGCTGGCCGGCCGCATGGGCCTGCCGTCTGTCCCGCCCATCGCCGAAAAGATCATGCTGGAGCGCGACCTGGCCCTGGTGGAGCTGACCGGCGGGCGGCTTCTGGTCGACCAGATCACCACGGCCTGCGCCCTGGAAAGCCTTGAGCGCGGCAAGGGCCGCGGCCTCGACGTGACGGCCACGACCTCGATCAACCACCTGTCCTTCAACGAGGTGGACATCGGCGACTATCGCACCTTCTGCAAGGTCGATCCGCCCCTGCGCGGCGAGGACGACCGCCAGGCGGTGATCGAGGCCCTGGCCTCCGGCCTGATCGACATTGTGGTCTCGGCCCATGCGCCAGCGCCGGCCGAGGACAAGCGCCTGCCCTATGACGAGGCCGCGCCGGGCGCCGTGGGCCTGCAGACCCTGTTGCCGGCCCTGCTGGCCTTCCACCACGAGGGACGCATTCCGCTGATCGACCTGATGCGCACGGTCACCAGCCGACCGGCCGAACTGCTGGGCCTGCCCGCCGGTCGCCTGGCCAAGGGCGCGCCCGCCGACCTCGTGCTCTGCGACCTGAACGCGCCGATGATCGTCGATCTGGCCGACCTGAAGTCCAAGTCCAAGAACTCGCCCTTCGACGGCCGCCGCTTGCAGGGCGTGGTCCGCACGACCCTGGTGGACGGTCGCGTGGTCTATCAGGCCGACTAGCTAGACCGTTGCCCGCCTCGCCGACCGGCGCTATGCATGGGCGAACAAAACGGCAACGGCAGATCGACGCCGTCAGCACTTAGGGAAACCGGGGAAACACATGCCGACCGACACCTTGAGCCTCGCGCTCGTCGCCGCCGCCCTGATCGGCGGATATCTGCTGGGGTCCATTCCCTTCGGCGTCATCGCCACCCGCCTGGGCGGGGCCGGCGACGTGCGATCCATCGGCTCGGGCAATATCGGCGCGACCAATGTCCTGCGCACCGGCCGCAAGGACCTGGCCCTGATCACCGTGCTCGGCGACGGGGGCAAGGGCGCCATGGCCGTCGCCGTCGCCTGGATGCTGACCAAGGACGCGCCTCAGAGCGCCCAGGCGACCTTGACGGCGCTGGCTGGTGGGGCGGCCTTCATCGGGCACATCTTCCCCGTCTGGCTGGGCTTCAAGGGCGGCAAGGGGGTGGCCACCTTCTTCGGCGTCCTGTTGGCGGCGGCCTGGCCTGTCGGCCTGCTGGCCGGCGCCACCTGGATCCTGGTGGCGCTGGTCTTCCGGCTCTCGTCCCTGGCGGCGCTCACCGCCGCGGCGCTGGCGCCGGTCTATGTATTCGTCACCGACCGCCCCTACCCTATCGCCGTGCTGGCCGTCGTCATGGCCGTGCTGATCTTCTTCCGTCACCGGGAGAACATCGCCCGCCTGCTGAAGGGCCAGGAACCGCGAATCGGCGGCGCGAAGACGCCATCGCCGCAGGACCCCGAATGAGCCCTGGCCTGACGCCGCAGGCGCGGCGCGACTGGCTGCGTCTGGCCCGCAGCGAGGGCGTCGGGGCGGTGACTTTCGACCAGCTGATCCGTCGCTATGCCGAGCCCGGCCGCGCGCTTGAGGCCCTGCCCGAACTTGCCCGACGGGGCGGCCGTAACGGCGCGCCGGCCATTCCCTCGACCGATGAGGTCGAGGCCGAGCTCGCCGCCGGCTAAGCCCTGGGGGCCCAGCTCATCTGCGCCTGCGAGGCCGGCTATCCTCAGGCGTTGGCGGCTCTGGATCCGCCGCCGCCGGTACTCTGGGCCCGCGGCGATGTCCGTCTGCTCGACCGCTCCATCGTCGCCATCGTCGGCGCCCGGGTCGCCTCGGCGGCCGGCCAGCGATTCGCCCGCGGCCTGGCCGCCGAACTGGGACAGGCCGGCCATGTGGTCGCCTCGGGCATGGCCCGGGGCATCGACGGCGCCGCTCACGAGGGCGCGTTGGAGCACGGGACCATCGCCGTCCTCGGCGGCGGGATCGACGACATCTATCCCCACGAACACCGGACCCTCTATCATCGGCTGACCGAACAGGGCTGCGTCGTGGCCGAGCACCCGCCCGGCCGCCAGGCCCAGGCCAGGGACTTCCCCCGGCGCAACCGGATCATCGCCGGCCTCTCGCGGGCCGTGGTGGTGGTCGAGGCCGAGCTGCGATCGGGCTCCCTGATCACCGCCCGCCTGGCCGCCGAGCAGGGCCGCGACGTGCTGGCCGTGCCGGGCTCCCCGCTAGACCCTCGCGCCCGCGGCGCCAACGACCTGATCCGGCAGGGCGCGGCGCTCTGCGAAGGGGTCGACGACGTCCTGCGCGCCCTGGACACCTTCGATGGCTTTCGCGAGCGGGAGCCGCCCTATATCGGCCCACCGACCTGCTCAGCTGCCGACGCCGCCCTCATCGAGGCGGTGGCGGCCGCCCTCTCCCCCACCCCGGTATCGCGAGACGAACTGGTGCGCGCCACGGGTCGCGACGCCGGTGCCGTCGCCGCGGCCCTTGTTGAGCTGGCGGTAGCCGGGCGCGCCGAACTGCTCGCTGGCGGCCAGGCCGCCGCCGCATGAAGGGGTCGGGCGGAGACCAGACGCGTGGATCCGGATCGCCCGTATTTGGCGCCGCACCCAGCGCCGGTTGACATCGCCCCATGCTCAAGCCCACCTTTCGCGCCTTTGTGTTCCGGGCTTTCCGCCCGCGTAGCCGTCAGTCAAAGCCCCACAAATGAACGTCGTCGTCGTCGAGAGCCCGGCCAAGGCCAAGACCATCAACAAGTACCTGGGCGGCGACTATGTCGTACTCGCCTCGTACGGCCATGTGCGCGATCTGCCGCCCAAGGATGGCTCCGTCCGACCGGACGAGGACTTCGCCATGAGCTGGGACGTGGACGCCAAGTCCGCCAAGCGGCTGAACGACATCGCCGAGGCGATGAAGGGGGCTGACCGCCTGATCCTGGCCACCGACCCCGACCGTGAGGGCGAGGCCATCTCGTGGCACGTCCTGGAGGTCCTTCAGAAGAAGAAGGTCATCAAGGGCGCCCAGGTCCAGCGGGTGGTGTTCAACGCCATCACCAAGTCGGCGGTCACCGAGGCCATGAAGGCGCCGCGGGATATCGACATGGAGCTGGTCGAGGCCTACCTCGCCCGTCGCGCCCTGGACTATCTGGTGGGCTTCACCCTTTCGCCGGTGCTATGGCGCAAGCTGCCGGGCTCGCGCTCGGCCGGGCGGGTCCAGTCGGTGGCCCTGCGCCTGATCGTCGACCGCGAACTCGAGATCGAGCGGTTCAAGACTCAGGAGTACTGGACTGTCGACGCCGACGTCTCGGCCGGCGGCGACCCCTTTGTGGCTCGCCTGGTCAAGCACCAGGCCAAGCGCCTGACCAAGTTCGACCTTGGCGACGCGGCCGCCGCCGAGGCCGCCAAGGCCGCGGTCCAGGCCGCCAGCTTCACCATCGCCTCGGTGGAAAAAAAGCCGGCCAAGCGCTCGCCGGCCCCGCCCTTCACCACCTCGACCCTGCAGCAGGAGGCTTCGCGCAAGCTCGGCTTCTCGGCCCAGCGGACGATGCAGGCCGCCCAGAAGCTCTATGAAGGGGTCGACATCGGCGGCGAAACCGTCGGCCTGATCACCTATATGCGGACCGACGGCGTCCAGGCCGCGCCCGAGGCCCTGGACGAAGCCCGCCTGGTGATCGGCGGCGTCTACGGCAAGGAATATGTGCCCGAGCAGGCCCGGCTCTATCGCACCAAGGCCAAGAACGCCCAGGAGGCCCACGAGGCCATTCGCCCCACCAGCCTGGCTCGCAATCCGGGCTCTCTGCGCCTCGACGGCGATCTGGGTCGGCTCTACGAGCTAATCTGGAAGCGGATGATCGCCTCGCAGATGGAAAGCGCCCGCATCGAGCGCACCACCATCGAGCTGGAGAGCGCCGATGGCCAGACCGGCCTGCGGGCCACCGGCCAGGTGATCCTGTTCGACGGCTATCTGGCCGTCTACGAAGAGGGCCGCGACGACGCCGACGACGAAGAATCCGGCCGCCTGCCCCAGGTGAGCCAGGGGGCAGCCGCCAAGGTCGCCGCCGCCCGGGCGGCCCAGCACTTCACCGAGCCGCCGCCCCGCTATTCCGAAGCCAGCC
>NZ_JBALUY010000049.1:0-25269 GCF_036963605.1 Phenylobacterium sp. | reverse complement strand
CAGGGGCGCGCCGGTCAGGACCAGGGCCTTGCGGGGGGCGGCGGCCAGGGCCGCCGACAGGCCGGCCAGACCCGCACCGACGACGAGAACGCCGTCGTGCTGGGTGCGGTGGGCCATCAGATCAGCTCCACGTCCACATGGTGGCGAGCCTTGACCAGATCATAGCGGGCCGGAACGGCCGGGGGCGGCAGGTCGATCATCCGTTGCACCGCCAGTCGGGCGCGGTCGGCGATCACCGGGTCCACGAACACCTCGTACTGCTCCTTGACCAGGGCCTCGTGGATGTTCTCCAGGCTGATCCGCTTCATGTGCGGGCAGAGGTTGCAGGGGCGCAGGAACTCGGTGTCCACGGCGTCCACCGCGACATTGTCGGCCATGGAGCATTCGGTGATCAGGATCACCTGCTTGGGCTTCTTGGTCAGCACATAGTCGTTCATCGCCGCCGTCGAGCCGGCGAAGTCCGAAACCTCCAGCACCTCGGCCGGGCATTCGGGGTGGGCCAGAACCTGGGCGCCCGGATAGGCGGCCTTCAGGTCCAGGATGTCCTGGGCCTCGAAGCGCTCATGCACCTCGCAGCGGCCCTGCCAGGCGATGATCTTGACGTCCGTCTGGCGCGCCACATTGCGGGCGAGGAATTCGTCGGGGATCAGGATGACGCGATCGACGCCCCATTCCTTGGCCACATGCTCCACCACCTGCACCGCATTGGCGCTGGTGCAGCAGACATCGGTCTCGGCCTTCACGTCGGCGGTGGTGTTCACATAGGTGACCACCGGAATGCCGGGATAGCGGGCCTTGATCAGCCGGACATCCTCGCCGGTGATGGAGGAGGCCAGGCTGCATCCGGCGCGCAGGTCGGGGATCAGCACGCGCTTGTCCGGCGACAGGATCTTGGAGGTCTCGGCCATGAAGTGCACGCCGGCCTGGATGATGATGGCGGCGTCGGACCGGGCGGCCTCCTTGGCCAGGCCCAGGCTGTCGCCGACCCCGTGGAAGATTTCGGGCGTCATATAGTTGTGGGCCAGGATGACGGCGTTCTTCTCCCGCTTGAGGCGGTTGATCTCGGCGATCAGCGGAGCCTGCAGCCGCCACTCCATGGGGGTGACGTGCTTCTTGACCCGCTCCCAAAGCGCTTGGGTTTCGGCTTCGACTTCGGGGGTGAAGGCGAGCGGAGCAAAACCGTCTGCGGCCATGGCGTCCTCCTTATGCTCATGATGAGCATTTCTCTGGCCCAAAAAAGACGCCTCCGGGCTTGGGTTTCGGCGAGGCGCCTCCGATATGCTCACTCAGAGCATAACTCGTCTGTCACAGATATAGACCCTTGGAACCCCGATGCAAGCGCTCAAGCTCGCAATGGCCTAGTTCGCCCGCTTTTTCGCCGTCTTCATGTCGCCTATAGCTTGCCCGGCGCGGGAGGATTTCCCGCGGACTCCACAGGACCCTCCACCTTGATCGCGCCCCTACGCTCCGTCGCCCTGTTCGTTGCGACGCTCGCGTTGAGCGGCTGCCTCACCAGCTATGACCGCCCCCTCAACGATGGTCGGGCCGCCGGTCTCGCGACCGTGGCCCGCAATCTCTCGGACGAGGGCCTGCGCCGGCTGAGCGCCGACATGGATCCGGCGATGCTAGCCCTGGCGCGGCGCCACGACCCAGCCCCCGCCACGGACTATTGGGGTCGGGTCAAGGGGTGGGAAACCTATGACCTCGCCACCCTGCCGACGCTGGGCTTCGGCACAGCCTTCGACATGGCGGCCCGCGAGATCAATGCGCTCAAGCCCTTCGCCGATCTGCCGATCAATCCGATGGAGCCCTTCATCCTGCGGGCCTCGCGGCAGGATCGCGCCCAGGCCCTGCGCTGCCTCAGCCAGGCCATCTATTATGAGGCCGCCCGCGAGCCGCCGGAGGGCCAGAGGGCGGTGGCCCAGGTGGTGCTGAACCGGGTGCGCCACCCGGCCTATCCCAACTCGGTCTGCGGCGTGGTCTTTCAGGGCTCGGCTAGGCGAACCGGCTGTCAGTTCAGCTTCACCTGCGACGGCTCCCTGACCTGGGCCCCGGAGCCCTGGCTGTGGCGTCAGGTGGAGGCGGTGGCCAGCGAGGCGCTGGATGGTTTCGTGGAGGAGAATGTGGGGTCTGCGACCCACTATCACGCTGACTATGTGGCGCCTTACTGGGCGCCGACCCTGGTGAAGATGACCAAGGTGGGGGCGCACATCTTCTATCGCTGGACTGGCCCCATGGGCGAGCCGCCGGCCTTCACCAGCCGCTATGTGGGCGGCGAAAAGAACCTGACCGTGGCGATCCTCGGCGGGATCGACGCCCGAACCCAGGGCCTGCTCAATCCCAGCGGGCAGGGGATCGCGCCGGGCCGAAAGGTGACCCTGGACCTGGCCGGCGACGTCCGGACCTATGAGGTGGCGGCCCCCGAAGCCGGCGAGGCCCAAACCCGGGTGGCCGGCGTCCTGACCCCCAGCCGCCGCCAGCCGACGCCGGAAGAAATCCAGCAGATCAACGAACGGCTGGCCCAGGTGGAGGCTGAACTGGACGCCGAGCGGGAAGCCGCGCCCGCGGCCGGTCCCACCGACTAAAGGCCGTTGAAGGCGTCCGGATAGGCCAGGGTGAGGGGGGCGTCGAAGGCGTCGTCTTCGAAGGCCTTGGCCATGAAGGCCGGCGACCCGGCATAGGGCGAACGGATCTTGCCCGCGGCTTCGGCGGAAAATCCGAAGCGTGGATAATAATCGGGATGGCCCAGAACCACGACGCCATGGGCGCCGCACTCCTTGCAGAACTCCAGCCCGCCCCGCACCAGGGCCGAGCCGAGGCCTTGGCGTTGGTGTTCGGGCCGCACAGCCATGGGCGCCAGGGCGACATAGAGGTTGGCGCTGTCGGCCCACAGCCGGCTGAACAGGATGTGGCCGACGATCGCGCCCTGATCCTCGGCGACCATTTCGAACACTACGTCCCCGTCGGCGCGCAACCGCTCCACCAGATCGGCCTCGGCGGGCTCAGGAAATGCGGCCAGGTTCACCGCGCGAATGGCGGCATGGTCGGCGGCGCGGGCGTGTCGGATCAAAGTTGCTTCCTATCAATTGACCGAGCTATCCGTGACCACCGTCAGATTCCAGTGTTCATGGGTCCTCGGGTCAAGCCCGAGGACGACGGACTTGGGGGGTGCGCCTGGCTGGACACGGCCGCCACACCGCCTCTTCCCCCCGTCTTGCTCGGGCTTGACCCGAGCATCCATGCACACCGGCAAACTCCAGTTCGAATGGGCGGCGGTTAGACTAGGCCTGGATACAGATCGTCCCAATCGGGGTTCACCGCTTCGATCAAGTCGATCTTCCAGTCGCGGCGATAGTGCTTCAGCGCCTTCTCCCGGCGGATGGCTTCAGAAATCAGGTCGTGCGGCTCGTACCAGACGAGGCGCTTGAGGCCATAGGTCTGACTGAAACCCGGATAGATGCCTTCGCGATGCTCCCACACCCTCCGGGCAAGGGCCGCCGTCATGCCGATATAGAGCGTGCCGTGCCGCCGGTTGCTCATCATGTAGACGGCGGGATACGGCCGCACGTTCTCCCCCAATCCGTCATGCTCGGGCTTGACCCGAGCATCCATGGACACCGTCGAACTCCAGTGGTCATGGGTCCTCGGATCAAGCCCGAGGACGACGGGATTTAAGGCGCCTCAGTCCCCCAGGACCCACTCCACGTCGGCGCCAAGGGCGTTGAGGTTCTCGACGAAATTGGGGTGGGCGCGCTTGATCGGGGCGGCGTTGAGGATGGTCGACTTGCCCTCGATGCTGGCGGCCAGCATGAAGAGCGCGATGGCGACCCGGATGATGTAGGGGCTTTCCACCTGGGCGGGGAACAGCGGCTTGCCGCCATAGGTGATCACCCGGTGGGGATCGCACAGCACCGCGTGGCCGCCGAACTTGGCGAGTTCCGAGGTCCAGCCGAGCGCGCCTTCATAGACCTTGTTCCAGAACATCACCGAGCCCTCGGCGCGGACTCCGAGCGCGATGAAGATCGGCAGCAGGTCGGCGGGCACATAGGGCCAGGGGGCGGCCTCCACCTTCTGCAGGATGTGGCTCGTATAGGGCTGGCGCACATGCAGGGGGCCATCCAGGCGCGCGCGGGACCAGCCGTCCTTGTGCTCCACCTCGACGCCGAACTTGGAGAAGGTGCGGTCGATCAGGGGGAAGGATTCCGAGGCCCCGTTGCGCACCGCCACGTCGCCGCCAGTGATGGCGCCCATGGCCAGGAAGGTCGCCACCTCGTGGAAGTCGTCCTGGAAGGTGAAGGTGGTCGCCCCCAGCTTCTCGACCCCCTCGATGGTCAGGGTGGAGGCGCCGACCCCCTGGAGGCTGGCGCCCATCTGGATGAGGAAGCGACAGAATTCCTGGACGTGCGGCTCGCAGGCGGCGTTGACCAGCTGCGAGGTTCCCTTGGCGGTGGCCGCGCAGATGGCGAAGTTCTCGGTCGTTGTCACCGAGGCGTAGTCCAGCCAGTGGCGGGTGGCGTGGAAGCCGTCTGGCGTGGAGATCAGGATGGCGCCTTCGCGGGTCTCGACCCGGGCGCCGAAGGCCTCGAAGACCTCCAGGTGGGGGTCGATCTCCCGGGCGCCCAGGGTGCAGCCCTTGGCCTCGTCCTCCAGGCTGGCCTGGCCGAACCGGTGCAGCAGGGCCGGGATCAGCATCACCGAGGAGCGCATGCCCAGCGGCAGGTGCGCCCCTTGCGCCCTCAGGTTCTCGCCGTGGTGCAGGCGCAGGGTCCCGGTGGCGTAGTCCATGTCCACCTGGCTGCCCAGGGCCTGGAAGAATTCCAGGATCTTGCGCACGTCAGTGATGTCCGGCACCCGGTGCAGCACCAGGGGCGCGTCGCTGAGCAGGGTGGCGCACAGCACCGGCAGGACGGCGTTCTTGTTGGCGGAGGGCGTGATCTCGCCCCGCAGGGGGCGACCCCCGCGTACGATCAGATTGGTCATGGGCCCTCGTTAGTCGGTCACAGGGGCGCCTACCAGACGCCGATCTTCTCGGCTTCGGCGTGGCTGATCGGATGGTGCGCCTTGCGGTGGTCTTCCTCGGCCAGGAAGCGGACCGCCTCCAGGGCGGCCATACAGCCCATGCCGGCCGCGGTCACCGCCTGGCGGTAGACGTCGTCGGTCACGTCGCCGGCGGCGTAGACGCCTTCGATCTCGGTGGTGGCCGTCCCGGCCTTCACGTCGAGATAGCCGGCGGAATCCATGGACAGCTGGCCCTTGAACAGCTCCGAGGCCGGCGCATGGCCGATGGCCACGAAGACGCCGGCGCAGTCGATCGTCCGGGTCTCGCCGGTCTTGACGTTCTTCAGCCGCACGCCGGTGACGCCCAGGGGATCTGCCTCGCCCAGCACCTCGTCGATGGCGCTGTCCCAGATCACCTCGACCTTGGGATGGGCGAACAGGCGCTCCTGCAGGATCTTCTCGGCCCGCAACTCGTCGCGCCGGTGAACCAGGGTGACCTTGGAGGCGAAGTTGGTGAGGAACAGGGCCTCTTCGACCGCCGTATTGCCGCCGCCGACCACCACGACCTCCTTGCCGCGATAGAAGAAGCCGTCGCAGGTGGCGCAGGCCGAGACGCCGAAGCCCTTGAACTTCTCCTCGGTTTCCAGGCCCAGCCAGCGGGCCTGGGCGCCGGTGGCGATGATCAGGGTCTCGGCCAGCCAGACGTCGCCGGAATCGCACACCAGGCGGAACGGACGCTTGGAGAGGTCGGCCTCGACGACAATGTCGTTGATGATCTCGGTCCCCACATGGGCGGCCTGGGCCTGCATCTGCTCCATCAGCCAGGGCCCCTGGATCGCCTCGGCGAACCCCGGATAGTTCTCCACCTCGGTGGTGATGGTCAGCTGGCCGCCAGGCTGGATGCCGGCGATCATGACGGGGTTGAGCAGGGCGCGGGCGGCATAGATGGCGGCGGTATAGCCGGCGGGGCCAGACCCAAGGATGAGGCAGCGTGTGGTGCGGGGCTCGGACATGGCCTCTATTTAGAGAAGATTCCGCGCAGTGCGAGGGCGTGCGCGCAACAAGCCGCGACGCCGTGCGTTTGGCCGCCATGACCGACAGCCTCACAACACCGCCCCTGCCGCCGCAAACCCCAGCCCCGCAAACCGACAATCCTCCGCCGGGGACGCCGAGCCGGACAGACCTGCGAACCACCGGAAAGTGGCTGGGCGTCGGTGTGGCTCTGGGCGCCGCCACGGGCGCGGCCTTTGGCAGCCTTGCCCTGGGCACGGCCTTTGGTCTTGGGCTGGGCGCTGCGTTCGGGGTCTCGCGGGCGCGCAAGGGCGACCGTTCTCAGAGTTAACGCGCTGTTTCGAGGCGCGCGCTAGACTAAGGGCGTCACCACGGGAAGAGCGCTTCGTGTCCGACCAGCACCCTATCGAGATCGCCGGCCGCCCGATCGGCCCTGGCTGCCGCCCGTTCGTGATCTGCGAGCTGTCGGGCAACCACAATGGCGACCTGGACCGGGCCCTGGCCATGATCGATGCGGCGGCGGCCACCGGTTGCGACGCCATCAAGATCCAGACCTATACCGCCGACACCATCACCATGGATGTGGACCGGCCGGAGTTCCGCATTCACGGCGGCCTGTGGGACGGTCGCAGCCTGCATGAGCTCTATCAGGAGGCCCAGACCCCCTACGAATGGCATCCGGCCCTGTTCGAACGGGCCCGCGCCCGGGGGGTGATCCTGTTCTCCAGCCCGTTTGATGAGACGGCGGTCGACCTGCTCGCAGGCCTGGATGCGCCGGCCTACAAGATCGCCTCGTTCGAGGCCGTCGATCTTCCGCTGATCGCCTATGCGGCCCGCCACGGCAAACCCCTGATCATCTCCACCGGCATGGCCAATCTGGCCGAGATCGAGGCCGCCCGGGACACGGCCCTGGCCGCCGGGGCCGGCGGCGTGATCCTGCTGCACTGCGTGTCCAGCTATCCGGCGAGCTTCGCCGACGCCAACCTGCGCACCATTCCTGACATGGCGGCGAGGTTCGGCTGTCCCATCGGCCTATCAGACCACACGCCGGGCACGGCGGCGGCCGTGGCCGCGGTGGCGCTGGGCGCCTGCGTGATCGAGAAGCACTTCACCCTGGCGCGTGCCGACGGCGGCCCCGACGCGGCCTTCTCCCTGGAGCCGGTTGAGTTCCAGGCCCTGGTCAGCGACGCCCGCTCGGCCTGGGAGTCGCTCGGCCAAGCCCAATACGACCTGCTGGGCTCCGAACGGGCCAACGCCCAGTTCCGCCGCTCGATCTATGTGGCCGCTGATGTGAAGGCTGGCGCAGCGATTACAGCGTCGGACGTGCGGTCCATCCGCCCGGGTCTTGGTCTCGCGCCAGAGCATCGCGACGCGGTCATCGGGCGCGTGGCGGCCCGGGACCTGAAGCGTGGCGAGCCGATGTCCTGGGACATGCTCGAAGGCGCCTAGTCCAGGGCGTAGCCCTTAGCGCGAAGGCGCTCGCGGCTGGCCTCACGCACGGCCGTCCAGTCCTGCGCCAGAAGCCCCAGGCCGACCACGTCGCGGGGCTCGCCGTTCTTCCATACATGCTGCCGTAGCAGGGCTTCGCGGCGGAATCCGAAGGATTCATGCAGCTTCCACACGGCCTCGTTCTCCACCAGCACCTCGCACCAGAGCTTGGCGAGGCCCAGCGTGCGAAACACGTGCTCGATCATCCAGTATTCCACATAGGCGCCCACGCCCTTGCCCCGCACGGCGGGCGAGGCGAGGTAGTAGGCCCAGGCGCACCGGCGGTTGGCCGGCGAGATGTCGGCGAGGTTGGCCAGGCCTACGGGCTCGCCGTCCAGTTCGATGATCCAGTAGCGACGCGACGGGTCGGCAAGGGCGGCGGCGAACCAGCGGGCGTGATCTTCGGGTCCGATCACCGCGTCGGTGTACATCCACTGGGCGACGTCGGGCTGGTTTCGCCAGTCCCGCAACCGGTCGCGATCGCCGTCGGTGACATCGCGCAGCTCGACCCGCGGCCCTGACATCAGGCCACCGCGCTGACTGCGTCGCTGGCGCCCATCACCGCGCCGAGGCGATCGGCCAGGGCCGAGATCCGGGCCGGCGCATCGGCTGACTCCCAGCCAGCGACCAGGAAGCGGCCCTTGTGGAGGCGGTCGAGCTCGCCTTCCAGGCGGGCCAGCCGGGTCACGGCTTCCGTGGAGGGGCAGGTGAAGCGAGTGCGCATATTGGTCAGGAGGCAGGCCTCCAGCATCATCGGCCGGCGGGCGAACGGCCCCAGCAGGCGAAGGGCCTCGGCCCTCAGCTCGGCGTCGCCCACCTCGTCGACACATTCGATGCTGACCAGGGTCTCGCCCCGGCTCTCATAAACGCGCAGGGCGCTGATCTTGCCCTCTGCGGTGTAGTTGCGGATCGTCAGGGGCAGGGGGGCTTCGATGCGGGCGCGGTAGACGTAGCTCGCCACCCGCTCGCCGATCAGGCGCGGGCGAGGCTGGATGGTCAGGTCAAACAGGGGCAGGGGATCAGCGGCCCAGACCACGATCTCGTCGGCGGTTCGCGACATGGCGGCCTCCCGCGGCGACACCAGGCTGTGCAGGCGGATCTGGACCCCCAGCCGGGCCAGGGCGCGGCTGGCGGCGGAGAACAGGCCGTTCAGGCCATCGCGCGGAGTCGCGCCCCTCAATGGAGCCGACACATTGGGGACAGCCGCTTCGCCGGGGCTGACCAGGCGCACCTGATCGAGGCCCAGGGCCGGGGCGGCGCTGGCGTGGATCTCGTCGAGCCAGACCCCAAGCCGCCACTGGCAATAGTGGGCCAGCGGGTCAGCCGCGGCGCGGGGATAGGCGCGCAGCAGGTCATTCAAGGTTTCAGCCCGATCCTGGCAGGGGGTCTTGGCGGAGGATGTCAGGACCGGCCCCGCGCTCCAGCTGGCCAGGGGGCCAGACGGCGAGGGGCTGACGGCGCCCACGTGCAGGTCCACATCGTCAAAGGCGACGCCGTGCCACTCAAGCGCCCGACGGATCGGGTCCTGGGCGGCGCCAAAGGCGAACTCGCCGTCGCGCAGCTCCACCCCGTGGCTGACCCGCGGCAGGCTCCAGCCGCCGAGGCGGTCCAGGGCGTCTTCCAGGATGATCTCGCGGGCGCCCAGACGGTGGGCTTCAAAGGCGGCGAGGATGCCGGTCAGGCCCCCGCCGATAATCCGAACCTTGGTCATGCCCTGGCCTCCCCGACCCGCATGTGAACGGCCAAGATGAAGGCCAAGGTCGAAAAACTCGGTTAAGGCCGCTGCGTCAGACGGTCGCGGACTGAATCAGCAGGGGCCAGAAGGCCTCGGCGACCCGGTTGGCGCCCTGGCCGTCGCAAAGTTCGGCGCTCTTTTCGGCCAGGCCCTGGCGCAGCGCGTCGTCGACGAACAGCCGGGTCAGCGCCCGGTCGAAGTCGGTTTCGAAGCTGGGCGCCCGCCCGTCCACCGCCAGCACGGCGCCGGCCTTGGCCAGGCTTGCGGCGGCGGCGAGCTGATTGTCGGCCAGGGTGACGACGACGCTGGGCAGGCCCAGCACACAGCGCTCCCACATGGCCGAGCCCGCCGCTCCGATGGCCAGATCGGCGGCGGTGGCCAGCTCGGCCATGTGCGGGGTGTCCACATGCAGAGTCAGGCGGGGATCGTGGGCGGCGATGCGGGTCAGGCCCTTGCGGCTGGGGGCGGCGGCGCCGACCACCACATCCAGCTCTGTGTCGCCAAACCGCCGACGTACCCGCTCGACTACCTGGCTGGTGATCCCGCCGACATCGGTCAGGCCCATGGAGACCAGTACCCGGCGCAGGGGCTCGGACCGGCGGGCCAGGGCCTCGTTGCGCAGGGCGGCGAAGGCCGGGCGAACCGGCGCATAGCGGGGGCCAAGCATCAGCCGCGCGCCCTCGGTCAGGCCCCGATAGTCGGCGTCTGTCCGGTCGGGGCCGGAGTCCAGCACGAGGCTGCCGCCCAGGCGGCGGTCGGCAAGGTCGTCGATCACCACCGCGGGTCGGCCATCGGCGATAGCCTGGTGCTCGGGCCGGGCCAGGCCATAGTGGTCGAACACCACGGCCTCGAAGGCCAAGGCCGCGGCGGCCTCCACCAGCGCCTCGGGGGCGAGGGACGCCACCGCGCGCCGGGGCAGGTCCGGCGCAAACGCCGCCAGGATGGCCTCCACGCTGGCGTCGGCCAGGAACTGGCACTGGGCGCCGCGCTCGGTCAGGGCCGCAGCCAGGGTCAGGCTGCGCATCACATGCCCGCCGCCGACCTCGGGGCCGGCGTTGACGATGAAAAGGACCCTAGGGGTCATAGGCGTCGTTCTCCGCCAAAGGTCGCAAGCTCCGGCCGGGCGCGGACAAGGCTGCGCACGTCGTCGGAGGAAAAGGCCGGATTGGCCAGGTAGAGCCCGTCATAGACCTGACGGACAAACTCATAGTCATCGGGTGTGTCGACGGTCCAGCGGACCTCGCCCTCGTCCACCGGCGGGTCCAGGCGGGCGATCCGGTAGCGCGAGGGCGCGTTGCGGATGGCCCAGGTGACGTGTTCGCGCGCCTCGGGGCTGTGATCCTGCTGCGCGCTCCGCCGCAGGGCCTCGGCGGAGATCACCTCCACGTCCTGGCCCTTGGGATAGCCCGACGGGTCGTAGCGGTTGTGGGTGTAATCGGCCGCTTCGCTCAGGTGCAGATCGATGGTCTGGTCGATGACACCGGGATCGATCAGCGGGCAATCGCCGGTCAGCCGCACCACATGGTCAGCCGGCCAGGTGTCCAGGGCGCCGACGAAACGGGCCAAAACGTCGTCGAGGGGGCCGCGATGGACGGCCAGGCCCGCGGCCTCGAGGGTCTCGACCAGCCGATCGTCGCTGGGCTCGACGCTGGTCGCCACCACGATCTGGTCGATGCGCCGCGCCCGGGCCGTCCGCTCGATCTGGCGCAGCAGCATGGGCGCGCCCGCCAGGGGCATCAGCACCTTGCCCGGCAGACGGGTTGAGCTCAGGCGAGCCTGGAGAATGGCGAGAATCAATCGTGCGCTCCTGTGCGCGCAAGATAGACCCCATTGCGGCGGCAAGGCGCCGTCGTGCGTGACGGGCAGCCTATTCCTTGACGAAGAATCCGCCCGGCGCCGACGCCCAGCCGAATTTCTCGATCCGGGGCGGGGCGCCGTCGAAGAATTCCTCCAGGGCCTCGCTCTCGCCAGGCCATTCGCGGATGGCGTATTCGTCCAGCAGGACGACGCCGCCGGTTAGGATGCGCGGCCAGAAGGCCTTCAGCGCTTCCAGCGTCGGCTCGTAGAGATCCATGTCCAGGTGCAGCAGGGCGATGCGCAGGCCGGGATGTTCGGCCACATAGGCGTGCGCCGTCTCCTTCACATCGCCGTCGATCAACTCGACCCGCGGCCGCTGGGGCACGAAGGAGTCGGCGTTGAAGGCGTCCACCAGGGAAAACAGGGTGTCGCGGAACTGGGCCGGGTTCCAGCCCTCGGCGGTGTTGCCGACGCGGGCGTCCAGGCCGTCCTTCTCCGAGCGGTCGGCGAGGCCACGGAAGTGGTCGAAGCCCAGCACCTTGCGGGTGCGGTCGCCCGGACTGAAGGTTTCGAGGAAGCGGGCGAAGGTCAGCAGCGAGGCGCCCTTGTAGACCCCGCATTCGACGATATCGCCGGGCATGTCCTCGATCAGCTTGAAGACCTCGTAGTGGGCGAAGCCCTTCATGAAGTGCATCCGCCGGCCAAAGGAGGCCAGGTTGGCGATCAGGTCGTGATCGTCCAGGTGGGCCTTGAGCAGGTTGCGCAGGGTCTCGTCGGCGGGGATCTTGGGGGCGGTCGTCATGGGCGTTCCTCGGAAGCGATCAGGTCCGGGCGCAGGGCCGCAAAGGCCTCGAACCCGTCAGCCCGGCGGTTGCGCCAGCCGCGCGCGATCACCTCGGGCGCAAGCAGGTCGCCGAACCGGACCTGGATGGAATAGCGGTGCCGTGGGCCGGGATTGTAGCCGGAGCGGTGGGGCACGGTGTTGTGGAACATCAGCACGTCGCCCGGCTGGAGCTCAGGCTTGCGGCTCTGAGCCTCGAATTCGGGATGGAAGTCCCGGGCGATGAAGGCGTCGCGCGTGCCCAGGGGCCGGCCCGCCGCGTCCCGCTTCAGGCGCACCTCGACCGGATAGAGCCGGGCCTCGGCGGTTTCGACCACATCGACCCCGCCATTGGCCGCGCCGGACGGGGTCAGCGGCGTCCAGGCTGTGACCGAGCGGTCGCAGAGCATGTTGTAGGGATAGTCCTGATGCCAGTCGAAGCCGCGCCACGGCTCGCCGGCCAGGTCCATGCGGAAGACCGCGTGCTGGAACGGGCTGTGCAGCCGCGCGGCGCCGGTCATGGCCTGGGCGGCCTGGCGGAGGGGCTCGCAGGTGACGATCCGGCGGAAGACGTCGGTCTCGCGCATGGCGTCATAGACCTCGCCCAGGGCGGCGCGATCCGAGGTCCGCAGCGCATCGACCAAGGCGTCGATGTCGTCCTGCGCGTCCGCGCCCCGGGCGCGCAGCATGTCCTTGAAGGTCTCCAGCGCCTCGGCCACGAGCGGCGCGGGCAGCAGGCCCTTCAGCTCCTGAACGAGGGGCGGGGTGGTCACGGCAGGGCTCCGGCGCTGAAACGACCGGGCAAGGCTAGGGCGCGCCGTCTAATCAACTGTTAACCGTAAACCCCCTGCGGCAAGGCGCCCGAGGCGAGGGGCGCAGGGTTCCCTCAGGCGGCGTGATAATCCCGGAGCCGGGCGATCTCGGCCTTCGAGCCCATCATCACCGAAGCGCGCTGGTGCAGGCCGGTGACGGGGGCGTCCAGGGTGTCGCCGGTCCCGTCGAAGGACGCGCCGCCGGCCTGCTCGACCAGCAGGGCCATGGGGTTGGCTTCGTACATCAGGCGCAGCTTGCCCGGTCGGTTCGGCTCGCGTTTGTCCCAGGGGTACATGAAGACCCCGCCGCGGCTCATCACCCGGTGGACGTCGGCCACCATGGAGGCGACCCAACGCATGTTGAAGTCCTTGCCTCGAGGCCCTTCGACGCCCGCCAGGCATTCCTCCACATAGCGACTGACCGGCGCGGCCCAGTGACGGGTGTTGGCCGTGTTGATTGCGAATTCCTTGGTCTCGGCGGGAATGGCTATGGCCGGATTGGTCAGCACCCAGTCGTCGCAGTCGGGATCGAGGGTGAAGGCGCAGACGCCGTCGCCCAGGGTCAGGACCATCTGGGTCTGCGGTCCATAGACCACATAGCCGGCGGCGACCTGATGGCGGCCGGGCTGCAGGAAGTCGGCCTCAGTCACGGCCCGGCCCGCGCTGTCGGCCGGGGTCGGCAGGATGGAGAAGATGGTGCCGATGGAGACGTTGACGGCGATGTTGCTGGACCCATCCAGGGGGTCGAACAGCAGCAGGTAGCCGCCGTCCGGGCCGACCTCGCGCACCGGATGGACGGTCTCCATCTCTTCCGACGCCATGGCGCTCAAGCCCTCGGCCTTCGCGCACAGGTTCAGCAGGATATCGTTGGACAGCACATCGAGCTTTTGCTGTACCTCGCCCTGGACGTTCTCGCTGCCTAGGGCGCCCATGATCTGGCCGGCGGCGCCGCGGCGGACCTGGGCGCTGATCTCCATGCAGCCCTCCGCCACGGCGCTGATCAGTTCGGCCAGGCGCGGCGGGATGGTCGGCTGGGACAGATGGGCGGCCAGGGTGGTCGTGCTCACGTCATACCTCTTGGGGTCTCGGCCACAGGCGTCCCTGTGGTCGGTGGCGCGGGTAACGCGCCTGGAGCAGCCTGTCCACCCGGTCTACGCCCGGTCGTCGTACCTGCGCAGCACTTCGCTCGCGGCGCGATCGGTTTCGACCAGGGGCGGATAGGTCCAGCTATGGAAAGCGCCGCCGAAGGGCCGCGCGGCGCCCAGGCGCTCCAGCTCCTCGTGGAACAGGCGGAACTTCAGGCTCTCGCCCTCCATCTTCAGGATGAAGACCGGCTTGCCGGTCGAGGCCGCCTCGGTGGTCATATTGGTCGATTCCTCGGTGACGAGGATGTAGTCGGCCGCCGCCAGGAAGGCGAAATAGGGATTGTCGCCCGAACCGTCCCAGACGATGCCGGGCAGGTGACGCAGGCGCGCGGCGAGGATCGCCTTGGCCGCTTCTGGGGTGCGGCGCGAGAAGGTGACCATCACCGACCCGCCGTCCTGTGAGACCGGCAGCTCGATCTCGTGGGCCAGGGCCGCGGCCCGTTCCGGCGAGATGTCGAAGGCCTTGGACTTGCCGCCGATCAAGACCGCGACACGGGGGTGGGGCAGGGGCGAGATCTGCGCCGCGAACCGTCTGTGGTCGGCCGCAAGGCGTTCAGGCGTGACCCGGTGAGGCGAGCCGAGGATGGGGAAGACATTGTCGCCGCGCATGCGATCGTGCTTGGGTGGGATGACCAGGTCGAAGGCGGCCGGGGGCGCGCGGGGGTCCTGGAGCTGGACCACCAGGGTCTGGCCCTTGCTCCAGCGGCGCATCCGCAGCGACAGGGGCAGGGTGGCCCGCCCCACCGCGATCCATATGTCAGGCCAGGGCGGTGTGATCCCGTGGCCGTCGGCCAGCAGGCGAAGAGGTGCGGGGGTCATCCACCAGGGCAGCCGCCCAAAGACGCCGCGCCAGCCGATCCGCTTGATGCTGAGGTCAATGGGTCGTTGTCGGGCGATGGCTTCGGCCAGGCCCAGGCCCTGGTTCTCGATGCCTGCGCGGCCGTCCGAAACGACCCAGATGCGCAAAGGAGTGGGGGCTGAAGTCACGGGCGATTGGCCGCCGCCGCCCGGTTCAGATCCGAGATCCGAACCGGCCAGGGCTTAAGCTCAGACCCAGTCGACCTTGAGAACCTCATAGGACTTGACGCCCCCTGGGGTGTTCACCTCGACCACGTCACCGATCTCCTTGCCAATGATGGCCCGGGCGATGGGGGACGAGATCGAGATGCGGCCGGCCTTCACGTCGGCCTCATGTTCGCCGACGATCTGGTAGCGGGCTTCTTCCTCGGTGTCCTCGTCGACCATGGAGACGGTCGCGCCAAACTTGACCTGCTTGCCGGACAGCTTGGAGACATCGATCACCTGCGCGCGGGCGAGCTTGTCCTCGATGTCGGCGATCTGGCCTTCAATCCAGCCTTGCCGCTCCTTGGCGGCGTGGTACTCCGCGTTTTCGGACAGGTCGCCGTGCTCTCGCGCCTCGGAAATGGCGGAGATTACAGACGGCCGCTCGACAGTCTTCAAACGCTTCAGTTCTTCATCGAGAGCTTGATAGCCCCCGACGGTCATCGGGACTTTTTCCATGGCGGGTGAGGACTCGAGTAGTGCGCCTAAGGGAATTCTCCGGCCGCGGGCGCCAACGTCCGGGGGTGAGACGATATGAGTGTGCGCTGCGAAACGCAAGTGCCGCAGGCTTCGATCCCGTTCAGGCAAAAGAGTCCCGAAGGACGCCTCAGGCGCTTTCGCTGACCATGCAGCCGGCCAGTTCGTCGGCGTCCGGCGCCTCATAGACCTTCTCGGAGAAGTGGAACATCTCCGGCGTGATCAGCAGGCGGAAGCCCTCGCCGGCCACTTCCTGACGGCCCAGGACCCGCTCGCGGCGAACCTCCAGCGGGGCTGTGACGAAGTGGAACTGGAGCGGAATCTCCACGGCTTCGGCGATCTCGGCCACCCGCTGGCGATCGCTGCGCCGCATAAGACCCAGGTCCAGCACCACCGAGGCGCCGGCCGCCAGCACGCCGGCGGCGGTGGACCAGATCTGCGCCTCGCAGCGCTCGACCCGGTCCATCATCCACTGGAATTCCAGGGGCTCGGGCATGTCGGGGCCAAACAGCCGGCCCATCCAGTCGTCGATGGCGAAGCCGACGGCGGGCAGGCGCCGGGCGAGGTCCTTGGCGTAGGTGGACTTGCCGGCGCCCTGGGGGCCGAAGATCACATGCAGCGTGGCGGTCATGGGCGCCGACTTAGCGGACCGACAGCCCGCCGTCGATCACCAGTTCGGCCCCGGTCACATAGCGGGACTCCGCGCTGGCCAGCCACAGGACGCCCTCCGCGATATCGGAGGGATCACCCTTGTAGCCGAGCGGCGTGGCCGCGCCGGCCATGGCGTCCAGGGTGGCGCTGCGCTGCGGGGCGGCGTTGGCGCCGGGGCCGCCCGTGCCAATGATCGAGTCCCAGATGGGCGTCTCGATAATACCCGGATGGACGGAATTGACCCGGACCTTGTCCTGGGCGCCGGCGCATTCCAGGGCGACGGCCTTGGTGAACAGGCGCACCGCACCCTTGCTGGCGCAGTAGCCGGCCAGGGAGGCGGCGCCCTTCAGGCCCGCCACGGACGACATGTTGATGATCGAGCCGCCATCGCCGCTTTCGCGCATCAGCGGCAGGCCGTGCTTCACCCCCAGAAAGACACCCTCGACATTGACCGCCATCTGGCGACGGAAGTCATCCAGGCTCATCTCGATCACCGAGCCGCCCAGGCCGATCCCGGCATTGTTCACCAGGATATCGAGACGTCCGTGCGCCTCGCGCACCTGACGGATGACATCGATCCAGGCCGCCTCGTCAGTGACGTCGTGGTGAAGATAGCTGGCCTGTCCGCCCCGGGCGATGATGTGGCCGGCCACCTGCGCCCCCTGCTCGTCGGAGAGGTCGCTCAGCACCACCTGGGCGCCCTCGGCCGCCAGCCTTTCGGCGCAGGACCGGCCAATGCCGCTCGCCCCGCCGGTCACCAGGGCGACCTTGCCCGCTACCCGTCCCGTCATGATGTCCCTCCGTTCGGCGTCTAGGCGCGCCGTACGACGGGCCTAGCTTACAGGCGGGCCGGAGGGAAGGCTGCGCCGCCCAGAAGCGGGTCTGGAGCGGCCGCAGATCACGCCGTCTTGCCTATTGCATGTAAGCCGGGCTGCCGCCGGCGGTCAGCAGGCCAAACAGCATGGCGCCGCCGAGCAGGACGATCAGCGCGACCACCATAAGATCCGTCACGCCTTCAAAGCGGCGAAGCAGGTTCTTGCGGCGGGGGTGATGGGTTTCGTGGCCTTCGTCGACGTGCATGACGAGCTCCCTATACAGTCTTTGGTTACGGGCCTCAGCTCTCTGGCTGGGTCCGACGCCGACTGCGGCAGATCTCCACGGGTAGACGCTGCATTGCGGGCGACCGCGTACTGTTAGCTGGGCCGCCCGTAAGCGCCCGTGCCTGCCGAAGTCAGGCGACTGGGGAAAGCCTGCGCCTGACTCAGGGCCACGTCAACTTTATCCGAACAAGGTTTTGTCATCTTGGGCGAAAAGTCGCCCCATTTCTGACGGCATCGGCAAAATTATCCGGCCCAGGCGCTGCCGTAGGTCTGAAGCGGCCGCACATCGAGGCTGTCACTGGCCGTGGCGGAGATGGCCTGGGCCGCAGCCAGGGCGCCGGCCGCGGTGGTGAAGTAGGGCGTCTTCATCATCAGGGCGGTGCGGCGGATTTCGAAGGAGTCCGACAGGGACTGCTTGCCCTCGGTGGTGTTGAAGACGAGCTTCACCTCGCCGTTTTTCATGGCGTCGACGATGTGAGGGCGGCCCTCCAGGACCTTCTTCACAAGCTGCACGCTCAGGCCCTTCTCGGCCAGATAGTCGCAGGTCCCGCTGGTCGCCAGGATGGTGAAGCCCTGGGCCAGAAGCAGGCGAACAGGCTCCAGAATCCACGGCTTGTCGCTGTCCTTCACAGAGACGAAAACCGCCCCGGACTTGGGCAGGATGGTTCCGCCGCCGAGCTGGCTCTTGGCGAAGGCCCGCGCAAACGCCGCAGACGAATCCGGCTCGCCCTCGCGACGCCAGTCCAGGCCCATCACCTCGCCGGTGGAGCGCATCTCAGGGCCCAGCACCGTGTCGACCCCGGCGAACCGGGCGAAGGGGAAGACGGCTTCCTTCACCGCCACGTGGTCGTAGGGCGCCTCGGCCAGGTCGAACTCGGAAAGCTTGCGCCCGGCCATGACCTTGGCGGCGATGGCGGCCAGGGGTCGGCCGATGGTCTTGGCCACGAAGGGTACGGTGCGGCTGGCTCGGGGATTGACCTCCAGCACATAGATGCGCGGAGCTTCGCTGTGCGGCTCTTCGATGGCGAACTGCACGTTCATCAGGCCGCGGACCTGCAGGGCGTGGGCCATGGCCTCGGTCTGGCGCTTCAGCTCGGCGATGGTCTCGGGCTTCAGCGAGAAGGGCGGCATGGAGCAGGCGCTGTCGCCGGAATGCACGCCGGCCTCCTCGATATGCTCCATGACCCCGGCCACGAAGACGGCCTCGCCGTCACAGATGGCGTCCACATCCACCTCGGTGGCCCGGGACAGGTATTGGTCCAGAAGGACCGGGCTGTCGCCGGAAACCTGCACGGCGTCGCGGACATAGCGAGCCAGCTGTTCGTCGTCGCGGATGATCTCCATGGCCCGGCCGCCCAGCACATAGGAGGGGCGGATGACCACGGGATAGCCGACCTGGTGGGCGGCCTTGAAAGCCTCTTCGTCGGAGCGGGCGATGGCGTTGATCGGCTGGGCGATCTTCAGGCGGTGCAGCAGTTGCTGGAAGCGCTCGCGGTCCTCGGCCAGGTCGATGGCGTCCGGCGTGGTGCCCAGGATCGGGATGCCGGCGTCTTCCAGGGGCTTGGCGAGCTTGAGCGGCGTCTGGCCGCCGAACTGGACGATGACGCCCAGCAGGGTCCCGCGGGTGCGCTCGACCTCGATCAGCTCCAGCACGTCCTCGGCGGTCAGCGGCTCGAAATACAGCCGGTCGGAGGTGTCATAGTCTGTGGAGACGGTCTCGGGGTTGCAGTTGACCATGATCGACTCCACGCCGATGTCGGCCAGCGCGAAGGCCGCGTGGCAGCAGCAGTAGTCGAACTCGATCCCCTGGCCGATCCGGTTGGGGCCGCCGCCGAGGATGATGGCCTTCTTGGCGTCGGACGGATCGCTCTCGCACTCGGGGATCTGGCCGAGCGCGCCGGTCTCATAGGTGGAATACATGTAGGGCGTCTCGGCGCGGAACTCGCCGGCGCAGGTGTCGATGCGCTTGAACACCGGACGCACGCCGAGCGCGCGGCGCTGCTCGCGCACCTCGGCCTCGGTGGTGTGGGTCAGGGCCGCCAAGCGGGCGTCGGCGAAGCCCTGGGCCTTCAGGGCGCGGAACGCCTCGGCCGTGCCGGGCAGGCCGTCGCGGGCCACCCGCACCTCCTCGGCGACCAAATGCTGCAGCTGGCGCAGGAACCAGGGCTCGTACGAACAGGCGGCGTTCACCTCCTCGACGCTGAGGCCATGGCGGAAGGCCTGGGCGATCACCCGCAAGCGATCGGGCGTCGGCTGGCCCAGGGCGCGGACGATGGCCGCGTGGCCCATCTCGGGGTCATCGGCGTTCTCGATGGCGATTTCGTCGAGACCGGACAGGCCGGTTTCCAAGCCGCGAAGGGCTTTCTGCAGGCTCTCGGCGAAGGTGCGGCCTATAGCCATGACCTCGCCCACCGACTTCATCGAGGTCGACAGCGTCGCCTCGGCGCCGGGATACTTCTCGAAGGCGAAGCGGGGGATCTTGGTGACCACATAGTCGATGGACGGCTCGAACGAGGCCGGCGTCGCCCCGGTGATGTCGTTCATCAGCTCGTCGAGGGTGTAGCCGACGGCCAGGCGCGCGGCGACCTTGGCGATCGGGAAGCCCGTGGCCTTGGACGCCAGGGCCGAGGAGCGCGACACCCGCGGGTTCATCTCGATGACCACCATGCGGCCATCGGCTGGGTTCACTGCGAACTGCACATTGGAGCCGCCGGTCTCCACGCCGATCTCGCGCAGCACCGCGATCGAGGCGCGGCGCATCCACTGATATTCCTTGTCGGTCAGGGTCAGGGCCGGGGCGACGGTGATGGAGTCGCCGGTATGGACGCCCATCGGATCGATGTTCTCGATGGAGCAGATGATGATGCAGTTGTCCGCCTTGTCGCGGACGACCTCCATCTCGTACTCCTTCCAGCCGAGCACGCTCTCTTCGATGAGCACCTCGGTGGTGGGCGAGAGGTCGAGGCCGCGCTCGACGATTTCGCGGAACTCCTCGACATTGTAGGCGATGCCGCCGCCCGTGCCGGCCAGGGTGAAGGACGGCCGGATGATCGCTGGCAGGCCGACGAACTCCAGGCCCTCCAGGGCCTCGTCCATGGAATGGGCGGCCTTGGATTTCGGGCTTTCCAGCCCGATCTTGTCCATGGCGTCGCGGAATTTCTGGCGATCCTCAGCCTTGTCGATCACGTCGGCCCGGGCGCCGATCATCTCGACATTGTACTTGGCCAGGGCGCCGGAGGCCTCCAGCGCAAGCGCGGTGTTCAGCGCCGTCTGGCCGCCCATGGTCGGCAGCAGGGCGTCGGGGCGTTCCTTGGCGATGATCTTCTCGACCATCTCCGGTGTGATCGGCTCGATATAGGTCGCATCGGCCACGTCCGGGTCGGTCATGATCGTGGCCGGGTTCGAATTGACCAGGATGATCCGGTAGCCCTCGGCCCGCAGGGCCTTGCAGGCCTGGACGCCGGAATAGTCGAACTCGCAGGCCTGGCCGATGACGATGGGGCCGGCGCCGATGATGAGGATCGAGGAGATGTCGGAGCGTTTGGGCATGTTTCTTCCGCGCGCAAGGACGGCCGCGCACATCAGCGCGCCCGACACCGGTCAGAATGCAGGTTAAGTCGCCCGTTTAGAGACGGAGTCGGAGGCGCGCAAGCGCGACCTTCGCGGCCACCGTTAATGGCCGTGCACGGCGGGCGGCGCCGGGCCTTAAAGACAAAGGGGGCCGACGCTGTCACGCCGGCCCCCTGAAAAGTCTTGTGCCTTAAAGCCTGAGGCTTGGGGCGCTCAGACCTGCAGGTTGGAGGCGGCCATCTTGCCGCTGCGGCGGTCGCGCTCGAGTTCGAAAGTGATCTTGTCGCCTTCATTCAGGGTCCGCAGCCCGGCGCGCTCAACCGCCGAGATGTGGACGAAGACGTCCGGGCCGCCTTCGTCAGGCGTAATGAAGCCAAAGCCCTTTTGGCCGTTGAACCATTTTACGGTGCCGGTAGACATGGAGAGTATCAGTCCTTGGAGGTCGGTCAGCCGCCCGCAACCTTCATCGCGGGGGATCAAGCATCGATGGGGGTTCGGGAGAGCAAATCCGGGGCCGGATAAGGCTGGAGAGTTCGACCGTGCCCTTGCGAGATTGACAGGCCCAGACTGGCCGAATTTCGGCGAAATCGCAAGTTGAATCCCCGCCTGGCCAGCACCCTCGGTCCTTTGAGACTGTCATCGTCGATCGCCGTCTCTGATGGACCGCCACCGAACTCTGGCGCGTTGCTCTCTGGGCGCCCATGCTGCGCCAAATTGGTTAGCGGGCTTGGCGCCCTGCGTGCTACGGCAGGATGAGGGAGGATCATTATGAGAAAATTAACCCTTGCTGTGTGCGCCGCGTTTCTGGCGATCCCGGCCCTGGCCATCGCCGCGCCCGGCCAGGCCCCCGCGTTTGCCGCCGCCGCTCCGGCGCCCATGACGCTGGCCCTGCCGCAGGGTGAAGACCCTGTCGTGGGTGAAAAGGTCCGCATGACCGTGGTCCAGGCCACCCTGGCGCCCGGCGAGAGCCTGCCCGACAACGCTCGCACGGCCCTTCGCTACATCTATGTGAAGTCGGGCCGCCTGCAGGTCTCCAACCTGGTCACCGGCGACGAGCAGGAAATCCTGGCCGGCGAATTCGCCGTGGAGTCAGCTGGACAGTGGCATACGGGGCGCGCCATGGGCGTAGAGCCCGCAGAGGTTCTCCTGATCGAACAGGCTCCGTCCACCGACTTCTGATCCTCGCCGCGCGTCCAGGGGGCTTGCCTCGCCCTCCAGCGCAACAGCCTTGCTCCGGCCCGCCCAGGTGGGCAGGTTGGAGGATGCAGATTCTCGTATCCGCTGAACCCAAGAGCCGCCGTGCCCGCTGTGACCGCCGACGACCTTTCAGCTCTCATGGCTCAGGTGGCCGCTGGCGATCGCGAGGCCCTGCGACAACTTTACCAGGCCACCTCCTCGAAGCTATTCGGCGTCTGCCTGCGTATCCTCTCCGACAAGGATGAGAGTGAGGACGTGTTGCAGGAGGTCTATGTCACCATCTGGCGTCGGGCCGACCGGTTCGACTCAAGCCGGGCCAGCGTCATGACCTGGATTTCGACGATCGCCCGAAACCGGGCCATCGATCGCCTGCGCGCCCGCGGCCCCCTGGCGCGGGCCGAACAGATCGACGAGATGGAGATCGCCGACGCGGCGCCCAGCGCCACCGCCCTGCTGGAATCGGCCGAGCGGGCCGGCGCCCTGCAGCAGTGCCTCTCTGAGCTTGACGAGCGGACAGAGAAGGCCATCCGCACGGCCTTCTTTGAAGGCGTCACCTATGAGGCCCTGGCCCAGCGGCTCGATACGCCGCTCGGCACCGTCAAGAGCTGGATCCGGCGGGGGCTGATGAAGCTGAAAGGGTGCCTGGAGCCATGAGCGACACGGGTCCTGAAATGGCCGAGCCGGAAGCCCTGGCCGCCGAACACGCCCTGGGCGTCCTGACGGCGCCCGAGCGGGCCGCCGCCGAGCGCCGCATGGCCAGCGACGCCAGCTTCGCCCAGGCCGTCGACGCCTGGCGCGTGCGCCTGGGGCCCCTGGCCAGCGAAGTTCCCGCAGTTGCGCCTTCCGACGAGGTCTGGCCGCGGATCGCACGCGCCCTGCCGGTCAATGACAACAAGCCGCAACTGGCGCGCCGCCTGGCCTTCTGGCGCGGCGCGACGGTGGGCGCCATGGGGTTGGCCGCCGCCAGCCTGATGGTGGCGGTCTATCTGGGCGGCCGCCCGCCTGTGGTGATCCCTGCGCCGGCGAGGGCGGCTCCGCCCATGCTGAACGCCAGCCTGAGCACCGAGGCGGGGCAGGCCCTGTTCGTGGCCTCCTATGACCCACAGCGTCAGGCTCTGATCATCACTTCGCTCGTGCCGCCGGGGACCGACCCCCTGCATGTGCACCAGCTGTGGCTGATCCCGCCGGAGGACGGCGTGCCGCGCTCGCTCGGGATGGTGGAGCCGGGCACGGCCAAGACCATGCCTTTGGACGCCTCCCTGTCCCAGATGGCCCACGAGGGCTCTCAGCTGGCCGTGTCGGTCGAGCCCCTGGGTGGGTCGCCCCAGCCTGGTCCCAGCGGCCCTGTGGCGGCCGTCGGCGCCCTCGGCGAGATCTAGCGCGCGGCGTCCATCATCGTGGCGAAGCGGTCGAACAGGTAGAGCGAGTCCGTCGGGCCGGGTGACGCTTCCGGATGGTGCTGGACCGAGAACACGGGCCGGTCCTTCAGGGCGATGCCGGCATTGGTGCCGTCGAACAGGGAGACATGGGTCTCCGTCACCGGCGCGGGCAGACTGTCGCGGTCCACCGTGAAGCCGTGGTTCATGGACACGATCTCCACCTTGCCGGTGGTCAGGTCCTTCACCGGGTGATTGGCCCCGTGGTGGCCCTGGTCCATCTTCACCGTGCGTGCGCCCAGCGCCAGGGACAGCATCTGGTGACCCAGGCAGATGCCAAACACCGGCACGCCGCTGTCCACCAGCTTGCGGATCTCCGGCACGGCGTAGGCGCCGGTGGCCGAGGGATCGCCTGGCCCGTTGGACAAAAGGATGCCCTGAGGCTTGCGCGCGAGCACGTCCTCGGCAGAGGTGGCGGCGGGCACCACCGTGGCCCGCGCGCCGACGCTGGTCAGGGCGCGCAGAATGTTGCGCTTGATCCCGTAGTCCATGACCACGACTTCAAACTTCGCCTCGGGGGCCGGCTGGGCATAGCCCTCGGGCCAATTCCATAACCCCTCGCCATAGGTGAATGGCTGCAGGCAGGAGGCGTCCTTGGCCAGGTCCAGCCCTACCAGGCCGTTCCACTGGCGCGCCTTGGCCACAAGGGCCTCAAGGTCGAAACGGCCCTGGGGATCGTGCGCGATCACCGCGTGGGGCATGCCACGCTCGCGGATGCGGCGGGTGAGCGCCCGGGTGTCGACGCCGGCCAGGCCGATGACGCCGCGCCGGGCCATCCAGCCCGCCAGATCGGAGTCGGCGCGCCAGTTGGCGGGACCTGTGGGCACGCCACGGAAGATGGCGCCGCGAGCCGAGGTTTCGGCCGCCCCGGACATCTGCTCCACATCGTCGATATTGGTCCCGACATTGCCCACGTGCGGGAAGGTGAAGGCGATGATCTGGGCCATGTAGGAGGGGTCGGTGAGGATCTCCTGATAGCCGGTCATGGCGGTGTTGAAGCAGACCTCGCCGACGGCGTCGCCTGTGGCGCCGACGCCGATCCCCTGCAGGACGGTCCCGTCGGCCAGGACCAGCACGCCGGTCGCGCCGGAGAGAAGTTGGCTCGTCATGGGGGACTCCTATTAGGGGCGGGCTATGGTCGCAAAAAGGCGGGCCAGGGTGAACCCGCCCGCCGTGCAAACGGCGGCGTAGGTAATGAGTCCCGCCGCCCGGGTCAATGCAAGGTGACCCCGCCAGCGCGTCGGACTAGGCTTTCCACCCAGAAGACCACCAAAAGCAAGGGGAAGCCGTGTCGCAACCTGGCCATATCGATCCCGACCGTGAAGCGTGGGGGGTGTTCAAGTCCCTGCCCAGGAACGAGCCCGTCCACATGCTGAACCTCGTCCGCCTCAGGCCGCTGGCGGCCTATCCCGAGGATCACCCCGATCACGGCAAGGGGCTGACGGGCTTGCAGGCCTACCAGGCCTATGGCCGGACCACCGCGCCGATCTTCAAACGCCTGGGCGGGGCGCAGGTCTGGGTCGGCCGGCCGCAGGTGACGCTGACGGGGCCGCAGGACGAAGCCTGGGACCTGGCCTTCATCGCCGCCTATCCCAACGCCGAGGCCTTCATCGCCATGGTCCGCGATCCGGAATACCAGGTGCTGGTCGCCCACCGCACGGCCGCGGTCGCCGACTCTCGCCTGATCCGCATGACGCCGGTCGAGACCCCAGGCGAAGGGTTCGGCGAGTAGGGTCGCTCAGCCCTCCAGCACCTCGGAAATGGCGCCGAACAGGGTTTCGGCGCGGATCGGCTTGGCGATGTGGCGGTCAGCGCCGGCCTCTGCGCTGGCCTCGCGGTCTTCGGGTCCGGCATTGGCCGATAGCACGATGATCGGCAGGCGCCCGTCGGCCTCGGCCTCATGGGCGCGGATCGCGCGGATGGCTTCGAACCCGTCCATCACCGGCATCCGCAGGTCCATCAGGACCAGA
>NZ_JBALUY010000048.1:5422-25570 GCF_036963605.1 Phenylobacterium sp. | reverse complement strand
CCCGCGCTTCGCGTTGAACCAAACCAACCAGACCCTTGCCGCCGCGCGGTACAATCACGTCAATCGTGTCGGTCATGGGATCTTCGCCGCCCGCGCCTCGATGGCGCCGCCCACCCGGGGCAGGAACAGCTTGGACAGAATGACGTAGAGGATGACGAAAACGATCAGCAGCCAGAAGATCTGGCCCGGCCAGTAGCCGAACTCGAACTGGGGCAGGCCCGACGAGCTGTGCTCGGCGGCCACCTCGGCCTCGTACAGATCGTGCCTCAGGCTGGTCGGCGGGGTTTCGACGATGGCGCCGCCCGGCTCTAGCTCTGGTGAAGTCTGGGCCATCAAGGCGCTCCGTTGAGTCTTCGCAGGTCCGTGCGGTGGAAGAGGAACCCGAAAGGCGGGTCATGCGAAAGGCGGGCCGTGCGACAGCCCGCCCCCCCACGCACGGATAGTCTCGCCTTAGGCGGCGAACAGGATCAGCAGCGCGACCACGAAGGCGAAGATGCCGAGGGCTTCGGTCAGCGCCATGCCCAGGAAGAGCATCGGACGCTCGCCGGCCGAGGCCGACGGGTTGCGCAGGGCGCCGTTGAGGTATTGGCCGAACATGGTGCCGAGGCCGATACCGGCGCCGATCATGCCCAACATCGCCAGGCCAGCGCCGACGTATTTAGCAGCAAGGGGATCCATCGAGAGTGCTCCGTTTAAGCGATGGGGTCGGGAAACGGGGGTGAGGAGTCGGTCGTGATCAGTGGCTATGCAGGTTCACGACGTCGTTCAGATAGACGCAGGCCAGCACGGCGAAGACGAACGCCTGCAGGAACGCGACCATGAACTCGAGGGCGGTGATGGCCACGGTCCCGCTGAGCGTGACCAGGGCGCCGACGATCCCGAGCGCGCCCAGCGCGCCGAGGGAGACGACGAAGCCGCCGAAGACCTTCAGCACCACGTGGCCGCCCACCATGTTGCCGAACAGTCGAAGGGCCAGCGTCACCGGGCGGACCAGGAAGGAGATGATCTCGATCACCACAACCAGGGGAAGGACGAAGAACGGCACGCCCGACGGCACGAACAGCTTGAAGAAGCCCAGGCCGTTGCGGGCGAAGCCGACGGCGATCACCACCGCGATCACCAGGACGCCCAGGGTGGCGGTCACCGCCAGCTGCGAGGTCGAGGTGAAGAAATAGGGGACCATGCCCAGCAGGTTCATGGCCAGGATGAAGGCGAACAGGGTGAAGACGAAGGGGAAGTACCGCTTGCCTTCGTGACCGATGATCGAGTCGGTCAGGTTGTGGATCAGCTCATAGAGCATCTCGCCCACCGACTGCAGCCGGCCCGGCACCACGGCGGCCTTGGCCGAGGCCGCGGCGAAGAACAGGGTGACGCTGGCCGCGGCGATGATCATCCACAGGGCCGAATTGGTGATCGAGAGATCGAAGCCCGCAACAGGCGGAAGCTCGAGAACCTGCTGGATCTCGAACTGATGCATCGGATCAGCCACGCCTCAGTCCCTCTTGTTCTGGCCAGGCCCCGCGGGCCAGCCGTCGTCGTCATCTTCATCGTCGTCGAAGGGGACCGAGGAAACCGGTCCGGCCTTCGCCGCCGCCTGCGCGCTCATGCGTCCCGCAGACCGCGAGATCAAGAACATCGCCAGGGCGGTACCCACAAGCACGCCCAGGAGCAAGCCCCAGGGCGAGGTTCCAGCCCATTGATCGAAGAGCCAGCCTAGGCCGAGCCCCCCAAGAACACCCCCGATCAGTTCGGCCACCAGCTTGTAGCCGGAGCCGATCGCGCTCGTGTCGAACTTCCCCTTCTGGTCACGGGCCGCCCGTTGGGCGTTCACCGCATCCAGTTGTGCGTCGAGGCGTTTCAGCGCCTCATCGTGCGGATCGTTCGACTGCGACATGAGCGGATGACGCCTTCCCCGGGCGCGGGCGGCCTGCCGGCACCCCTGGTTCGATCGCGGCGGAACCTAAAGGGGCGGAGGTACAGCGTCAAGGCGCTGGCGCCCCAGTCTAATTGTTTGATTTCTCTTGCCTATCGACCTAGGCGCCACGATTCGACGTTCGGGGCGCCTATTCCGCAGCCAGGGCCTCGGCCTGGCGGAGGTCCACCGACACCAGTTGCGACACCCCGCGCTCGGCCATGGTGACCCCAAACAGCCGGTCCATGCGGGCCATGGTCACCGGATTGTGGGTGATGGTGATGAACCGCGTCTCGGTGCGGCGGCGCATTTCATCCAGCATGTTGCAGAAGCGGTCCACATTGGCGTCGTCCAGCGGGGCGTCCACCTCGTCTAGCACGCAGATCGGCGCCGGATTGGCCAGGAAGACGGCGAAGATCAGGGCCGCCGCCGTCAGGGCCTGCTCGCCGCCGCTCATCAGGCTCATGGTCGCCATCCGCTTGCCCGGCGGGCAGGCATAGATTTCGAGGCCCGCCTCCAGGGGATCGTCGGACTCCACCAGGCGCAGCTCGGCCTGACCGCCCTCGAACAGGGTCTCGAACAGGGTCTTGAAGTGGGCGTGGATCACTTCGAAGGCGGCCAGCAGCCGCTCGCGCCCCTCGCCGTTCAGCTCATCGATCCCCTGGCGCAGGCGGGCGATGGCGCCGGTCAGGTCGGCGCGCTCGGTCTGCATGGTCTCAAGCCGCGCTGCGCTTTCCCGCGCCTCGTCCTCGGCCCGCAGGTTCACCGCGCCAATGGAGTCCCGCTGACGCTCCAGATTGTAGAGGTGCGATTCCATGCCGCCGGCGTCGGCGGGGATGGCGACGGCCTCATCGGCCAGCAGGCGGGCGAGTTCCGCTGGCTCGACCCGGGCGGTTTCGCGGATTTGCTCGGTGATCTCGGTTAGGCGCTGGACGGCGGCCTCGCGGTGAGCGTCCAGGGCGGCGCGGGCTTCGCGGGCCTGGGCGGCGGCGGCATCGGCGGCGCGCAGCGCCTTTTCGGCCTCTGAGCGGGTCGATTCGGCGCGCAGCATGGCGTCACGGGCCTGGGCGCGGCGGGTCTCGGCGGCGGCGAAGGCGTCGAGCAGGGCGATGCGGCGGGACTCCAGCGCCTTGGGCGCCTCGCGGGCGGCGTCCAGGGCGGCGAGGCTGCGGGCGCGATCAGTCTCCAGCGTCTCCAGGCGCCGGCCGGCGGTGTCGGCGCGGCGCGCCCAATCGTCGCGCTCCTTGACCAGGGTGGCTAGGCGCCGGGCGCGGCCTTCCCGCTCGCGGGTCTCCACATCCAGCGTAGAGCGGGCGGCGGCGGCGGCCTCCCGGGCGGGATCGGCTGCCGCGCGAGCCTTGGCCAGGGCGGCGGCCAGGTCGCCGTCTGCGCTCGCCACGCTCACCTCGGCGAGGACGGCGGCGTGGTGGGCTTCAGCCTCGGCCAGCTCGGCTTCGAAGCGGCCGATCATGTCGTCCAGGGACTGGGCCTGGGCCTCGCGTCGGGCGCCCTCCCGCTCGAGGCGCTCCAGGGCGGAGCGCGCTTGGCCCAGCCGCTGCTCACAGGCTGGGGGCTCCCGCCGCGCCGCCTTCTGGGCGGCTTCAGCTTCGGCCTGGGCCTGCCGCGCGGCGGCCAGGGCCTCGCGGGCGGCTTGGGCGGCGGGGGCGAGGGCCTCGATCTCGGCCTCCACTTCGGCCAGGCGGGTCTTCTGCTCCAGGCGGACGGCCGCCGGCTTCTTGGCCTCGGCCCGGGCGGTGAAACCGTCCCAGCGCCACAGGTCGCCCTCGCGGGACACCAGCCGGCAGCCCGGTGAGATCTGCCTGGCCAGCGCCTCGCCCGCCTCCCGGGACACCAGGGCCACAAAGGCCAGGCGGGCTGTGAGCTGCGGTGGGGCCTTCACGTGGTCGCCCAAGGGACTGGCGCCGGCCGGCCAGATCGGGGGCGTGGCCTCAGCCCCGCCCCAGTGGGCCGGCGCCTTGGGGTCGAGGGCGGCTTCCAGGTCATCGCCCAAGGCCGCAGCCAGGGCCATCTCATAGCCCCGCTCCGGCGCGATGGCGTCCAGGGCCGGCGCAAAGCCGCCGCGCAGCTGGGGGGCGACGATCTGGGCCAGGGCGCGGGCCTCGGCGGTCAGCCGGGCGATCACCTCGTCCTGCTTGCGGGCTGCCTCGTGGGCTTCGGCCTCTGCGCGCGCCGCCTGGGCGTGGGTTTCCTCAGCGGCCTCCAGTTGAGCGCGGGCGGCGGCCAGCGCGGCAAGGGCGGCGTCGAACTGGGCCTTAGCCTCGATGACGGCGGGATCCTGCGCCGGACCCAGGGCGGCCCGTTCGCCGCGGGCCTGATCCAGGGTGCGACGGGTCCGGGCGACCCGGGACTCCGCCTCGCTGATCCGGGCGGCGGCGGCGCGGGCCTGGGCCTCCTGGGCGGCCAGGGCGGCGGCCAGGCGCTCGACCTCGGCGTCGGCGGCGGCGCGGGCGGTCTCCGCCTCGGCCAGGGCCGCCTGCAGTTCGGGCAAGCGCTCGGGCGCCTGGGCCACGGCGGCCTCCAGGCTCTCCACATCATCGACCAGACGGGCCAGGGCGGCCTGGGCGTCTTCGACCATCTGGCTTTCACGGCCGCGGTCGGCGTCGATGCGGGCGATCTCCGCCTCGCCGCGGGCGACCTCGGCGGCCAGGGCCTCGTCCTCGCGCTCGATGCGATCCTTGTCGATGGCGAGCTTGCCCAGCACGGCGGCGGCCACGGCCTCGGCCTCGCGCAGGGGCGCCAGCGCCGCCTCGGCGGTCGCAGCCTCCGTTGTGGCTGTGGCGGCGGCCCGGGCGGTGGCCTCCACGGCGCGGGCGGCCTCGCCGGCCTCGGCCTGCAAGCGCTCTGCGGCCTGGCGCGCCTCGGTCCAGCGGGCGTACAGCAAGGCCGACTGTAGCGCGCGGATCTCGGCCGACAGGCGCTTGTAGCGCTCCGCCTGCCGGGCCTCGCGGCGCAGGCGGTTGAGCCCGCCCTCCAGTTCCTGGGCCACGTCGTCCAGCCGGGCGAGATTGGTCTCGGCCGCCCGCAGGCGCAGCTCGGCCTCATGTCGGCGGGAATGCAGGCCCGAGACGCCGGCCGCCTCCTCCAGGATCAGCCGCCGGTTCTGCGGCTTGGCTGCGATCAGCTCGGAGATCTGCCCCTGGCGCACCAGGGCCGGGGAGTTGGAGCCGGTCGAGGCGTCGGCGAACAGCAGCTGGACGTCCCGGGCGCGGACCTCCTTGCCGTTGATGCGGTAGGTGGAGCCCGATCCCCGGTCGATCCGGCGCACCACCTCCAGCACCGGGTGGTCGTTATAGGCGGCCGGCGCCTGGTGGTCGGAATTGTCGATGGTCAGGGTGACGTCGGCATGGTTGCGGGACGGGCGCTTGCCCGACCCCGCAAAGATCACGTCATCCATGCCGCCGGCCCGCATGGCCTTGGCGGAATTGGCCCCCATGACCCAGCGCAGGGCTTCCAG
This sequence comes from Phenylobacterium sp., assembly GCF_036963605.1. GTDB lineage: Bacteria > Pseudomonadota > Alphaproteobacteria > Caulobacterales > Caulobacteraceae > Phenylobacterium. The sequence continues at coordinate 20,183 of NZ_JBALUY010000048.1, read as the reverse complement.
CAGGTTCGACTTGCCGCAGCCGTTCGGCCCGACAATGCCCGTCAGCCCTGGCTCGATCCGAAACTCTGTCGGATCGACGAAGGACTTGAAGCCGGTGAGCCGAAGCCGCTGGAAGCGCACGGGCGCCTGGGTCCCTCGGCCGCTACTTCTGGGCCGCGGCGATGGCGGCGTCGAGCTCTTCGATGCTCATCTCGCCCTCCTTCACCACCTTGCCATTGATGGCGAAGGTCGGGGTGGCGGTGATGCGCGCCTCGCGCTGCGTCTTGTCGATCCGCGCGTTCAGCTCCCGCAGGCCCTCCTCGTCGGAGATGCAGGCCTGGAACTCCTCTTCGCTCAGACCCGCCGACTGGCCGATACGCAGCAGGGTGCCGCGGACGTCGCCGGTGGTGAACATCTGCTGCTGGCTGTGGAAGATGGAGTCGATGACGTTGAAATACTTGTCCTCGCCGGCGCAGCGGGCCAGCAGGAAGCCGGCGGCGGCCACCTCGGCCGGCGGGGTCAGGAATTCCTTGAATGTGTAGTGGACCTTGCCGGTGTCGATGTACTTCGCCTTCAGCTCCGGGAAGACTTCGTTGTTGAAGGTCGCGCAGTGGACGCAGCTCAGCGAGGCGTACTCCGTCATCTTCACCGGCGCATTGGGATCGCCCAGGGTCATGTCGCCCTCGGCGGACCCGGCGGAGGAGGCGCCCGAGCAGGCGCCCAGGGCGACCAGCGTCGCGGCGGCGGCGGCCATCAGAAGGCGGCGGCTGAGGTTCGGCATTTTGGGTCGGCCCTTCGTTCTCAAGTCCGGATCGTTAAGTTAAGCGCGATTCCCTGCGCTCGGCCCATGCGGCTTTTCGCAGGCAGGAACGGCGCGATGGCGGCAATGTCAACGTCGCGTGGCGCCGCGCAGCACGCCACGACCCAAGGCCAACAATGCGGCTTTCAGTGGGCCGTCCGGCGCCTGGGCCAGGCTTTCGCTGAGTTCAGCTTCCTGGGCGGCGTCCAGCGGGGCGGGGCGTCGCTTGGGCGTCTGGGCCGGCGTCGGAGCCAGCGGGCGCAGAGGACCCTGCACGATCCGCAGCCGCTCGACGGCGCCGGAGCCCAGGAACAGGTTCACCCGCGAAAGGATTTCCGGCGCCTGATGCTGGATCAGGGCCGCCGCCGGACCGGCCACGCGGATCTCCAGGGCGGCGCCCGCGCCATTGCGACCCTTGACCAGCTTCACCGGCTCTGTGCGCCGGGCGATCTGTTCGCCGACGATCTCCCGCCAGCGGGCCTGAAGGGCGCCGGGACCCTGCCCGAACCTGGCGTCCAGGTCGCGGATCAGCTTGTTGAGGGCGCGGCCGGCCGGCGGCGGCGGCCGCGGCGCGGGACGCGAGCGGCGGTGCGCCAGGATCTGGCGAGTCTCTTCCAGGTCGGGCAGGGGGCGGCGGGCCATCAGGACGCCAGGATACACCCGAACGCCGCCAAGGTGAGAGTCCCCCTGCCCAAGTCTGCTGCGAACGCCTAAGTCTGCCGGCGTGAACCCCGAAGCCCTCCGCGCCGCCCTGCTGTCCTGGTACGACGGACATGCCCGCGACCTGCCCTGGCGCACCGGGCCGGCGCAGGGGCGTTCGGGCCTGAGGTCCGACCCCTACCGGGTCTGGCTGTCGGAGGTGATGCTGCAGCAGACCACGGTGCCGCACGCGGCGCCCTATTTCTTGAAGTTCACCGCCCGCTGGCCCACCGTGTCCGACCTGGCCGCTGCGCCGGACGACGAGGTGATGGCCGCCTGGGCGGGGCTTGGCTACTACGCCCGGGCCCGCAATCTGCTGGCCTGCGCCAGGGCAGTGGCCGACGATCATGGCGGGGTGTTTCCCGACACCGAGGCGGCCTTACGCGCCCTGCCGGGGCTTGGCCCCTATACGGCCGCGGCGGTGGCGGCGATCGCCTTTGATGAAGCGACCAATGTGGTGGACGGCAATGTCGAGCGGGTGATGGCGCGGCTGTTCGCCGTCGAGACACCCCTGCCGGCCGCCAAGCCGGAACTGAAGTCGCTGGCCGCCGCCCTGGTGCGCGAGGATCGTCCTGGCGACTGGGCCCAGGCGCTGATGGACCTGGGCGCCACGGTGTGCCGGCCCAAGTCGCCGCTCTGCGACCGCTGTCCCCTGACCGGCGCCTGCGCAGGGCTGGCTGCCGGCGCGCCCGAGACCTATCCCCGCAAGACCGCCAAGGCGGTCCGCCCCCATCGCCATGGGGTGGCCTACATCCTGACCCGCGGCGACAAGGTCGCCCTGGTGCGCCGGCCGCCCAGGGGCCTGCTGGGCGGGATGCTCGGCCTGCCCACCAGCGACTGGCGCGAAACGCCCTGGTCAGACGCCGAGGCGCGGGCTCAGGCGCCGGCTGAGGCCGACTGGCGGAGCGCCGGCGAGATCGACCACGTTTTCACCCACTTCTCCCTGACCCTGCGGCTGCTGCGGGCGGCGGGGGAGGCTGAAGGCTTCATCTGGACGGCGAGGCGCGATCTCGACGCCCTACCGAGCGTCTTTCTGAAAGCCGCCCGGGCAGGACTGTCGAACCTGCTGTAGGGCCGCCTCGCCCACCGCCCCCTCCACCGTCATCCTGGGCCCTGTGCCCAGGATCCCTCGTGACGCTTGCGCCCGCCCTCGACAGGGATGCTCGGCACAAGGCCGAGCATGACGGTGATGGTGGTAGGGGTGAGTGTGGGCGTGACCGCTGCCGACCCTAGGGCCACGCCTCTCCCTACAGCCGTCATGGTCGGGCTTGACCCGACCATCCATGCACACCGGGCCGGCCGGGGTGTTCATGGACCCTCCGGTCAAGCCGGAGGGTGACGGACGAGAGGAGGGTTTATCCTCTAAGCCGCCACCGCCGGGACTTCCTTGCGCATCTTGATCCGCAGGACGTCGATGGGGGCCAGGCCCGCGTCGGTCTTGAAGTGCCAATAGGTCCAGCCGTTGCAGGCCGGCGCCGACTGCACCATGGCGCCGACCTTGTGGATCGAGCCGGTCATCTCGCCCACCGCCAGGCTGCCGTCGGCGCGGACCCGGGCGGCCCGTTCGCCCTTGGGGCAATAGAGCACGTCGCCCGGACGAAGCAGGCCCGCCTCGACGATCTGGCCGAAGGGCACACGGGGCTCCGAACGCTTGGAGCCGGTCACCTGGACGTCTTCGGGCGAGACCGGGATCACCTTGGAGATGCGGGTCTTGGCCACGGCGACATAGTCGTCCTCGCGCTCCAGGCCGATGAAGCGCCGGCCCAGCCGCTTGGCGGCCGCGCCGGTGGTGCCGGTGCCGAAGAAGGGGTCGAGGATCAGGTCGCCGGGCCTGGTCGAGGCCAGGATCAGCCGGTGAAGCAGGGCTTCCGGCTTTTGCGTCGGATGGGCCTTGGAGCCACTGGCGTCCTTGATCCGCTCCTCGCCGGTGCACAGGGGGAAGGTCCAGTCCGAGCGCATCTGCAGCTCGTCATTGGCCATTTTCATGGCGTCGTAATTGAAGGTGTAGCGCCGGCCGCCGCGGGACTTGGCCGCCCAGATCAGGGTTTCGTGGGCATTGGTGAAGCGGGTGCCCTTGAAGTTGGGCATGGGGTTGGTCTTGCGCCACACCACGTCGTTCAGGATCCAGAAGCCCAGGTCCTGCAGCGTCGCGCCGACGCGGAAGATGTTGTGATAGCTGCCGATCACCCACAGGGCGCCGTCGTCCTTCAGCACCCGGCGGCATTCCGCCATCCAGGCCTTGGTGAAGGCGTCATAGGCCGCGAAGCTCTCGAACTGATCCCAGTCGTCGTCGACGGCGTCGACCTTGGAATTGTCCGGCCGCAGCAGGTCGCCGCCCAGCTGCAGATTGTAGGGCGGATCGGCGAAGACCAGGTCCACCGACCCCGTCGGAAGCTTCTTCAGCTCCTCGATGCAATCGCCCTGGATGATGGTTTCGGCGGGAAAGTTCATGGACGCCCCTCGGATCTACAGAAGGGAATCTTCCCCCATCGTGGTGAAGGGGCCGTTTCGAAACGTGGTGAACGAGGGGTTAAGCCGGCAGACCCTCTGGAGCCGCGGAGGGTTCGGCTGCGTTGGGGCAGGATGAGCTCCGCCCTGCTGCTGCTCCTCGGGAGCGGCCTCCTCCTACTGACCGCCTGCGATGTCTTCATCACCACCCTGACCCTGCGGGGCGGCGGGCCGGTGGTGGGCGCGGCCACGCACCTGGGCTGGAGCGGCCTGCTGGCCGTTCACCGGCGGGGACCCTGGCATGGCCTGCTGAGCCTGGGCGGGGGGCTGGCCGTGGCGCTCAGTCTGAGCCTCTGGGTGATCCTGCTGGCCGTCGGCTGGGGGATGATCTTCGCAGGGCTACCGGACGCTGTGGTCGACGGATCGACCGGGGCGCCGGCCGACCTGGCCTCACGCCTCTATTTCGCGGGCTTCAATCTTTTCACCCTCGGGCTAGGCGACTTCCGGCCCTCAGGGCCGCTGGCCCAGGCCCTCACCGTCGCGGCTTCGGCCAGCGGGCTTCTCGGCATCACCCTGACCATCACCTATCTGGGGCCGGTGGTGTCCGGCGGCGTCAGCCGCCGGGCGCTGGCCGGCGAGATCAGCCTGCTGGGTGTGACGCCCCGCGAGATCATCGCCGCTGGCCTCGACCAGGGGGCTGGGCCCTTCGCCAGCCGGCTGCAGGGCCTTGGCCCTGCCATACTGGAGATGGCCGAGAAGCACCTCGCCTATCCGGTTCTTGACTACTTCCATTCTCCGGACCCGCGACTGGCGCTGCCTCTGCGCCTGGCGGGACTCTATGAGGCCCTCCTGGTGCTCGCTTGCGGCAGGGATGACCACACCAAGGTCGTGCGCGACTACCAGGCGGTGCTGGAGGCGATCGAAATCTACGTTCGGCGTCTGGGACCGCATGCGGCGGGGGGGAAGGGCGTCGCCGAACCGTCGGCCCCCGATCTTGACGGCCTGACCGTCGATCATGAGAGGGTGCGCGCGGGGCGAAACGCCGCCGCCCCTACGCGGCGCAGGCTGCGCGCCATGGTGGAGCGCGACGGATGGACTTGGGGCGATGTGACGGGCGACCCCGCTGACGGCCCCGTGCCGCGCGCCTAGCCGCCCGCCAGGGCCGCCAGCTGCGCCAGGGTGCGCGCGAGCTCGCTCTGGCGGCGCAGGCCGAGCTTGTCGAAGATGGCGCGGAGCTGGTTGCGGGCCGTGTTGACGGAGATGTCCAGGTCGCGCCCGCACTCAGCCAGGGTCAGGCCAACCTGTAGCTTCAGCGCCAGACGGGTCTCCGCCGGGGTCAGACCGAAGCTGCGCATCAGGGCGTTGGCCAAAGCCTCGGTTCGGGCGGGCGGCGGCAGGACCAGGGCATAGCTGTCGCCGCCGCCTGACAGCAGCGCGAAGAGCGGCCCACCGGCGTCGGCGTCGAACCGGACGATGACTTCGCCCAGGCGGTCCTGGCGCAGGCGTTGTCGCGCCGCCGCCAGGGCCTCTGCGCAGGCGGCGTCGCGGAAGGCCAGGCGGTCCCCCTCGATGGCGCCCAGCATGACGCCAAACTGGGCGACGCCTGCAGGATTGCCGCCCAGGACCCGATCGCCGCAATCAACCACAAGCATCGCGCCGCTGGTCTGGGTCGGCGTCGGCGCCAGGGCCCAGGCGGTCGAGACGGGCGTGTGGGGCCAGGCGGTCAGGGTCTGGTGCGTCATGATGGCCGACGATGTGGCCGGCGCGGCTTTCCCGGAATCCCCGGTTGGGGGGTCAAACGAGGTCCGCCACCACGCCTGCGACCATCTCGGGATGCGAGGCATGGATCAGGCGGCCGGCCTCGGGAACCCGGATCACGCGATGGCCGGGCAGGGCCTCGTCCCACACCTCGTCGCCCTCACCTGGCAGGTAGAGGACGTCCTGCTCACCGAGAAGCCGCGTCCAGGCGCGACCGTCCGTCGCCGCCTGCGGACGCCAGCCCACATAGGCGCTCTGCTCCTGAATGAAGCCCCAGGGGGTGGCCAGGGCAGCCAGACGCGCCGAGGCCACATAGTCGGCGAGAATGCGTGGATCCTCCAGGGCGGCGAGGTCGGACGGGCTCGCCTTGACCGCCTCTCGCAGGATTCCGGCCATGGACTTTGGGCTAGCCCGTCGCACCAGGAAGGCGGCGATGGGTTCGATCAGCTGCGGCTGGGCGGAGATCATCCGCTTGGCCATGTTCATCAGACCATCCCATCGGGTGTCGACCTCATAGGGCCGGAAGGGATTGAGCAGGACGCCGCCAGTGAACAGGTGCGGATAGGTCTCGGCGAAGCGCAGCGCGGCGGCCTCGCCGCCCCGGCAGAGCAGCCGCACCGGCTTCAGTTTCAGCGCCTCGACCACCAGGGCCATGTCGGCGGCGGCGCGGGCCACAGCGGCTTCAGCTTCGCCCTGGGGAGGATCGGTCAGGCCAAAGCCCGGCCGCTCGATGGCGATGGGGCGCAGGCCGCGGCGTTGCAGCGCCTTGATCAGGCCCCGGTCGATCAGGCTGCCCGTAAGGGCGCTATGCATCAGGAAGGTTGGCGCGCCGCTGGCCGGTCCATAGTCTGACAGGGCGACCCGGCCGCCGGCTTTGGGACGGCCCAGCAGGCGCAGGGGCCGCAGTTCGTCGGCCTGGGCGGCATGGGCCAGGTTGTCGGCGCCGGCCACCGCCAGGAGGACAGAGGCCTGGACGGCCACTTCGCTAAGGGCGCCGGCGGTGCGGACGCCAAGGGTCTCGAACAGCCGCTTGAGCTCGGCCTTCACCACGTGTTCGCTGATCTGCAGGGTGGCTGCGATCTCCGGCCGGGTCAGCCCCAGGGCCACCAGCCGGCACACGGCCGCCTGCCGCAGCGTTAGACCAAGGGCAGGCGCGAGCAGACCGATCTCCGCCAGGTCGAATTCCCCTACGCCAGCGGCCATGTGCAGCCGGCGGACCAGATCGGCCTGGCGGCGGGCGCCGGCCTTGCGCAGCGCCGCGGCGATCGCCTCGCGGGCGGTCTCATAGGCGACGCCCGCCGTCCAGGCGGCCGCTCTCAGATTGTCGTTCCCCAGCAGGGCTGAAACCACCCGGGTTTCCAGGGAGGTCAGGCGCCAGCCCTCGCAGGCCCGCCGGATCAGGCTGGGATGGGCGAAGGGATGGTAGGCGAGGGCGACCCACTGCGCCCCGCCTGCTGCGGCGGCGACGGCCGGCGACAGGGGCCAGCTCCGAGCGACCAGAGGCGCGGCGATCAGCAGGACCGCAACCGAGCCATCCTTGCAGACCTTCGCCACGAGGCGATAGGCCCCGAGGGCCGGGGCGGCCTCCAGCCCCGGATCAGGCCCGAAGGTCTCCACGAAGGCGGGGTCGGCCACAAGGAGGCGACCAGAGCCGGAAAAGGCCGCGCTGGCCAGGGCCTGGGCGGGTAGGGACAGGGGCGCCCCCGCCGCCGGCGCATCTTCCGACACGCGGGCGATCGAGGCCAGAAGGCTCTCAGCCCCCGGCTCGCCGGTTGCGGGTCCCGCCGCCAGCGTACGCTTTTTCCCTGGCTGCATGACCGCGGCCAAGCCCCTGTTCACGCCAACACGTCCCGGCTGTCATTCGCGGCGGACGAAGCCTGAAGGTCAAGAGCCGTCGATCGGCGAACCCGGGTCGCGATCAGTCCTGCAGGCCTTCGGTCCCAGAAACGGTGAGATCGCCTGCGATCTTCTCGCCCCTAAGCACCTTCTGCACCGGCGCCCAGCTGGCGCGGTGGATCTCGCAGGGACCCAGGCGCTCCAGGGCGTCGATATGGACCGGCGCGCCATAGCCCTTGTGGCCGGCGAAGCCGTAGCCGGGATAGCGTTCGTCCATCTCGATCATCAGCCGGTCCCGGGCGACCTTGGCCAGGATCGAGGCCGCGGCGATGGACAAGGACTTGCCGTCGCCGCCGATCACCGTCTTGACCGGGCAGGGCAGCTTGAATGGATAGTTGCCGTCCACCAGGGCGAAGACCGGCGTCACAGCCAGGGCCTCTATGGCCCGGCACATGGCCAGGCCCGCGGCATGCAGGATGTTGAGCTCGCTGATCTCGTCCACCGAGGCGAAGCCGACGCCCCAGGCGATGGCCGAAGCCTTGATCTCGATCTCCAGACCTTCGCGGGCCTTTGCGGTCAGCTTCTTGGAATCGTTCAGGCCGGCGGGCACGCGGGCGGGATCGAGGATCACCGCGCCAGCGCTGACTGGTCCAGCCCAGGGGCCGCGGCCGGCCTCGTCCACGCCGCAGACGGGCGCGGGGCAGGCGGTCTCCAGCAGCAGATCCGGAACAACGAGCCGGGGGGCGGGGAGCAGGGGGGCGGGCTTGCGGGCCATCAGGCGCTCATAGCTGCGACTTGGTCGTGACGGAAGCAGCAGGTGAGGTGATCATTGACCATGCCTACGGCCTGCATGAAGGCATAGACGATCACCGGGCCGACGAATTTGTAGCCCTGGGCCTTCAGGCCCTTGGACACCTCGACCGCCAGGGGCGTCTGGGCCGGGACCTGGCCGATCTCGCTCCAGCGGTTCTGGATCGGCTTTCCGTCGGTGAAGGCCCACAGGAAGCTCGACAGGTCCTGGCCCTTGTCACGCATGTCCAGATAGATGCGCGCGCTTGCAATGGCCGCGTCGATCTTGGCGTTGGAGCGCACGATGCCGGCGTTCTCCATCAGCCGGGCGCGGTCGGCCTCGCCGAAGCGGGCGACGATCTCGGGATCGAAGCCGGCGAAGGCCTCGCGGAAGGCCTCGCGCTTGCGCAGGATGGTGATCCAGGCGAGCCCGGCCTGGAAGCCGTCGAGCACCAGCTTCTCCCAGAGCGCCCGGGCGTCATACTCCGGCACGCCCCAGTCGGTGTCGTGATAGGCCTCGTACAGCGGGTCCCCCGCCATGCCGCGCCACCCGCATCGAATCAGCTCGCTGCTCATGGACCAAGTCTCGCCGCGGCCTTCGGGGGTCGCAAGTGTGGGCGCGGTCCCCTTCACGCCAAACACTCCTTTCCGTCATGGTCGGGCTTGACCCGACCATCCATAAACACCGGCGAACGGCTGTGGGCATGGACCCTCGGGTCAAGCCCGAGGGTGACGGAAACTACTGTGTGAGCGCCTGTTCGAACCAGTCCGGCCGCACCACGCGGACCGGCCGCCCGTCCACGGTCAGCTCTACGCGGTCTATGCGGTCAAGACGCAGGGAGGCCATCGCCAGGCCTTTGGCGCCGCTCAGCACCTGGCCGGCCCGCAACTCGCCGGCCAGCACTTCCGCGCCGGGCGCAGGCGGTGCGCCCTCAAAACCGATCGGCAGGAACCGGGTCTTCACCGTGCCGCGCCGCTTCATGCGCGAGGTGGTCTCCTGGCCGACGAAACAACCCTTCTTGAAGTCGATCCCGTTCAGCAGGTCGAAGTTCGCCTCGATGGGATAGGTCTGCTCGATCCCCCAGTCGGCAAGCCCCGGCACGCCCAGGAAACGGGCGAAGGCCGTGTAGTCGGCCTCCTCGCACTTGGCCGCGCGCTGCGGGGCAGACAGGCCATAACCCCGCCAGCCCAGGTCCGGCAGCCGCGGATCGGGCAGCCAGCCTTCGCCGGGGGTCTCGTCATCGCCGAACAGCACCGCGACCTCGGCCTCGCTGGGCGCGATCGTCACCTTGGCGCGCAGGCGATAGATCATCAGCCGCTGCAGGATGGCGTCGCGATGCTCGGCGGCCACATCCAGCCAGCAGCCGTCCTCGCGGCCGATCACGAACAGGTCGTAGAGTACCTTGCCCTGGGGGGTCAGCAGGGCGCCGAAGCGGATCTCGCCCACCGCTAGGGTTTCGACATTCTGGCTGATGAGATTGTGCAGGAAATCCCGCCACTCCGCCCCCCCCAGGGCGATCACGGCGCGGCTCTTGAGGGGCGCGTAGCTCAGGGTCTGGACCATGGTAGGGCACTTAAGGTCGCGGCGCCTCGCGCGCCAGCCAGAGGCCCTCTATAACCGGCCGATGACGCAAGGGTCCTTTCCCATTCTGTTCATCACCGCCACCCGGATCGGGGATGCGGTGCTGTCCTCAGGCCTGCTGGCCAAGCTGCGCCAAGAGATTCCCAACGCCCGCTTCACCATTGTCGCCGGGCCGGCGGCCGCGCCGCTGTTTGCGGACACGCCGGGTCTGGACGAGGTGATCGTCTTCCGGAAGGCGCGCAATGGCGGCCACTGGCTGGCCCTGTGGAACAAGGTCCGCCACCGGCGCTGGGGCCTGGTGGTCGATCTGCGCGGCTCGGCCATGGCCAGCTTCGTGCGCACCAGGCGCCGGGCGATCTTCCGCCGCCAGCCGGGCGCGCCGGTCCACAAGGTGATCGAGGCCGCCCGCCTGCTGAAGCTGGAGGACGAGCCGCCGGCCCCGCACCTCTTCACCAGCCCGGAGACCGAGGCCGCCGCCGCCGCCCTGACCCGGGGCGAGGGACCGATCCTGGCCCTGGCGCCGGCCGCCAACTGGGTCGGCAAGACCTGGCCGCTTGAGCGGTTCGCGCAACTCGCCATCCGCCTGCTCGGCCAGGGCGGCGCCCTGCATGGGGCGCGGCTGATGGTCCTCGGGTCCCCGGACGATATGGGCGTCGTGGCGTCCCTGCGACACGTGGCGCCCAGCCACAAGTTCATCAACCTGGTGGGCAAGACCGACCTGCTGACCAGCTATGCGGCGCTCCGGCACGCCCGGCTGTTCGTCGGCAACGACTCGGGCCTGATGCACATGGCTGCGGCGGCCGGCGCTCCGACGCTCGGCCTGTTCGGTCCCTCGGACGACACCCTCTACGCCCCCTGGGGGCCGCATACGCGCGTGGTGCGCGGCGCCCGAACCTTCGACCACATCCGCCAGCAGGACCCGGAGCTCAACCAGAGCTTCTGTCACATGATGGATCTCAGCGTCGACACGGTGGCGCGGGCGGCCTACGACCTGCTGGCGCAGACGGAGACGAGCCATGGCTGAGACCTATGACCTGATCGTCCATGGGGGCGAGGTGGTGAACCACGACGGCCGCGGGGCCGCCGACATCGGCGTGCGCGGCGGCAAGATCGTCGCTATCGGCGATCTCGCCCAGGCCTCGGCGGCAGAGCGATTCAATGCGGCGGGGCTCCACGTCCTGCCCGGGGTCATCGACACCCAGGTCCACTTCCGAGAGCCGGGGCTGGAGTGGAAGGAAGACCTGGAAAGCGGCTCGCGCGGGGCGGTGCTGGGCGGCGTGGTCGCCGTCTTCGAGATGCCCAATACCGAGCCCACCACCACCGACGCCGATGCGCTCGCCGACAAGCTGGCCCGCGCCAAGGGCCGGATGCATTGCGACCACGCCTTCTACGTCGGCGGCACCCACGAGAATGCGAGCTTTCTGGGCGAGCTGGAACGCCTGCCCGGCTGCTGCGGCATCAAGGTCTTCATGGGCGCCTCCACCGGCACCCTGCTGGTGCAGGACGATGAGGGCGTCGAGCAGGTGCTGCGCCATGTGAACCGCCGCGCGGCCTTCCACTCCGAGGACGAGTATCGCCTGGCTGATCGCCGGGGCTTGGCCCGCACCGGCGACTGGACCAGCCACCCGGAGGTGCGCGACGCCCAGGCCGCCATCGAGTCCACCGAACGCCTGCTGCGCATCGCCCGCAAGCTTGGCAAGCGTATCCACGTCCTGCACGTGACCACCGCTGAAGAGGTGGAAATCCTGGCCCGTCACAAGGACGTGGCCAGCGTCGAGATGACCCCCCAGCACCTGACCCTGGAAGGCCCCGAGGCCTATGAGCGGCTGAAGGGCTTCGCCCAGATGAACCCGCCGATCCGCGAGGCTCGTCACCGGGCGGGCCTCTGGCGCGGTCTGGCGGCCGGCGTCACCGACGTGATCGGCTCCGACCATGCCCCCCACACCCGCGAGGAGAAGGCCAGGCCCTATCCGGCCTCGCCCTCGGGCATGCCCGGCGTCCAGACCCTGGTGCCCATCATGCTGACCCATGTGGCGGAGGGCCGTCTGTCCATCGAGCGTTTCGTGGACCTGACCAGCCACGGAGCCAACCGGCTGTTTGGCCTGGCCGACAAGGGCCGGCTGGCGGTGGGCTACGACGCTGACCTGACCATTGTCGATCTGAAGGCCCGGCGGACCATCACCCACGAGGCCATGGCCAACCGCGCCGGCTGGACGCCTTTCGACGGGATGGAGGCCAAGGGCTGGCCCATGGCCACCATCATCCGCGGCCGGGTCGTCATGCGCGACGACGAGGTGGTGGCCGAAGGGACCGGCGAGCCTGTGCGTTTCGCCGAGACCCTGGCGAGCTGAGCGGCCGCCACAGGCTACGCCCCCCTTTTCAGGCGCCGCCACCCGCGTCCATAAAGTCATATGGACGCAGAGCTTCGCATCGAGACGGCCCCCTTCCGCGATCCGCGCTATGCGGCCAAGCGACTGGAGGTCGAGCGCCGGGCCGATGGGACGTTGGTGCTCGCCAATCCCACGCCATTTTCGCAGGCGTTCCAGACGCCCCATGAGGCCCTGGCCTATTGGGCCGAGGCGGCCCCTGACCGGGTGTGGCTGGCCGAACGCGCGGGCGAGGGGTGGCGGACGCTGACCTATGGCGAGGCCTGGCATGCGGTGACGCATCTGGCCGGAGGACTGGTGGCCCGCGGCCTGACCGGGCCGAGGCCGATCCTCATCCTGGCGCACAACGGCATCGACCATGCGCTGCTGATGTATGCGGCCATGAGCCAGGGGACGCCCGTGGCGCCGGTTTCGCCGCAGTACGGCCTGGCCGGCGCGAACCTGGCGCGGCTGACCCATGCCTGTGAAGTGTTGCATCCGGCCGCGGTGTTCACCGAGGACGCCGAACGCTTCGCCACCGGCCTGTCGGCAGAGGTTTTGGCCGGCCTGCCAGTGATCGCCGCCAGCCATGGCCGGCCGGGCCACATCGCGCTCGCCGAGCTCTACGGCCAGGCGGCGGCGCCCAGCGCGCATCCGGACCACCACGCCAAATATCTGCTGACCTCGGGGTCCACTGGCCTGCCCAAGGCGGTGATCATCACCCAGCAGGCGCTCGCCCTGAACTCGGCCCAGATCACCGCCTGTTTCGACGATGACGAGCCGCCGGTGATCGTCAATTCCGCCCCCTGGAGCCACAGCCTGGGCGCCAACTCCATCCTGCACATGTGCGCCACCCGCGGTGGGACGCTCCATATCGACGCCGGCCAACCCACGGCGGCGCGGTTCGCCGAGACGGTGCGCAACCTCACCGAGATTTCGCCCACCTATCACAACATGGTCCCGGCCGGCTGGATGCTGCTGGTGGACGAACTGGAGAAGGACGAGGCCCTGGCGCGGTCCTTCTTCGCCCGGCTGCGGCTGATGCAGTATGGCGGCGCGAGCCTCGGCCAGGACGTCAGCGACCGCATCCAGGCCGTCGCTGTGCGCACGGTGGGCGAGCGGATCAGCTTCGCCAGCGGCTATGGCGCCACCGAGACCGGCCCCACCGCGTGCAACGTCCACTGGCCCAATGACCGCATGGGCCTGATCGGCCTGCCTATCCCCGGCACGGCGGTGAAGCTTGTTCCGGTCGCCGGCAAGCTGGAGTTCCGGGTCAAGGGGCCGCAGGTGGCGCCTGGCTATCTGGGGCGTCCGGAACTGTCGGCCCAGTCCTTCGACGAGGACGGCTTCTACATCCTCGGCGACGCCGCCAGGCTGGTGGATCCGGACCGACCCGAGGCGGGCCTGGCCTTCGACGGGCGCATCTCGGAGAATTTCAAGCTGGCCAGCGGCACCTTCGTCGCCGTGGGCGAGGTGCGGATTGCGGCCCTCTCAGCCATCGGCGGCGCGGTCACCGACGCTGTGGTCTGCGGCGAAGGGCAGGCGTCCCTGGGCCTGATGTTCTATCCTGACCCCCGCCGGCCCCGCGATGAGGTGGAGGTCGCCGTCCAGGCGGGGCTCGCCGCCTACAACGCCGAGGCCCGCGGCGGCGGCCGGATCGCCCGCGCCCTGGTCCTGCCCGATGGTCCCGATGGCGCTTCCGGCGAGATCACCGACAAGGGCTATATCGCCCAGACCCTGGCCAGAACCCGCCGCGCAGACGCGCTGTCGCGCCTCTTCGCCGATCCCCCGCCCCCCGAAGTGATGGTGTTTGACTGATGAACGGCGCCGACGCCCTGATCGAGACCCTGTTGGCCAATGAGGTCGACGCCTGTTTCGCCAATCCCGGCACCAGCGAGATGCAGTTCGTCGCCGCCCTGGACCGGCAGCCGACTATGCGCCCGGTGCTCTGCCTGTTTGAGGGCGTAGCCACCGGCGCCGCCGACGGGTTCGGGCGGATGGCTGATCGGCCAGCCTGCACCCTGCTGCATCTGGGGCCGGGCTATGGCAACGGCCTGGCCAATCTGCACAACGCCAGGCGCGCCTATACGCCTTTGGTCAATGTAGTCGGCGACCACGCCACCTATCATCGCCAGTACGATGCGCCGCTGAACTCCGACATTCCGACCATCGTCGGCCCGAACTCCCTGTGGGTGAAGTCGGCCGACAGCGCCGATGATGTGGCCGGCCTGGCGGCCGAGGCGGTCGCGGCCAGCTTTGGCCCGCCCGGCGGCCCGGTCAGCCTGATCCTGCCGGCCGACTCCGCCTGGACCGAAACCAAGGCCGGCGCGGTGAGGGCGAAGAAGCCTGAACGTCCCGCCCCGTCCGGCGAGGCCGTGGAGGCCGCCGCCCGGGCGATCCGCGCAGCCAAGAAACCGGTCCTGCTGATCGGCGGCCAGGCCTGCCGCGCCGAAGCCATGGTCCAGGCCGCGCGGCTTGCGGCCCACGGGGTGCGGGTCCTGGCCG
>NZ_JBALUY010000048.1:0-5412 GCF_036963605.1 Phenylobacterium sp. | reverse complement strand
ACACCTTCGTCGCGCGGCAGGGCCGCGGCGCCGGCCTCTTCCAACCGGGGCGCATGCAGTATTTCGGCGAGGCGGCCCTGGCCGACCTGGACGGGACCGACCTGATGCTGCTGGCCGGCACCACCCAGCCGGTGGCCTTTTTCGCCTATCCTGACCGGCCGAGCCTGCTGGTGCCCGAGGGGTGCGAGCTGATGACCCTGGCGACCCGGAGCGAGGACGCCGCAGCTGGCCTGCGCGCCCTGGCCGACGCCCTGGGCGCTCCGGCCTCTGGCCCGGTCCAGCCCCTCAAGCGGCCGGAGGCTGCGCCAACGGGGCCGATGACGCCGCAGGCCGCCGGCGCCTCCATCGCCCGCCACCTGCCGGAGGGCGCGATCATCTGCGACGACTCGGTGACCTCGGGCGGCGCCGTGGCCAGCCAGACCGGCACGGCGGCGCCGCACGAGGTGCTGGCGCTCACTGGCGGGGCCATCGGTCAGGCCATCCCGCTGTCGATCGGCGCGGCCGTGGCCTGTCCTGACCGCAAGGTGCTGTCGCTGAACGGCGACGGGGCGGCCATGTACACCGTCCAGGGGCTGTGGACGATCGCCCGGGAAAATCTCGACGTCACCGTGGTGGTCTTCGCCAACCACGCCTACCGGATTCTCAATATCGAGCTGGGACGCACGGGGGCGGGCGAGGCTGGCCCCTCGGCCTCGCGGTTGCTGGACCTGGGCGATCCGCGCATCGACTGGGTGGACATGGCCAAGGCGCTCGGCCTGCCGGCCGTCCGTTGCGAAACCGCGGAGTCCTTCGAGACCGCCTTCGCCGGCGCCATGCGCAACAAGGGGCCGATGTTCATCGAGGCGGCCATCGCCTGAGCTGGCTTTAAGCGGCGCGCAAAGCAAAGGGCCCGCGGCTTGCGCCGCGGGCCCTTCTTCGTGACGTCTGATCCGAAGGATCAGGTGTTGCCGGGCAGCTTGCAGCCGCCGGCGATCCCCTTGGCGAAGGCGCAGCCCAGGGCGTCGGAGGAGACGATCGGGTTCTGCTTGTACTCGATCATGTAGCCGGCCAGGCCGTCGGCGCAGGCCACTTCGATATAGGCCGAGCCGTCCGAGGTCTTGCCGACCAGGCGCTGACCCGACACTTCGCAGCTGTCGCGGCCGTGCTTCTTCAGGTCGGCGGTCAGGGCCGGATAGGCGGCCGAGTCTTCGTTCAGACCGCAGCGATAGCCGGCGATCGGCGCATAGGCGCAGTTGTAGACGGTGGCCTTGCCGCCGGCTTCGAACACGCCGACGCCGCCGGGCTTGCCGCCCTTGCAGACCAGCTCAACCACGTCCTTGCCGCCCGAAGCCGGGAAGATCGCATACTTGTCGACTTCGCAGTCGAAGCCCGCGCCTTGCGCCAGACGGGTGTAGAGAGCCGCCTGCTCGGTGGCCGCCTCACGAGCGTCGGTCAGGGTGCAGCCGCCCAGGATGCCCAGAGCGCGGGCGCAGTCCCAGGACTCGGCCAGCTGGCCGGTGTTGGCCACCTTGTAGATGTAGCCTTTGCCGTCTTCGCAGGCGGCTTCGAAATAGTTGGAGCCGTCGGTGGTGGCGCCGACGAAGCGGCGCTCGGTGACGGCGCAGCTCTTGGCGTCACTGGCAGCCATCTGATCGACCACCCGCAGGCGGGCCGCGGCGTCGCCCAGCTCGCAGCTGATATTGGTCGAGGCCTGATCGTAGATCAGGCAGTTGGTGGCGTCGACGGTGGTGTCGGCGGTGGCCGGATAGCCGGTGTTCAGGATGTAGCCGGTGACGCCGTCATCGCAGGCGATCTCGAAGAAGGTGTTGGTGGCGCTGCGGCCGATGGCGCGGCTGTCGGCCACGGTGCAGGCGACGCCGTCCTTGGCGGCCAGCTTGGCCAGCTCGGCGCCGGGGTTCTGGTTGCCGGGCAGCTGGCACGCCAGGGCCGAGGGCTTGCCGTCCTCGGTCGGGGCGCTGGCCTCGAGGCAGGTGAACAGGTTGGTGGCGCCGCCGGACACGGCTTCCATCACAAAGCCCATGCCGTCCTGGCAATCGACTTCGTAGTAGGAGGTCGAGGTCTTGGCCTTGCGATCCTCATTCTTGCCGACCAGACGGGCGTCGACGATCTGGCAGTTCAGACCGGCGGCCTGGGCCAGGGCGGGGGCCTCGGCCATGCCTTGGGTCCGAGCCTTCTCGGTGACGCCGGCGTCGCGGGACTGCGACATCACTGCGGCCGGCGCCAGGGCGACCACGGCCAGGGCTGCGGCGAGCCCAATTGTCATACGCCTCATGATTACTTCATCTCCTGGGGGTGGTTCCTCTGCGCGGAGATAAGCCTCCGCGAACCAGTGGGGTCAAGGTCGAGTCTTCCGCAGCGGAACTGGAAGAACGCCGAGATCTTGGGTCAAAACGTGGTCAAGCTTCGGGCGAGGTGCGGGATGTCGTCCTCGTCTTCATTCATGATCCTGGCTGGGCGGACATGAACAGGGGCTGACGCAGGGCGATGCGACGAACCGCGACGCCCTGTTCAGAACAACGTCGACGGGTCCGGCCTCAGGGCCTAGAATTTACGAAGTAAGACCAATCGAGAGGACCCTCACATGAGCCATGTGATCGCGCAGACGTCCGACGGGGTCCTGACCCTGACCCTCAATCGCCCGGAAAAGAAGAACGCCCTGACCCGGGACATGTACCAGGCCCTGGGCGACGCCATCGACGGGGCGGAGTTCGACAAGGATGTCCGCTGCGTTCTGATCCAGGCCGAGGGCGACATGTTCACCGCCGGCAACGACCTCTCAGACTTCGCCGCGGTCAACGCCGGTGAGGCGCCGGCCAATGAGGCCCGCCGCGGCGGCAATCCGCTGCTGGCGGCGCTCGCCCGGGCCAAGACGCCGCTGGTGGCCGCGGTCAACGGCCGCGCCGTGGGGGTCGGCGTAACCATGCTGCTGCATTGCGACCTCGTCTATCTGAGCGAGGACTCGGTGCTGACCACGCCGTTCGTGAACCTCGCCCTGGTGCCGGAGGCGGCCTCCAGCCTGACCCTGCCGAGCCGCATCGGCCACGCCCGGGCCTTCTCCATGTTCGTGCTTGGCGAGGCGGTGGACGCCCAGAAGGCCCTGGCCTGGGGCATCGCCAACGAGGTCCTGCCCCGCGCCGAGCTGCGCGCCCGGGCCCGCGCCGCTGCCCTGGCGGTGGCTGCGCGGCCGCCAGCGGCGGTGACCATCACCAAGGCCCTGATGCGCGATCCCGTCGCCCTGGCCGAGCGGATGGATCAGGAGGGCCGCCACTTCTCCGACCAGCTCAAGTCGCCGGAGGCCAAGGAGGCCTTCGCAGCCTTCGCCGAAAAGCGGGCGCCCGACTTCGCCAAGGTCGGCGGCCGGTGAGGTTCGGCGCCTTCACCCCGGCCCGCATCGTGGCCGGCGAGCACGACCTGAACGGCCGCAACATCATCGTCACCGGCGGCGCCAGCGGCATCGGCCTGGAGACGGCCCGGGCCCTGGCCGGCGCCGGGGCCGACGTCATGCTGGCGGTGCGCGACCGCTCGGCCGGCGAGCGGGCTGCGGTCCAGATCAATGAGAGCATCGGCGCCGACAAGGTGGTGGCCGGCACCCTCGACCTGGCCAGCCTGTCCTCGGTCAGTTCCTTCGTCGACGCCTGGGGGGACCAGCCCCTGGACGTGCTGATCAACAATGCCGGCGTCATGGCCTGCCCGCAAAGCTACACCTCCGACGAGCTGGAGATGCAGATCGGGGTCAACCACTTCGGCCACTTCCTGCTCAGCATCGGCCTGGCCCGGGCCCTGATGAACGCCGCCGAGGAAGACCGCGCCGCACGGGTGGTCAGCCTGTCGTCCATCGGCCATCGCCGCAGCCCGATCCATTTCGACGACATCCACTACCGCAATCGCCCCTACGACAAGTGGGAGGCCTATGGGCAGTCCAAGACGGCCAATGCGCTCTTCGCTGTGGCCTTTGACGAACGCTTCGCCGAGCACGGCATCAACGCCAACGCCGTCATGCCCGGCGGCATCATGACCCCGCTGCAGCGCCACCTCTCCCATGAGGAGATGGCGGCCATGGGCTGGCTGGATGAGGAGGGCAAGCCCGTCGAGGGCTTCAAGACCCCGGAACAGGGCGCCTCCACCAGCGTCTGGGCCGCCGTGGCCGACGAGCTGGAAGGGGAGGGCGGCCTCTATCTGGAGGACTGCTCGGTGGCCATGCCCTGGACCAAGGACAAGCCCAGTCACGGCGTGATGGACCACGCCCTGGATCCCGAAGCCGCCGAACGGCTGTGGATCCTGTCGGAAGAAACCGTGGGAGCGACCCTATGAGCCTGCAAGGCAAGACCCTGTTCGTCACCGGCGCCAGCCGCGGCATCGGCCTGGCCATCGCGCTGCGCGCCGCCCGGGACGGCGCCAATGTCGCCATCGCGGCCAAGACGGCAGAAGCCCACAAGCACCTGCCCGGCACCATCTATTCGGCCGCCGAGGAGATCGAGAAGGCCGGCGGCAAGGCCCTGCCGCTGATCGTCGACGTCCGCGACGAGGCCAATGTGATGGACGCCGTCGAGCAGGCGGCCGCCAGGTTCGGCGGCATCGATATCTGCGTGAACAACGCCTCGGCCATCCAGCTGACCGGCACGTTGGCCACCGACATGAAGCGCTACGACCTGATGAACCAGGTCAATGCGCGGGGGACCTACCTCACCTCCAAGGCCTGCATTCCGCACCTGAAGCGCAGCGCCAATCCCCACGTCCTGATGCTGTCGCCGCCGCTCGACATGAACCCGCGCTGGTTCAAGGGCCATGTGGCCTACACCATGGCCAAGTTCGGCATGAGCATGTGCGTGCTGGGCATGGCCGAGGAGTTCCGCGAGGACGGGATCGCCTTCAACGCGCTCTGGCCCCGGACCGGCATCGCGACGGCCGCCATCCAGTTCGCCCTGGCCGGCGAGGAAGGCATGAAGAGCTGCCGCACCACCGACATCATGGCCGATGCGGCCTACGCCATCTTCAACAAGCCCGCCCGGGACTTCACCGGCAACTTCCTGATCGACGACACCTTCCTCTATGGCGAGGGCGAACGGGACTTCGACAAGTACCGGGTCGATCCCACCGCCCCCCTGATGCCGGACTTCTTCGTGCCGGAGGACTCGGTCCCGCCGCCGGGGGTGAAGATCGGCTAGGGCGGCAGGGCCATGAGCGCGCCGCCGGTGACCGTGCTGCAGGCGAGCCCGGAAGAGGCTGCCGCGATCCGGAACGCTGTGCGGGCGGCGAGCGACCGGGTGCTGGCCGGGCCTGCGCATGTGGACGGGCTGCTCACCCTGCTGTCCGATCCTCGTGTGTCGGACCCGATCTATGACCTGCCGCGGCCCTTCACCCGGGAGTCGATCGCCGCATGGGTTCAGGACAGCCGGGCGGCGCATGAGCGGG